>NZ_JAPDDR010000002.1:0-333896 GCF_025950095.1 Luteolibacter rhizosphaerae | reverse complement strand
CGCCAGGTCTGCAGGAAAATGATGACCACGAGCACCACGAGCGCGATCGCCTCGAGCAAGGTGTGCACGACGGCCTTGATCGAGTGGCGGACGAAGACGGTGGGATCGTAGGCGATCTTGTAATCGAGGCCTTCCGGGAAGTCCTTCTTGAGCCTTTCCATCGTCTCGCGGACGGAGTCGGAGAGGGCGATCGAGTTTGAACCCGGGAGCTGGAAGATCGGGATGGCGACGGCGGTCTTGTTGCTCAGCAGCGAGCGCAGCGCGTACTCCGAGGCACCGAGTTCGATGCGCGCGACATCGCGCAGCAGGGTGCGTTCACCTCGTGCTCCGATCTTGAGAACGATCTCGCCGAACTCTTCCTCCGTGACGAGACGGCCCTTGGTATTGATGAGCAGCTCGGTATCGGTCGCGTTCGGGTTTGGCTGCTGCCCGACGGATCCCGCAGCGACCTGGATGTTTTGCTCTCGTATGGCATTGACGACATCGCCGGCGGTCATGCCGCGAGAGGCCACTTTATTCGGATCGAGCCAGATGCGCATCGCATAGTCGCCGGAGCCGAAGAGCTGGACCTGACCGACGCCGGGGAGGCGCGTGAGGACATCGCGCACTTGGAGCGTGGCGTAGTTGCGGACGAAGATGTCGTCGTAGCGTCCGTCCGGGGAGAGCAGGTGCACGACCATGGTGAGGTCGGGCGAGCTCTTCACGGTGGTCACGCCGATGCGCCGGACTTCCTCGGGCAATTTCGGAAGCGCTTGTGAGACTCGATTCTGCACCTGCACCTGGGCCATGTCCGGATCGGTGCCCAACTTGAAGGTGACCGTCAGGGTCATCACGCCATCGCTGGTGGCCTGCGAGAACATGTAGATCGAGTTCTCGACCCCGTTGATCGCTTGCTCGAGCGGAGTGGATACCGTCTCGGCGATCGTCTTCGGGTTCGCACCCGGATAACTGGCGCGGACCACGACGGTCGGCGGAATCACCTCGGGATATTCGCTCACCGGCAGGCGCCAGAGGGCGATCGCGCCGATGAGGAAGATGACGATGGATAGGACGCCCGCGAAGATGGGGCGTTTGATGAAGAAGTCGGAGAAATTCATAGGAGGGACTCGTTGGCGGCCGGAATCGGGACGAAGCGCCCCCGGCCGCCCGGAGCACAAGGCTCCGGGCAGTTGGAGTTAAGGGGTCCGGTGAATGGCTCAGTTCACCGCCACGGCGGGGTCCACGATCATGCCGGCGGTCACCCGCTGCAGACCGTTCACGATCACGCGGTCACCATTCTGGATGCCTTCGCGGATCACTCGCTTGCCGTTGAGCACGGGGCCGAGCTTCACGCTGCGGTAGTTCACCGTGTTATCGGCGGCCACGGTCAGCACGAACTTCTGGCTCTGGTTGGTGCCGATCGCGCGTTCGCTCACCATCAGCGTCGGTGCCGGAGCACTGACGGGCAGGCGCACGCGGGCGAAGAGTCCGGGGACCAGCTTCTCATCCGCATTCGGGAAGACCATGCGATACACCAGGGTGCCGGTGGAGGGATCCACGCGGTTGTCGGTGGACTCGATGTAGCCGCGGTGCGGGAAGCCGTCCTCATCACCGACCTGCATCTCGACCACCACCTTGCCGTCCTCGGCGGCGAACCCGCCTTCACGACGGATGCGATCGAAGGTCAGTGCGGTGGTTTCATCGGCGTCCGCATAGACATACACGTCGCCCACGGAGACCACGGTGGTCAGCAGGGTCGCGCCACCGGGAGTGCCGGAAACCAGGTTTCCGGCGGTCACGAGGGCGCGGCTGACCTTGCCGCGGATCGGCGAGCGCACGTTGGTGTGCTCCATGTCCAGCTTGGCCGAGGCCAAGGCGGCTTCGGCGGACTGGAGATCGGTGCGGGCCTCGGCGAGACGCGAGTTGCGCGTTTCGGATTCCTCGATCGAAACGGCGCGGGCCGAGACCAGGCTGGCGGTGCGCTTGGCCTCGCTTTCGGCGATGCCGACACGGACCTTCGCGCGCTCCACCGCGGCGACGGCGGAATCGAGTTGGGCCTGATAGTAGCGCGGGTCGATCACGAAGAGCACGTCACCCTTCTCAACGATCTGGCCGGCTTGCAGGCGGACTTCTTCGATGTGGCCGGAAACCCTCGGGCGGACCTCGACCGTTTCGCGGGCATCCACCCGGCCGAGGAGTTCGCGGTGATCGGTGACGGTCTGCTGTTCGACCGGGGCAACGGTCACTTGCGGCAAGTGCGCGGGCGCCGTTACCGCAGCCTCTTCCTTGGCCAAGGCCTTGGGCACGAAATGGAGCCCTGCCGCGGCGGCACCCACGCCCAGCAACATGATTGCCAGGCGGGCGTGGAACTTGGAAGCCGGAGGCTCCGGAGCGTCGGGGAGACGAAACTCCCCTTCTTGGTCTGTCGGGGTACTCATGGAGGTAGTTCGCTGAATGGTAAGTCTGTGAGGCGAAGGACGGGGTGCTCAGCGCATCCCGCCGGAGATGAAAAAGCTCTCTCCTGTGATCCACGACGATTCGGGACCGGCCAGGAAGACAGTGATTCCGGAGATATCTTCCGGTTTGCCGATGCGGCCGAGCGGGGTGATCGCCTCGATGCCCTTCTGCATGTCGCTGCCGATGAAGCCGGCACTCTGCGCACCCTCGGTATCGACCATGCCGGGATTGACCGAATTGACCCGGATCTTGCGGGGGCCAAGTTCGGCCGCCAGCACGCGGGTGACGGCATCCACCGCACCCTTGGTGGCGGTGTAGACCGTGCCGCCGGGGAAGCGGGCGGTGGAAACGGTAGAGCTGATGTTGATCACGCTGCCGCCTTCCTCCGGGAAGAGGGGCGAGGCTTCCTTCACTGCGAGAATGAGTCCGAGGACGTTCAGGTCGAACTGCCGGTGGAAGCTCTCCGGCGTGATCTGCTCGAGCGGGGCCCACTCATAGATGCCGGCGTTGTTCACGAGGATGTCGACGCGGCCGAACTCACGCTTGGTAGCGGCGAAGAGGCTGGCGACTTGATCCGGCTTGGAGAGATCGGCTTGGACGGCGACGGCGCGGCCGCCGGCGCCGGTGATTTCGGCGACGACGCGGTCGGCACCGTCACGGCTGGAGGCGTAATTGACCACCACGGAGGCGCCGGCGGCGGCGAGATCCTTGGCGATGGCGGCGCCGATGCCCTTGGAGGCTCCGGTGACGACGGCTACTTTTCCGATCAGTTGATTCGTGCTCATGGAGGAGGCGGTAGTTGACTGTTTGGTAAATATTTGAGGCAAAAAAAATGCGTGGAAGGACTCAAGGATGGCCGACCGGACCGAAGTAACGGGTCTTTAATGCCAATAAACTCCTTGTAGGGACGACGAGGGAGGACGTGACCAGCCGGAGGCGGACAAAAAGTCTGTAAATGTCTGTGCTTTTGCGGATGTTCATCGCTGAGAATCAAGGATTTGTAGTTGACTATTTAGTAAACAAACAAGGCAAAAAAAGGGAGGTCAGGAGCCCGTGCGGGCGGCATCGGCGGCAGGAACCCCAAGGAAATCCATGACGATCTGAGGGAGGATGCGGAGCGGATCCAAGCTGTTCTGAATGCGGGCCTCGGTGAGGCTGCCTTCGTAAAGCGTGTAGAGGGCTTTGGCCTTGATCAAGGGGTCCCCGGCGGCGACCAGACCGTCGGCTTGGGCATCGCGGATGGCGGATTCCAAGTAGCGAACCTTGCGGCAGAGGGTTTCCTGAACCTTCTGGCGGATCGGGTCGTTCTGGGTGCAGACTTCGGAACCCAGTGAGAAACAGGCGCAACCGATAATCTTGCCGTATTCTTGCTGCATCTCCTTCTGGCAGTCGTAGGCGGACTCCATCATGAGGCGGATGCGCTCAAGCGGCGGATTCGAGGCCGAGAACATCGCGTCGAACTTCGGCTTGATCTCGACCTGCCATAGTTCATCAAGGGCCGCGACCGCAAGATCCGACTTCGATTCGAAGAAGTAGTAGAAGCTACCCTTCTTCACGCCGGCTTTCTCGCAGATGGCGTCAATCGTCACGACCCCGTAGCTGTTCTCCCAGATCAAACTGAGAGCAGCGTCGAGCAGTCGTTGCTTGGCGTCACTTTTGCGTCCCACGCCGGAATAGATAGTTGACCGTTTGGTAAACAACAAGGGGAAAGTTCGAAAATCTTCGCCAAGGTCCGATTGGAGCTCGAGGCCGAAGAAGGATTGAGGGGCCAAGGAACGCCCGCTTGAATCCGCCGCAAGATGAGCCGGACCCTATCTCCCCTGCCGCAGCACCAAGCATTGGTGGACTGGATCCGGAGCAAGGAGCCCGAGGTCTGGGCCTGGCAGTCGGACGCCGAGCGACTGACGCAGGATGCGGAAGAAGTGCGTCTCTCCCTCTTGCGGGATTCCTACCGGATGGATGCGGAGGGCCACCCGGAACTCTTCGCCGAGATCCGGGCAGCGCAGGAAGCCTTGGGCCTTTCGGAGATCCAAGTGCACGCCTACCAAGCCCAAGGGCGGACCGATCCGAATGCCGCCATCTGTTATCTTCCCGGCGAGGCGCATCTCATCTTCACGGGGCCGATCCTGACCCTGCTCAGCGGGATGGAGCTCAGGGCGGTGATCGGTCATGAGCTCGCGCACTACCTTCTCTGGCAAATGGGAGACGGGGCTTACTACTTGGCGGACCGGATCCTGCACCAATCCGCGGCACACGCGCAGGCGGAACCAAGCCACATCCAGAGTGCGCGGCTATGGAGCCTGGCGACTGAACTCTTCGCCGACCGCGGCAGCTATCAGGCAACCGGCTGCTTGGAGACCGCCGTGGCGAGTCTGGTGAAAACCTCGACCGGCTTGGCCCATGTCAGCGGCAAGAGCTACCTCTCGCAGGCAGCGGAGATCTTCTCCAAGTCGAAGCCCAAGACCGAGCAACTGACCCATCCTGAAACCTTCATGCGGGCAAGGGCGCTGCAGCTCTGGGTCGAGGAAGGAGCCGATCTCGATGCCGCAGTGGCGCTGATGCTGGAAGAAGGCGAAGGGCTCGACGAACTCGACCTGACACAGCAAGTGCGCCTCACCGCCCTGACGCGGCGCTTCCTCGAACAACACCTGCGCCCGGCTTGGTTCCGCAGCGATGCGGTGCTGGCGCATGCACGGCTGTTCTTTCCCGATTTCAAGCCCGCGGAGGTGGCGGATGAAGCGCTACTCACCGAGCTGTTAGATCTCTCGAAGGCGCGGCGCGAGTACCTCTGTCAGGTGATGCTGGACTTCTGCGCGGTGGATCCGGACTTGGACGAGCTACCGGTCGCCGCCGGGATCGAACAGTCACGGGCGATGGAAAGCCTGGGTCACTTCGAAAAGCTGGCCACGAAGGAACTCAAAGTGAAAGCGAAGGACCTGAAGCGACTGAAAGAACAATCCGCAACGCTCCTCGCCCAAGCCGCAACGAATCCCACGCCATGAACGAGTCCGCATTCACCCGCTTCCTCGAACAAGGCGTCGCGCAAGGAGGCTTCGAGGCCGATGACGTGCTGGCCGCGGTGCTACCGCTGATGCGCGAGACGCTGGCGATTCATGAAGCCGACAGGGTGGCGCCGCTACGCGGCCTTTCAGACATCGTGCTCCATGAAGACCGCAGGTTGGGCTTCGTATCCGCAGAAGGAATCGAAGCCTCTAACAAGGCCCTGAAGGTTTACGAACTCCAAGCCCCGGTAGGCCGCGGCGTGGAGGTCATCGGCGAGCGGCGCTATGACTCGGACAACGAACAGCACCGGACGGAGGTCACGAATCTGGATGTCGCGGCGGTGGGTGCGGAGATCACGCGACCGATGTTCGTGCCGGGACACGTGGCCTGGGAACACGTGATCGGTCATCACGATGAACTCACCGACATCCACTCGCTGGGCCTGCTCCTGGCGAGCCTGACTTGCGGGCTCGACTTCACGGAACGCGACGAGCTGGAGCGCTTCGCCGATGCGCGGCAGAATCTCTTCTCGATCGCGCCGCGCCTGCACCCGGTGATCGCGGCGCTGATCACGGAGATGACGGAGCTGCACCGCGGCAAGCGCTCGCAGGATCTGGCCACGCTGATCCGGCAGCTCGAGAACTACCGCGAGCAACCGTTGGATACCGACGTGCTGAGCCTGCCGGGCCTCGAAACCGCCACGAAGGGCGGACGCCGGAAGATCATCCAGACGCACCTGCGCGACCGGTTGTTCGAGATCTCCCGCCGCAACCGGCTGATCTACTTCAAGAGCTCGCAGGGCTCGCTGAACCTGACGACCGCTAGCGTGCCGCTGGTGCTGGACTACCGGAACATCCAGCCGGAGCAGCTGCTCTACTGGCACGAGGGAGTGGCAGCCGAGCTGAGCGCCGGGCGCACGCTGCCGCTGCAGAAGTGGCTGCGGACCGAGGAGACCCCGTACCTGCCCGGACAACTGGACAAGCTGATCAGCGAGGCGAGGCGGAGCCGGGCCGAGTATGGTTTCTCGCAACTGCGGCTGGTGATCACCTTCCTGCGCTGGAACAATCTGCGCGAGGCACCGCAGGAGCGGATTCATTCCCCGCTGCTACTGCTGCCGGTGGAGCTGGTGAAGCGCAAGGGCGTGAAGGATCACTACACGCTGGAGCCGCAGGGCAACGAAGCGGAAGTGAACCCCGCGCTGCGCCACCATCTCAAGCAGCTCTACGATCTGGACCTACCGGCGACGGTCGATCTGCGCGAGACCACGCTGAAGGACTTCCATGAGAAGCTGCGGGCGCTGATCCAGAAGACGGAGCCGGGAGTGTCCCTGAGCTTGGTGGACAAGCCGAAGATCCAATTGATCCATCAGCGGGCGCGGCAGAGCCTGGACCAGTACCGCCGCCGGATGGCGCGGCACGCCAAGCGCGCGAAGCGGGCCGGGAGCATCGACTACAGCTACGACCGCAGCGACTTCCGGCCGCTGGGCCTACAGATGTTCCAAAGGCTGGTGCAGCCCTCTCCCCTGCCCCTGCGCGAACTGGCCGGAGCACCGCCACGGCCGCGGACGCCTTTCATGGTGCCACCTACGGAGGCGGGTGTGAGCGAGCGGACGATGTTCACGCTGGTGGAAGAGGCGGAAGGAAATCCCTACGCTTGGGAGTTCGACCTCTGCGCGATCACGCTGGCGAACTTCAACTACCGGAAGATGACGCTGGTGCGCGACTACGCGAACCTGATCGAGCACGACACGGCGAACGCGGCCTTCGACCGGATCTTCTCGATCGAGCCGAAGGCGGTGGAGATGGAAGCGCCGCCGCTGCTGCCGCCTTCCGACCAGCATCTCATCATCTCCGCGGATGCGACCCAGACGGGCGCGATCGCGAAGGCGCGGCGCGGCGACAGCCTGATCATCCAGGGCCCGCCGGGGACCGGCAAGTCACAGACGATCACCAACCTGATCGCGGACTATGCGGCACGCGGCAAGCGGGTGCTCTTCGTCTGCGAGAAGCGGGCGGCGATCGACGTGGTCTTCCACCGCCTGCGACAGCAGGGCCTGGACGAGCTGTGCTGCCTGATCCACGACTCGCAGACGGACAAGAAGGAGTTCATTCTGAACCTCAAGCAGACCTACGAGCAGTGGTTGGCCACGGGGAACGGTGGAAGCGAGGGCGATGCCAAGCGCCACGCGGCGCTGCGGGCCATGGAGGGCGAAATCACGGCGCTGGAGCGGTATCTCACGCAAATCGAAACCGCACCCGCAGGATCCGCGAGCAGCGCGAAGGAACTGCTGCACCGGCTGATCGAACTGCGCGGGACGCACGACGGGAGCGCCTGCCCCGAACTGAGCGCCGCGGAAGAAGAGCGGCTGCCCGGCTACGACGAATGGAAGCAGCACGGCGATGCGGTGATCCGACTGAGCGAGGTGCTGCACGATCTGGGAGCCTCTCCCGTATTTGCGAAGCACCCGCTGCGCTGGCTGGGCGAAGCGATCCTCCAGCGCGATACACCGCTGGACGGACTGGCCGAACGGATGGACGACTGCGAACGCCGGCTGGATGATCTGGACGACGCGCTGCAGCAGACCGGGCTGCCGGTGGAGCACTGGGACACGCTGGAAGAGATCGGGCAACTGCTCGGCTTCGCGCAGCGGCTGCTGCCGATCGCGGAGCGCGGGCTGCTCGACCTGTTAGACGGAAGCGGCCAGCGGTTCGCGGAGTTCACCAAGCTGGCGGCGGATTTCCGCAACAAGCGGCAGGAGCTCGAAGGCGCACGGGCGAAGACGGTGAACTGGCGCGACAAGCTGACGGCGGAGGACACGGCCAGTGCCCGGGCGCTGGAGCCGAATGTACGAGGCTTCCTGAAGTTCCTGAATCCGGCGTGGTGGCGCCTGCGCAAGGTGCTGGCGAGCCGCTACGATTTCTCCAAGCATGCGGTGGCGCCCTCATGGGAGCAGGTCCTTTCCGATCTGGCGGCGGAGCATGCGGCGGCGGCGGCCTATGCGGCGGTGGAATACCGCTGCTCGCAGGAATTCGCCACGCAGAATCCCGATGCGCTGCACGGGGACCTGGCACGCCTCGCTGATCCGGCGGCTGCGCCCGCGGTGGTCGCACTGCGGCAACAACTGCTATCCTCCGAACGCGGTGCGGCGCTGGTGAAGACGCTGGCAGCGCTGGCACCCGGATTCCAAGTGCTGGAGAAGGAACTACGCGAGCTGATCTACCGCGGCGAGGGTAACAGCCTGGCCATGCTGGCCGCGGCGATCCGGGAGATGCGCGAGGAGATGGATGCGCTGCCGGAGCTGCTCCCGGCGCTGCGCGAGCTGACGGGCACGCCTGAAGCGATGCGGCGCTCGGTCCGCGAGTTCTCCTTCACCGCGGAGCAACTGGAAGCCGCGTGCGCGCGGAAAAGTCTGGAGCAACTGTATCGCGAAGACCGGATGCTGCAGCACTTCGACTGCCATGTGCTGCAGCAGAAGCTCGACCGGCTAGCGGTGGCGCATCGCCAATGGCTGGAGCACAACGCCGGATGGATCCGCGCGCAGGTGCGCAAGCGGTTCGTGGAGCACGTGCAGATCTCCAACCAATCGGCCACGGTGCTGACGCCGGAGCAGAAGGTTTTCAAAAAGGCCTACAGCGCGGGACGGCGCGAGCTGGAGCACGAGTTCGGCAAGACGATGCGCTACAAATCGATCCGCGACCTGGCGGCGGGCGAGACCGGCGAAGTGGTGCGCGACCTGAAGCCGATCTGGCTGATGAGCCCGCTCTCCGTGTCCGATGCACTGCCGCTGGATGTGGCGCTGTTCGACGTGGTGATCTTCGACGAGGCGAGCCAGATCCCGGTGGAGGATGCGGTACCCGCGGCGTATCGCGCGCCGCAGGTGATCGTGGTGGGCGACGAGATGCAGCTCCCGCCGACGAGCTTCTTCAGCAGCAGTGGCGGTGATGGCGAGGACGAGATCACGGTGGAAGAGGAAGGCGAGTCGGTGAGCGTGCTGATGGATGCGGATAGCTTCCTGACCCAGTGCGCGAGGAACCTGCCGAGCACGCTGCTGGCCTGGCACTACCGCAGCCGCTACGAGTCCCTGATCAGCTTCAGCAATGCGGCCTTCTACGGCGGCGAGCTGTATACGATCCCGGACCGCCAGCTTTCCATCCACGAAAGCCGGGATCTGGTGGCGGAGACTCCGCTGGAGGCGGACGAACTGCTACCGGCAATCCTCTCCCGCCCGATCAGCTACCTGCGCTGCGGCAATGCGCCCTATGAAGACCGGCGCAATCCGACCGAGGCCGCGGTGGTGGCGCGTCTGGTGCGGGCGCTGCTGCTCTCCGAAAGCAAGCTGAGCATCGGCGTGGCAGCCTTCAGCGAGGCGCAGCAGAGCGAGATCGAATCCGCACTGGAGACTCTGGCAGAGGAGGACCCGAACTTCGGCACGCTGCTGGAGGCGGAGTATGTGCGCGAGGAAGACGACCAGTTCTGCGGGCTCTTCGTGAAGAATCTGGAGAACGTACAGGGCGACGAGCGGGACATCATCCTGATGTCGGTCTGCTACGCGCCGGACCCGAACGGGAAGATGCGGATGAACTTCGGCCCGATCAACCAGCGCGGCGGCGAGAAGCGGCTGAACGTGATCTTCAGCCGGGCGCGGCATCATATGGTGCTGGTGAGCAGCATCCGCCATGCGCAGATCACGAACGACTACAACGACGGTGCGCGGGCGCTGCGGAACTTCCTGCACTACGCGGAGAGCCTCTCGCGCGGCGAGCCCGCGGCGGCGCGGCAGGTGCTGGAGGGACTGAACCCGCTGAAGCGGAAATCGCTAGCGACGGAGAGCTGTGGCGGCCTGATCGCGGGTCAGATCGCGAGCGCGCTGCGCGGGCGCGGATGGACGGTGGACACGGGCGTGGGTCAGAGCCGCTTCCGCTGCGATGTGGCGGTGCGCGCCACGGGTGCCGACAAGCATCAACTGGCGGTGCTGGTGGAAGATGGCGGGAGCTCCGGGGTGCTGGAGCGATTCCACACCCGGCCGGGGATCCTGCGGGCCTTCGGCTGGCAGGTGGCGACGGTGGTGGCGAAGGACTGGTGGCACGATCCGGAAGCCGTGCTGGAACGGATCGAGCGGTTGCTGCGAAAGGAGATTCCGGAGTTGGTGGAGGAAGAGATCGAGAAGCTGCCTGCGGAGGAAGAAGTGAAGAAGCCGGAAGCGGTGATGCCCCAGGGTGCGGATGCTCCGGTGGAGGCCGTGGCTGCGGGTGAAGGAAGAAGGTTCGAGTTCACCGAAGGCAACTCGCGGAAGTTCTGGGCGGTGGCTCAGGAGGGTCCCTCGCTGGTAATCCGCTTCGGTAGGATCGGGACGAAGGGTCAGGCGCAGACGAAGACTTTTGCAGATGAGGCGCGGGCGCTGCGCGAGATGAACAAGCTGATCGCGGAGAAGACCGGGAAAGGGTATGTGGAGGTGGAGGGGTAATGAGCTTGGGGCTCTCGACGCTACAAGGGAGAGCCACCAAACGAGTGGAACGGCGCCCCCGGGGATGACGCGAGCAGCCGGAATGACGAAGTCATTCCTCTACTAGGGATGCCGTAGGCCGCGAGGGTGGGATCGTCCGCCTGAAGGCGGGACTACGCACCCTTGAGAGCGGGCGGCGAGGGTTGGCCCGGCCAAGCCAGGACGTCGCGCTACCGGGCTTACTTCGGAGGGAGACCGGCTTTCTCGCGCTCGAGGATGGCGATGAAGTCGGAGAGCTCCTTGGTGCGGGGGCCGTCCGGGCTCTCGGCAATGGCGCGCTTCAGGATGGCGATGGCCTCATCCTTCTTGCCGGCGGAGGCGAGGGTACCGGCGGCGTGCCCATAGACTTGCTGGCGGAGTTCGCCCTTGATGGTGCCATCGGCGAGAGTGGTTTCAACGTGCTTCATCGCTCCCTCGAGATCTTGCTTGGAGCGGAGTTCGCCGAGCTTGGCCATGAAGGTGGCGAAGGCCTCTTCATTCCCCTGACGGGCGGTGAAGCCGGTGGCATCGGCGGGGTCGGCCGCCTTGATCTCCGCAGCCAGCTCCGGGTAGTTGGAAACGAGCATGGAGTTATCGAGCCCCATGCCTTCCAGCGCCCCGATCAGGAGGCGGGCTTTCTCCACGCCGTCCTTGGAGGAGGCGGAGGCGATCGCTTGGTCGCGAGCGGACTTCTTCGCGAGGAGGGTATCGAGGTGAGGCAGGTATTTGTCCGGACCGCCGGGCTGGTAGCCGGTGGCGGCGAAGGGCTTGCCGCTGGCATCGCAGAGCAAAATGGTGGGATAGCCCTTGATGGGATACTTCTTGATCAGCGCGGCATTCTGCGTGGCGACCGCCTCGCTGACGCGAGACTCGTCCTTGGGGTAATCGAGCTCAAGCAGGACGAACTTGTCCTTGGCCGGGGCGAAGCCGGGTTGCTCGAAGACTTCCTTTCGGAGCTTGATGCACCAAGCGCACCAGTCCGAGCCGGTGAAATCGATGAGCAGGTCCTTCCCCTCCGCGGCAGCCCGCTTCTTCGCGGCCTCGTAGTCGGCGGTCCAATCCTCCCCCGCGGCGAAGGTGGAGCTGAGAAGAGCCGGGATGAGAAAAAGATGGCGGAGCCGCATGATGGAGGGAGACGTCCGATGCGGGGGATGGGTTTATTCGGCCGGAACAAGAGTTCGATCGCCCCCATAAAAACTCAGCGGCGAGGAGCCCGCCATGAACGGGGCATCCTCGCCGGAGTTTTCCCAAGGATGGGGTCCCATCCGTTTACTGGACCTTTACCCGCATGAAGGTCTTGGCATTTGCAGCGCTGGTGCCGGCGCTGCGGAAGGTCTTGTAGGTCCAGCCGGTCTGCGGCGCGGGGAGGCCGGAATGGATGGCGGCGGCATCGGCACCGGTGACCTCGCTGACCTGAATGAGGCTCCAATCTAAAATGTCCGTGGAGGCTTCCACCATGTAGGTCATGCCATCGACGAGGGAGGACCTCATGCGATTGCCATCCGGCGAGAAGACCGCGCCATTCCGGACGGCGATGGTGAAGGTGGCGACGCCCGGGGAGCCCGCGACCGTGGCGAGGGCGGAGGATGAGAGCCCGGCGGAAGAGCCGCTGACGGGGTTGCCATTCAGGGCGAACTCGAGGAGGTTCGAGATGCCATCGTGATCCGGGTCCGCGGCCGGGAGGGCATCGGAACCGGTGAGGTTGTTCGGCGGGGAGGAGGCCCAGTTCGCGAAGCCATTGACCGGGGTGGTGCCGCCGGGCTCGACGATGAAGACGAAGGCGCCGACCTGGCCTTCGATGGCGGAGCCCACGCCGCTGCGGCCGTGGAGGCTGCCGCTGACATTCCCGCCGCTATCCGAGGTGGCGCTGCCGATGAGGGTCATATTCGCCAGGACGGGCTGGGTGCCGGGGCTGCCATTGGTGACGGCCTTCACCCCATCCGGACCGGTGCTGCCGTAGACGAGGTAGCCGCCCGCGGCATTCCCATCCCAGGTGGCGCAGGCGTAGAGATGCACGGTCTGGCCGGCATTCAGCCCGCTGAGGGTGAAGACGTGCGGGTTGTTATTATTCCCGAAGGTGTAGAAGCCGGAGCGGGTGAGCGGCTCCCAGCTCTGATTATTATCGTACGAGCCGACGTGGCTGAAGGAGAAGCCGTAGCCGAGGCCGCCGATATCCGCAACGGAGGCCAGCGGGGTATCCGCCACGTAATTCGCATAGACCGGGGTCCAGCCATTCGCAATCGGGCCGCCGGTGACGGTGAAGTCGAGATAGAGGCGCGTGCGGTTGTCGAAGGTGACCTCGATGGTGTGATCCGAGGTGACCTCGATGAAGGTGTAGAAATCGGTGGGCGGGATGGCGACGCCATCGACGAGGATCTCCGCGACGTAGTAGCCCTCATCCGGGGTGATGGTGATATCGAGGCTTTCCCCGTGCGGGACGGAGCTGGAGCCGCCCGGGCTGACGGAGCCGCCGGGACCGGCGGTGGCTTCGACGTAATATGAATTCAGGCTGAAGGTGGCGGCGATGCTGTGGTTCGCCGTGACATTCGTGAAGGTGTAGGTGCCGAGCACGCCGACGGAGACGCCATCCACCTTCACATCCGCGATCTCGTAGCCGGCATCTGGCGTGATGGTGAAGGGTATGTTCACCCCGAGATTCGCGGCGACCGCGCCGGAGGGGCTGATGCTACCATTCGCGCCCGCGCTGGCATTGATGGTGAAGAGCGTGGTATTCGCGGCGAAGCTGGCGGCGATGGTGTGATTCGCCTGCACATCGGTGAAGGTGTAGGTGCCGACGGCGCCGACGGAGACGCCATCCACGAGGACATCCTGCACGTGGTGGCCGCTGGCGGCGGTGATGGTGAACTGCTGATTGGTCCCGGCGGTGACACCGACAGGGCCTGCGGGGGTGATGCTGCCATTCGCCCCGGCGCTGGCGGTGATCGTCTGCGTGGGGACGAAGAGGAAGGCACCGACCTGGCCCTCCGAATTCGTGCCGACGCCATCCCGGCCGTGGAGGCTGCCGGTGACGGTGCCGGTGGCATCCGCGGTGGCGGTGCCGATGAAGGTGAAATTCTCGATCGTGGGTGCGGTACCGGGGCTGCCGACGGTCTGGGCCTGCACGCCATTCGGGGCGTTGTCCCCGTAGACGACCCAACCGCCTGCGCCGTTCCCATCCCAAGCGGCGGTGGCGTAGAGGGCCACAGTCTGACCCTCGGTCAGGCCGGAGAGGGTGAAGCTGTGGTCATTCGCGAGGCGGCCGAAATTGTAGAAGCCCGAGCGGGTGAGCGGCTGGAGCGCGTTGCCGTTGTCGTAGGTGGCGACGTGGGCGAAGGTGAAATTGTAGCCGGAGCCGCCGACATTCGGGACATTGACCATGGTATCGCCGAGAAATGTCCCGGAAACCGTGGTCCATCCGCTGGTGGAAGCGCCGCCGTTGTTGATGAAATCGAGCTTCAGGACACCTGCGCTGAGGCGCGGGGCGAGGAGGCAGAGCACGGCGAAGAAGAGGCCGAGGATCAGGGAGGCGGGCTGAACTTTACATAAAGTTGCGCTACTCCGGCGAGGATTGCACTGGGTTCGGAGGACGGGGTTCACGATCTTGGTTTGGGTTCCTGGGTTAGGGGGTGCCGGATCCGGTTCCGGCTGGGATTTCGGGTGCAATATCCTTGCACCAATGGGTTCGAGGCGACTTCGAGTCCGGAAGAAGACAGGGGTTTGGGTCGACCTCCTGTGATGAGCGATGCAGGAAGGAACTCCGGACGGCAAGATCAAATTGCACAAAGTTGCATAAGATTATTTATTAAGTTGGATGATAGAATCGAAGAACTCGCTGCGGGGAAGGGCGGGAAAGCCGAGCAGGAAGCGGCTAGGCGTGGGATCGGGTGGCGAAGCGCGCGCTTGACCCTTCGTTATCAAGCGTCCAGCTTGTCCGCCCGCCGCAGCCAGGGGCTACGGCGTACACCAAAGAGAAATCCATCGCCATGGCCGCGAAGATCTACACGAACAAGGACGCGTCGCTCACGCCGCTCAAGAAGAAGACCCTGGCCGTGATCGGCTTCGGTTCGCAGGGCCACGCCCACGCGCTCAACCTCAAGGACAGCGGCCTGAAGGTCGTGATCGGCCTCTATAAGAAGTCGAAGTCCCGCGAGGTCGCCAAGAAGCTCGGCTTCGAAGTCATGGACACGGGTGATGCGGTCAAGGCCGCGGACGTGATCTTCATCGCCACGCCGGACACCGCGATCCCGGACATCTACGCGAAGGACATCGCGCCGAACCTGACGGCAGGCAAGACGCTGCTGTTCTCGCACGGTTTCGCCGTGATGTTCGGCGGCCTGAAGCTGCCGAAGGACATCGACGTGATCCTCGTGGCTCCGAAGGGCCCGGGCCACACGGTCCGCTCGCAATTCGTGGACGGCAAGGGTGTTCCCGGCCTGATCGCGGTGCAGCAGGATGCGACCGGCAAGGCCAAGGAGAAGGCTCTGGCATGGGCCCGCGGCATCGGTGCCACCCGTGCCGGCGTGTTCGAGACGAATTTCCGCGAGGAGACCGTGACCGACCTCTTCGGTGAGCAGACCGTGCTTTGCGGTGGTGCTTCCGCACTGGTGAAGGCGGGCTTCGAGGTGCTGGTGGAAGCCGGTTACCAGCCGGAGATGGCTTACTTCGAGTGCTTGCACGAGCTGAAGCTGATCGTGGACCTGATGAACGAGTCCGGCCTGGCCGGCATGCGTTTCTCGATCTCCGAGACCGCCGAGTGGGGCGACGTTTCCGTGGGACCGAAGATCATCGACGCTTCCGTGAAGAAGCGGATGGCCAAGCAGCTGAAGGACATCGAGAACGGCAAGTTCGCGAAGGACTGGATCGCCGAATACAAGAACGGCTACCCGCGCTTCAACAAGATCCGCAAGGAAGAGGCTGCCCACCAGATCGAGAAGGTCGGTGAGAAGCTCCGCTCCACGATGAGCTGGATCAAGCAGAAGAAGCTCAAGAAGGGTGCCGCCCAGGCGAGCTACATCTCCTCTTCCAAGTAAGAGGTTCGACCGATTTGAAGAGCCCGGTTTCCGATAGGGAGCCGGGCTTTTTGTTTTGCGGGGTGAGGTGCGGATTCAAAGAGGGGTTTTCGCAAGGCCTCCCCCCATGGGTAGGAAGCACCATGGTGGCTGGGATGATTGCGACATGGGCGAAAGGAATTCCGCGGCAAATCCGTTGTCCGCTGCCATTCCGGATGCTTGCCATGCCCCGGAGCGACCGTTAGACACGCCCTCTACTTCCCAAGAAATCCATGACGACTACACACAGCGATGAACCCATCGCACCCAACGCCAAGCGCCTGCTCTGGGCAGGCTTCATGGCCATCCTCGCCGCCGGGGTAGGCTTCTCAGTCCGGGGAGGTATCCTCGGCCAATGGGCAAACCAGTTCGGCTTCACAATGACCGAGCTGGGGACGATCACTGGAGGCGGCCTCGCGGGCTTCGGTTTGATCATCATCATCTTCAGCTTGTTCGCTGACAAGGTGGGCTACGGCAAGCTGATGATTCTAGCGCTGGTCCTCCATTTCGTCTCCGCGGTGCTGACCTTGGCAGCCCCGGCTTTCTTCGCCTCTGGCGGCAAGGAAGCGGCCTACTGGTGTCTTTTCTCCGCCATGTTTATCTTCGCGATTGGCAACGGCGTCTGCGAAGCGGTGGTGAATCCTCTGACCGCCACGCTCTTCCCCAAGCAGCAAACCCACTATCTGAACATCCTGCACGCCGGATGGCCTGCCGGTCTGGTGCTGGGTAGCGTGGCCTCCGCCGTGATGGCAGCCCGCACCGATGATGCGGGCAACGTGGTATCCGCCGCAGTTGACTGGCGGATCCAGATGAGCCTCTTCCTCATTCCCGTGATCATCTACGGGGTGATGATCCTAGGCCAGAAGTTCCCGAAATCCCACGCGGCGCAAGCGGGCGTGACTCTCGGAGAAATGGTCCGGACCATCTTCTTCCCGCTAATGATCGTGCTTCTGGTGATCCACGCGCTGGTCGGTTACGTGGAGCTGGGCACGGATTCCTGGATCAGCAAGATCACGGGATCGATCATGGCCAGCCCAACGAAGGGTCTGATCCTCTTCTCCTACACCTCGCTGTTGATGTTCGTCCTGCGCTTCTTCGCCGGACCGATCGTCCATCGCATCTCCCCGGTTGGCCTGCTGCTGGTGAGCGCGATCCTCGGCTTCATCGGACTGCAGCTTCTGGGCTCTGCGACCAGCGTGGCTCTCTGCGTGATTGCCGCCACGGTGTATGCCTGCGGCAAGACCTTCCTGTGGCCGACGATGCTGGCTGTCGTATCCGAACGCTTCCCGAAGGGTGGTGCCGTCGCGATCGGCATGATCGGCGGGGTGGGCATGCTTTCGGCAGGTCTGATCGGCGGCCCCGCCATTGGTTTCAAGCAAGACAACTTCGCTTCAAAGAACCTCCAGGAAACCTCGCAGCCGGCTTACGAGCGTTACAAGGCAGGCAAGGAGAACACATTCATGGGTTTCAAGACCGTGGGTCTGGATGGAGCGAAGGTCGGCGTGCTTGAGGACGGCGGCAAGGAGCTGGCCCGGGCCGACGAACTCTTGAAGCAACAGGGCAAGGACGACGCCAACCACAAGGCATTGGTTGAGTGGTGGGACGGCGCCAAGGCAACGGCTGAAACGGACAAGGCTGCCGTGACCGGTGCCGGGCTGTTCGGCGGCCGGATGGCGCTGAAACTCACTTCGATTGTGCCCGCGGTAATGGCGCTCCTTTACCTCGGCATGCTGATCTACTTCCGCTCGATCGGCGGTTACAAGGCGATCCAAATCACGGGTGAGCAGGCTTCCGGTGGCGTTAAAGGCCCGGTGGCCTGATCCGACTTAAGTTGAGTTTTGAATTCGAGCGGCGTGGCCTGAGGGTCACGCCGCTTTTGTTTGGGGTTTCCCCGCATCGGGCGTCCCCTCAGGACGCAGCGAGGCCGGGCGTGTGAAAGCCCGGCCCCGGAAGTCGGCAAACTGGAAGTTCCAGCCTAGAAGAGGTCAGCGACGTTCTTCTCCCCCATGAGGAGGAAGACCCATTCGTCATCGGCCCAGCGGGCAACGGACCACTTACCGTGCTTGCCGAAGGCGGGCTCGCCCTTCTCCGGAAGCTTGCAGCGGACATCGCAGCGCTTGAAAGCGACGAGATGCACGAGGTTGTCCTTCTGCCTGAAGCAAACCACGGCCCCGCGCTTGCCATCGATCTTGAGTTCGCGGCAGCCGTAACCATCCATGTTCTTCACCCCCGGCGGGAGACAAGAATTCGGGCACGGCAGCTTAGCGGACTTGAGATGCTCGAAGAGCGCGTGGTGATCCGGATTCTGAAGATCGAGGGTAAAGTCCGGCGTTTCGACCGCTGTGATGGCGCTCGACTCCACTTTGCCAATGCTGATCGGAACCGTTCCGCCATTCGTGCCCGGACCGGTTTCGGCGGGAAGGAGCGGCGCACGCGAAGGCGCGGAAGCATCATCACCCGGGGGCAGATTGACGACCACGGAAGACTTCGGCGGCTCGGAGAGCAGAAAAGCAAAGCCGATACCCGCGGCAGCGGCGAAGGGCATCGCGATCCGCCAAGGCAGGCGGCTCTTGCCCTTCTCCGCAGCAGCCGTGCGGTCCATCGCGGCGATGATCTCGGCCCGCAGGTTCTGCGGCGGCCGGATCGAGGCCATGGCCCCGATGACCGAGCAATCGAAGGTATCCGGATAGGCGGACGACTCGCCACGTTCCACGGCCAAGCCGGCAAGAATCTCCTCACGGAGCGAGGACGGAATGGCCACGGCATTCAGGGCCGTGGCAAATCCGGCATCGCTAGCGCGCTCTTGGGCGAGCCACTCCCCAAGCTCGCGATCCTTCGCGGCCCGGGCGAGAGCCTCGGCAAAATCGGGGTTCTCCGCATCCGCGCCATCCGGGCGAAAACAGCGGAGAATGAAGCGTGCTTCTTCCTTATCCATGGTGGGACTTCAGGGCCTCCGGTTGGAGTTGCAGAATGTTTTTCGGCGCGCTGGACGGTTCGGCGGTCATGCGGCGGCGGAGCATTTCCTTGGCCCGCGAGATGCGGGACATGACGGTGCCGATCGGCACGTCCAGGATTTCGGCGATTTCCTTGTAGCTGTGTTGCTGAAGGTAAAAGAGGGCGAGAGGGGAACGGAAGGTTTCGTCGAGCTCGCCGAGGAGTTCGAGCGCGCGCTGGCCATCCATCTGGCGCTCGGTGTCGTCATCCTCGGCACAGATGCGGCCCGCTACGGCTTCGGTGAGTTCCTCGTCGGAGTAGCGCTTCGACTTCCGGGCGTGGGCCAGGAACTCGCGGTGTAGGGTGGTGAAGAGCCAGGTCTTCGCCTTATCCCGTTCCTTGAGCTGGTGCCCTTTCTGCGCCCAGATGCAGAAGGTCTGCTGCACCAGGTCCGCGGCAGTATCGCCACTCTTGGACAGGGACATGCCGAAGCGATAAAGCGCCTCGTAGTGTGTATCGACGAGTGATTCGAATTCCGACATCAGTTGTATCTGGGAGGGGCACCCAAACGAGTTATTCCGCCATTTTTCATCGCGCAAATCGCGCTCCATGTCCAGTTTGCCGGGATGAGACCCACACTGGCCGCCCTGCTTTTACTCGCTTCCAGCGCCCTCGCCACGGGGGAATTTACGACCGAGGAAGCGGGGGGAAAGGTCACGGTGAAGCTGGATGGTAAGCTCTACACGGAATACCGGACCGACTCGAAGGTGCCCTATCTCCACCCGCTGAGCTCCGCCTCCGGAGCCTGCCTGACGCGGCATTGGCCGATGGAACCGGGCTTCAAAGAAGAGGAGGACCACCCTCACCACCGCGGTTTCTGGATGAGCCACGGGGCGGTGAACGGCCATGATTTCTGGGCTTGGACTACCAAGGAGAGCGACCCGAAGATCGAGCACAAGGGGCTGCGCGAACGGAAAAATGACGCCTTCACCGTGGAGCTGGCATGGACCGCGGCGGGCAAGACCCAGCTGACGGAAGAGCGGACCTATGCCTTCAAGGAGATCGACCCGAAAACCATGGCGATCACGGTGACTTCCAAACTCAAGGCTCCGGAGGCGGACGCCCTCTTCGGCGATACCAAAGAAGGGATGTTTGCGATCCGGGTGGACCGGACCCTGCGCCAGAAGGGCAAGGAAGCAAAGGGCGCGATCGCAGACTCGGAAGGTCGCAAGGACGGCGCGGTCTGGGGCAAGAAGTCGAACTGGGTGGCCTTCACCGGCCCGGACGAGAAGGGTGAGCCCGCGGTGATCGCGGTGCTGGATCACCCCTCGAATTTGCGCCACCCCACTTGGTGGCATGCACGCGACTATGGCCTGCTGGCGGCGAACCCTTTCGGCATCCACGACTTCGAAGGCAAGAAGGACAAACACACGGGCGACCATGTTCTCAAGAAAGGCGAGACCCTGGTGTTCCGTTATGAAGTGGTCCTCCACCACGGCGACCTTGAATCCGCGAAGCTCGCGGAGCGCTGGGCGGAGTTCGCGAAGTAAGCCCTTGCAGAGACTTTCCAAAACCCAAGACAGCCATGAACCGCCGCCGATTCCTCCATGCATCCACCCTCGCCGGGACCTGGTCCCTGCTGGCCCCTCACGCCCTCTCCCAAGGAGCCAACGGCGATCTGCGGGTGGCGGTGATCGGCCTGAACAGCCGGGGCATGGCCCACGTGGACGG
Source organism: Luteolibacter rhizosphaerae (assembly GCF_025950095.1). Classification (NCBI taxonomy): domain Bacteria; kingdom Pseudomonadati; phylum Verrucomicrobiota; class Verrucomicrobiia; order Verrucomicrobiales; family Verrucomicrobiaceae; genus Neoluteolibacter; species Neoluteolibacter rhizosphaerae. The sequence continues at coordinate 313,262 of NZ_JAPDDR010000002.1, read as the reverse complement.
CATTCTGAAGGCAAAGGGCGCGCGCTTGGTGGCCCTGTGCGATTGCGACTCCAAGGTGCTGGCCCGCGCGAAGGAGAAGGCGGAGAAGGGAGGCACCAAGCTGGAGACCTACGAGGACTATCGTAAATTGTGCGAGTCCAAGGAGATCGACGCTGTATGCATCGCCACGCCGAACCACACCCACGCGGTGATCGGCGTGACCGCCGCGGCCCACGGCAAGCACGTCTATGTGGAGAAGCCGGTATCCCACAACGTCTGGGAAGGCCGCATGCTGGCGGAAGCGCAGAAGAAGCACGGTGTGATGATCCAGCACGGCTTCCAGCGGCGCTCGGAGACCTGCTGGGCGGAGGCCTTCGAGTGGCTGGGCAGCGGCGAGCTGGGCAAGCTGAAGCTGGCCCGCGGATTCTGCTACAAGCCGCGCCCCGCGATCGGGAAGGTGGATGCGCCGAAGAAGGCACCGAGCGAGGTGAACTACGATCTTTGGTGCGGGCCGCGCGAGATGGCGGAGGTGAAGCGCAAGCAATTCCACTACGACTGGCACTGGCAGCTCGCCTATGGAAACGGCGACCTGGGCAACCAAGGTCCGCACCAACTCGACGTGTGCCGCTGGGCGCTGGGCGATCCCGCGATCCTGCCGCCGGTGGTGCTTTCTGCCGGCGACCGCTTCCTGCACAAGGACGACGGCGATTGCGCGAACACCCAGGTGGTCTTCCTCGGCTACGATCCGGCACCCATCATCTTCGAAGTGCGCGGACTGCCCAAGAAGGACGGCGACTACAAGTCGGGCATGGACGACTACAAGGGCCAAGGCATGGGCAACGTGATCGAGTACGAGGGCGGCTGGCTCGCGGGCGGTCACTCGGCGGGCTGCACCATCTTCGATCGCGATGGCAAGGAGCTGAAAAAATTCAAGGGCGGGCGCTCGCACTTCCAGAACTGGATCGATTCGATCCACGCCGGAAAACAGGATGCGACCCTGAGCGTGGAAAGCGGGCATCTGTCATCCGCGCTGGCGCATATCGGAAACATTTCGTGGGCCCTGGGAGAGAAGACCCCGGCGGCGAAGGTGCGGGAAGCCTTCGAGGATCCGCGTGCTGCAGACGCGATCGAGCGGATGGAAGTCCACCTGCGCGCAAACGGCGTGGACATCGAGAAGGAGGGCATCCGTCTCGGCAAGGTGCTGACGCGGGAAGGCTCCAAGGAGAGCTTCACCGGGGCGAACGCGGAGGCAGCGAATGCGCTGCTGAAGGGAAGCTACCGGAAGGACTTCGAGATCGTGGTATGAGGCGACTCTCTCCAATGTGAGCCCCCGGGTAGGCCTGTGGCAAACCCGGGGCTCTGTCCCTCAGCCCCTTCCGGACCAAGGAACACGGCGCGAACTACCAGAGTTCCCGTAGATAGGAGACATTGACCTCCGCGAGGGAGTCGACAATGCGATCCGGATTCTCGGGTGCCAAGGCATCGGCGGGATGGGTGGTGGTTACACCCAAGGCCTTCATCCCGGCGGCCTTGGCGGCGCGGAGGCCCACTTGGGCGTCCTCAATCACCACGCAGAAAAGCGGATCGGCACCCAGCTTGGCGGCGGCCTTCAGGAACACCTCGGGATCAGGCTTGCCGCGGGAAACATCCTCGGAGGCGGCGATGTCACCAAAGTAATCCGCAAGGCCGGTGAGTTCGAGCACACATTCGACATTCGCACGCGGGGTGGAGGTGCCTATGGCGCAGGGGATACCATTCGCCTTCAGATCCTGGAGCAGCGCCACCACGCCCGGAAGCGGCTCGATCCCCTCCGCGCGAAGGATCTCGCGGTAGAGGCCTTCCTTGCGATCACCGAGCTGTTGGATGCGCTCGCGATCCCCCTCCTCCGCCCAACCGAGAAAGGGCAGGATGCTCTCGTTCCGCTGGCCGAAGGTGGAATGAAAGGTTTCCTGGCTCAGCTCCTGTCCGAGCTCATCCGCCAGCGCGAACCATGAACGACCGTGGGCTTCGTGGGAGTCGATCACCACGCCATCGAAATCGAAGATCACTGCGGAAAGAGGCATACCGGGAAGCTGCGGGGAGATCGGGCACAGGGCAAGTGGAGGAATCGCCCGCGCTATCCGCGGTCAATCCTTCGACTCTTTCTCCCCCAAGATCCGCTGCAGCAGCTCGGTTTGGTACTGCTGGATCTCCATCAGGCGCTCGGAGTGATTGAGAAGGAGATGATCCATCTTCTCATGAAGGTGGCGGATCTCCAGCTCGGCCTTCAGGTTGACCTGGTAGTCCCGCATGGCCTCCTTGCGATCATGATCCTGCTGGCGGTTCTGGCTCATCATGATGATGGGGGCCTGGAGGGCGGCGATGCAGGAGAGCAGCAGATTGAGCAGGATGAAGGGATAGGGATCCACCGCCTTGCCCCCAAATAGCTGGAGCGCATTGAGGATGATCCAGACGGCAAGAAAGCCGCTAAAGAGTAGGATGAACCTCCAGCTCCCGCCGAAGCTCGCGATGCGGTCCGAGAGACGTTCACCGAAGGTGGCGGTACGATCCTCTTCCTCCTCAGTTTCCGGGCGCTCGGCGATCAGCTCGCGACCGCGGATGCTATCGATGACCTCGCGCTCGAGCTCGGTGAGCTCGCCGATCTCATTCTGCAGCGCGTCTTCGATGTAGGCGGAGCGGAGCTCATCGAGGGCGCTGCGGGACACCCAGCCCTCCGCGGGGAGATCCGGGTGGCGCTTTAGAATGAAGGTGCGGAGCAGCGGGCGGATGGCCGAAAGCGGGACGGCGAGATGATCCGGCGTTTCCTGACCGGTGATAGCGCACTTTTTCATGCGGGATCATCCTGAGCAGGCGGCAGGCCGGGTCAAGGCGGCGGCTGCGTAGGGATACGCGCCGGGAAAGCGCCACTCCGCCCTTGGCGAGCGGCGCGGGCCCCCTACAGTGCGCGTCCCATGTCCGTCCGCACGCGCTTCGCACCTTCCCCCACCGGCTACCTCCATGTCGGCGGGGCACGCACCGCACTGTTCAGCTACCTGTATGCCCGCAAGCACGGCGGGGCCTTTGTGCTGCGCGTGGAAGACACGGACGAAGCCCGGAACACCCAGGAAGCACGCGATGCAATTTTCTCCGGCATGAGCTGGCTGGGCCTCGACTGGGATGAAGGCGAGGGCAAGGGCGGCGACTACGGTCCCTACAACCAGAGCGAGCGCCTGCCGATCTACGACAAGTGGTTCGAGGTGCTGCGCGAGGGCGGCCGCGTCTACGAGGACGGCGGTGCCTGGCGCTTCCGCTTCGAGCGCAAGCCGGTGACGATGCACGACCTGGTCTGCGGTGAGGTGACGATCGACTACCGCGACGAGTCGAACACGCCGGACATGGTGATCCGGCGTTCCGATGGCTCGTACGTCTTCCACTTCGTGAACGTGGTGGACGATCTGGAGATGAAGATCAGCCACGTGATCCGCGGCGAGGACCACCTGATGAACACGCCGAAGCACCTGCAGCTTTTTGAAGCGCTGGGCGCACCGGCACCGCAGTATGCGCACATCCCGCTGATCCAGAATCCGAACGGCTCGAAGATGTCGAAGCGCGACGTGGGCGCGGCGGTGGGTGACTACCCGCGGCAGGGCTTCATTGCTGCCGGCGTGGTGAACTTCCTGGCGCTGCTCGGCTGGTCGCCGAAGTCCGACGAGGAACTCTTTACGATGGATGAACTGGTCGAGCGCTTCTCGCTGGAAGGCGTGAACCGTTCCCCTGCCCGTTTCGATCAGGAGAAGTGCGCGTGGTTCAACCAACAGCACCTGCTGAAGCTGGATGGCCCGGCTTTCGCCGAGCTTGCGAAGCCTTTCGTGGAGCAGGCCGGACTGCCGACCAATGGCGACTATCCGGCAGTAGCCGCGATGGTGCGCGAGAAGGTGCGCCTGCTCGCGGAGGTCCCGAATGCGATCGGCTTCCTGCTCCAAGATGACTTCGGCTTCGAACCGGAAGCGGTGGAAAAGGTGCGTGGCAATGCGGCGGCGAAGGATCTGCTGGCAGCTCTGGCCGGGGACTTCGAGGGCTTGGCCGATTGGTCCGCGGATGCGGCGAAGCATCAGATCGGTGAGACGGCGAAGGCAGCCGGAGCGAAGCCGGGACAACTGATGTTCCCGCTGCGCGTGGCACTCAGCGGCAAGTCAGGCGGCCCGGATCTCGGAGATATCCTCGGCACGCTGGGCAAGGAGCGCTGCGTGGCACGCCTCCGGGCCTTCGTTTCGAAGCTCAGTTAAGCGCATCACGATCGGGAGGCGGCTTGAAGCCGCATTCAGTTTGTCAGCATTCCGGTCGCTTGCTTCACAGGCGATTGCTGGTCAAACGCATTTGAGATCTGGCCGCCCGCTCGGGCGGCCTTTCTTCTTCTGATCCGCTGCCTTTTCATAAGTTCATCGCAATCAATTCTTAGCGATGGGATGGAAAGCTGTTATCGAGACTTTCCGGGAATCGGGCATATCGCCACGAAACGAGTCACCGCATCTTTTGGTTCATTCTATCAACCGATTTGGGGGACAAGCCAATCTGTCAGACACCTTCCGATGGCATGGTGAATTGATACCAAGACCGGTTTTGGCGCAGAGGTCGGGCCCTTGACGGAGGCACGGATCGCGAGTCGCTTACAGGGACCCGAATCCCAATCGGGTGAACCCAACCCAAACCAAAAACCCGTGAAAATAACTCAATCGTGGCGGAGCTATGGCCAGCTCCCGACAAGAGTCCTGCTATGCAGCATGGCTCTAACAACCGCCCAAGCGGCGCTCGTGGCGGACTGGACCGCCGATACTTATGTGGATGGCCAGAACTGGGTATCCAATACCGGCGGCATCGTGGCTACACCGGTGGGATTGCCCACCTCCTTCGCCGATGCCTTCCACACCCACAAGGGGGTGGAGACCGGCGGCAGCAACTACTTCACCGTAGCTGCGGCGAACAACCCGCTGGCGAATGCCACGGCGATGACGCTGGTGGTCGTCTTTGAACCGCAGGGCACCGGCAATACCGGGGGGTCCTGGTGGGAGAGCAGCGGCCTGCTCGGCATGGAACAGGGCGGCTCCGGCGGTGACTGGGGACTGGGCTGGAACAACGACCGCGTGGCGGCGGGAACGGGCGGACCGGACATCACGATGTTCTCGAAGGCCCGCGGTATCCCGGAACCGCAGATCGCGATCTTCACATGGAATGGCAGCACGCAGCGTCTCTTCGTGAACGGCAATCAAGTGGACTCCGACTACTTTGTCTCCCCGATTCCACGGGTAGGCGGGAAGTTTGCGATCGGAGCCATGACCGAGAACGGGAACGGGCCTTTCTTCGGGCGAATCGCCGAGGTGCGGATGTACAATACCGACGAATCCGCGAATGCGACCACGCTCTACAATTCCCTGCGGACGACCTACTTCGGCCCGCTGGAACTTGCCTCCTCTACCGTGACCACCACGGGTGGCTCCTTTGTGGTCAAGAACACGACCGGGTCCACCGCCGCAGCACAGACGCCGGGGTCCTACCGGCTGTTCATCGCTGGAGTGGAGGTGCCGGAGGCCAACATCAGCGTGAGCCAGGCGGCGGGACAGACGACCGTGTCCTACACCAGCACGCAGACGCTGAATACCGCCTATAACTTCGAGCTGACCGTGCCGCGCACGGCAAACACCGAGCAAACCTTCTTCGGTACCGCGAGCACCCCGCGCCTCCCGGCAAGCGTGCCTGGCACTGCAGGGAGCGTGGGCACTTGGGGCATCAGCGAAAGCCCCGGGGGCACCGGTGACATCGCAGGGGCCTTGGGCATCTTGACCGGAGCGACCCCACCGACCCCGGTCACTGGTAGTGCACCGGTCTTCAATCACCGGGACCCGGATACGAACAACATCACGCAGGTCGGCAACTTCAACAACGACCTGCCGATCCTGACGAATGCCGCCGGTGACCAAGAGTTCATCGTGGTGGGCAAGACGCAGGTTTCGATTCCGGCAGCGGGACTCTACACCTTCTCCGTGCATAGCGACGACGGCTTCGCCATGCGCGTCACGGGCGCGGGTGGCGGACGCTTCGTCTCGACCGGCGGCGAGGGCAACATCGATCTTGGCGACAGCCAGACGCTCTACCGCGACGGCGGCACCGGGGACTCGAACTCGCGCGGCGTGTATCAGTTCGACGCGGCAGGGACCTACAACATCGAGTATCTGGGCTGGGACGGCGGCGGCGGCGGCTTCTACGAGGTCGCATGGGCCCAAGGCGGATTCAGCACCGACCGCGATACCAATACCTGGTCGCTGGTCGGCACGCCGAGCAATCCGGCGGTGCCACCGTATCAAGAGCGGCACCTCGCCAACCTGCCCGGGCCGGCAGGAACGAACAATGGCTTCGGCGCGCGCGTCTATCGCGACGCGGGAGAATACGGCAGCACTTGGGATGCGAGCAACTTCCTGGCAGCGACGACACGCACCCCGGCCGATGGCATCACAACGGACGCCCAGATGCCCTACATGAACCATCGCGATCCGAACGATGGCGGTGGTGGCCTGATCCCGGGCGATCTCCCCTTCCCCGGCGATACCAACGTGGCGGAAGATCGTGTGGTGACCTCCGCGAAGGGGCGCATCAACATCACGACCGCGGGACCCTATACCTTCTGGGCGCAGGGTGACGATGGCTTCATGCTGCGGATCAAGGCCACCAACGGCGGATCCGACCCCAGCTTCTCCCGCGCCACGCAAGGTGACAACAACGGCGGCGACGGGAAGTTCGAGATGTCGAATCCCAACGAGCTGTTCTTTAACGGTGGCACGGGGAATTCAAACACCCGCGGGATCATCAATCTGGCAGTGGGCACCTATGATCTCGACTACATCCACCTGGAGCAGACCGGCGGTTACTACCACGAGCTGACGGCCGCGGCGGGCTCATGGCCGCACGGAACGAATCCGCCGAACGGCTTCCAACTGGTGGGCTTCGCTCCGGTGACTCCTACCGTGTTGGTTCCGGGAATCGCCGATCCGGGATGGACGGTGGAGACCGGTGAAGTCGGCTTCTACGATAACAACATCGCGGGTGCCGAACAGCGCATCAACGAAACCTTGGCCGATCCCACCGCGCCGGCCAACAAGACCAGCACTTGGGACAAACTCGACTTCTTCGATCCGCAGGACGGCTCGCAGAACGTGTATGCGGGAACCAATCCATGGCCCTTCAATACGCCCGATCCGGAGAATGACTTCTCGATCCGGGCCACGGGTATCGTGAACATCACCGAAGCGGGCACCTATCACTTCGGGTTCCAAGGAGACGATGGTGGCTACCTCTACATCTACGGACACAACGGCACGACCGATCCGGTGATCAGCGGCATCCTGGCCACGAACCTGCCGGCGAATGCCGTGATCGGACAAGCGCCGGGCAGCAGCGTGAACAACGCGATCCGCGTGGATACGCCGACGGGCAACAGCCGCACGATCATCAGCGTGCCGCTGAACGTCGGGCAGTACCGCATCCAGACCCTCGTCTTCGAGGTCGGGGGCGGATTCTACTGGGAAGTTTATGGAGCGAAGGGCCCGCTGGATCCGAGCGCGGTGCTGCCGCTGCTGGTGAAGGGCGGAAATAGCACCATCAACCAGAGCCCCGGATTACCGCTGGTGCAGCAGGGAGCGGCGACGCCTCCTGGTTTCGTCATCAGCAACCTGGTGGTGAGCAAGGGACCGCCGACGACCGCACAGTTCAACTTCGGTTCGCAGAACGGGGTGAACTATTCCGTGGAGGCATCGACCAACCTGTCCTCCTGGACGACGGTGGTGGCGAGCGTGACGGGAACCGGCACGAGCACTCCCGTCTCGGTGAATCTGTCGAGCTTCCCGGCGCTGAACGGACAGTCGAAGATTTTCCTTCGCGTTCGTCAGCCCTGAGGATTTGGCACCGTTGGAACAATAAACCAGCCGTCGTCGGGTTTGCCCGGCGGCGGCTTTTTCACGTCCGGTTGACGAGGGTGGATGGCGTCTTCATGGTTTGCGGCCACGGATGGACGACACGCTGTACACGCTAAAGGATCTCGTATCCCGCGAACACCTGGATGCCGGAAAGGAGAAGCCTGCCCGCCTGGCGGTAATCGGTTATCCGGTGGCGCATTCCTTGTCACCGCACATGCACCAGCCTGCGCTGGATGGGGCGGGGATCGACGCGCGCTACATCAAGCTGGAGGTAGAGCCGGACCAGGTGGGCCGGGCCTTCGCGCGAATGAAAGAGCTCGGTTTCATCGGCTGCAATGTGACGGTGCCGCACAAGTTCGAAGCGCTGGCGGCTTGCGAGACGCTGGATGGCGGTGCCGCGGAGATGGGCGCCGTGAATACGGTGGTATTCCAGGACGGCGAGGCGAAGGGCTACAACACGGATGGCTACGGATTTGAAGAGGCCGTGCGCGAGACCTTGGGGGTAGAGCTCCTCGGCGCTCGCGTGCTGATCGTGGGCGCGGGCGGGGGTGCCGGTGGCGCGATCGCGGTCCACTGCGCGCGGAAGGGCGTGGCGAAGCTGGTGCTGGTAAACCGGACTCTGGACAAGATCGAGGAGTTGGCCAGCAGGCTTCACCGGCACCACGGGGGAACCGAGATCCTCACGGCCGGCTTGGATCAGGGTGGCTTGGCAAAGCAGGCCAGGGAAATTGATCTGATCGTGAATACTTCGTCGCTGGGGCTGAAGGAGGGCGATGGCTCGCCGCTTCCTGCCGGGTGTTTCCGCGAAGGGCTGGCGGTCTACGATACGGTCTACCGGCCGGGCACAGCCTTTCAGGAAGCGGCACGCGCGGCGGGAGCCCGGGTCGGGACGGGCAAGGCGATGCTGCTTCACCAAGGGGTGAAAGCCTTCCAGATCTGGTTCCCGGGAGCGGATCCGGTTTCGGCGATGAGGGTCGGGCTGGGCTGATCGATCTTACTCGCCGGCCTTGATCGGGGTAGACGGAAGATCGAGCCAGTGGGTCGCGAGGAGTTCCTCGATCTTGAAGACGCGGGTTTCGTCGCCGCTGCGGCTCATCTTCACACGAAGACGGATCATGCCATCCGGATCGTTCTCGAAGGCTTTGCTCCCGAAGGGGGCAACTTTTTCCTGCCGGGCTTTGAAGGCGTCTTCGATGGCGCGGCCGAGGGCGCTGGCACGAACGACGCGAACTTCCGGAGAGGGATTGAGGGTCTCACCGGGGAAGCCGGGGCGCTGCCGGTAGAGCACCAGACCGATGCTTTCATCGTTGTGGCCACCGGCGCCGACGCGCTCGCGTGCGAGCAAACGGAACTCACCTTCTCCGGGTCCTTGGGCGGCGAGGAAAAGAGCCCAAGGCTCCGAGCTATAGCGGACCATCGCATCCCAATCGATTTTCCATTCACCCTTCTCCTCGAAGAAGACCGCTTCAAGGAGCTCGCCATTGCCGCGACGCCAGATGGATTCGATTGCGGGCCCCGCGGAAGTCTTGATCATCCCCTGATAAGGAAGGCTCAAATTCTCCTGAACCGGGAGGGCGGGGTTCAACTCATAGTACCGGGTCATCCGCGGAATGAGCTGCTCTGCACGGAGCACCTGCTGGGCACGCCCCGCGGCATCCGTCGAATTGAGGAAAGCCACGACGCGATCGGAGCACTCCTCCATGTGATCCTGAAGAAATTGGAGATCGTCGATCGAAGGCGCATCGCTCTTCTCCACATAATCGGGAGCAGGGGTGGGGGCGGCGGTGGAACCACGCTTGAGGAAAATGGCGGCGAAGGCAACGAGGGCCACCCAAGCCGCCACGAAATACATGAGCACGCGGGCCTTCTTGCGTGCATGTCGGCTGCGCTTGGCCTTGTGCTGATGGTGGTGCGAGGACTCCCCGTGCTTCCGCACCCTGCGAAGGACGCGCGCGGACGTGTCGGAATCGGCTTGGAGCTCCGCTCCTGTCACCGGATCATGACCGCACTCCGCGCAGGGTCCGCGGGTGTCCGGATCGGCAGGCGCCTTGAATAGCTTGCCGCAATGGCAGCAATGGAACCACGCACCGGGAATCTCGCTCACGGGCATCTTGCTAAGGGGAGACCCAGCCATTGTGAAGCAAGTCCGTGATCAGAAAGAAATTCGCGCCGTCCACCGTACGGCGGGTGATTTTCAGCGTCGCCCTCGAAGAGGCCCCTTCCGCAAGAATCAGGGAATCTTCATTGAGATTCCGGGTCAGGATCCGCGCCGCCTCCGACTCGATGGGAGCGAAAGCCCAGATACCGTGGTGGTCGCCCAGATCCGACAGTTGATACGAGCGGAAAGAGGACTCGGGAAAAGCGACCGTGAAATAGTTGGCGGGACTGATGTTGGCCCGCACGGTGGCGTCGACTGCCCCGGAGCCGGACTCCAGATCGGCAATGGTCAAATCCCCGCGACCCTCGCTCGCCTCCCAATCGATCCGTAGCTTGCCGGACTCGCGGACGAAGTAGAAGGCGAAGGGTCTGGCATCGCCCGCAGCGCCACGAATGAAGATCGCCGGCTGGGGAGAGGTTTCCTCGACTCCGGGTTCCAAGCCGACCGAGCGGGAGAAGGCAGGAGTCGCGCCCCAAGGCTGCCACGCCGACGTGAACCGGTCGGCAAGAGCGGAGGAATTGCGAATCAAGGGCAAGGCCTCGCCGGCATTCTTCGCGGCAGCATACCGCTCCAGCAGTTGCTGGGCTTCCACCGAGAGAGTCCCGAAGTTATCGAAGAGGTAATTTCGCTCGGCGGTGACAGGGTCCAAGGGCACCGGAGCCTCTGCAAGCTCCTGAGCCACCTCCTTGGGTTTCTCTCCCGCACGCCTGCTGGTGATCTTCCACCCGACGGCCAAGATGGCTAGAAGGCAGGAGCCTGCTGCCATCCATATCGTCCACTTATGGGCATCACGTTCTTTGTCCCGGCGTGAAGATACGCGGGGAACGGCAGGACCCACATCGCTGGTGGCCTTGAGACGCGCGGGCTGCGCCTCGGGCGGAGCCTCGAGACGGACCACGGGATCGTCGCTGTCGGAAGGCTCTGCGCGACCGCGATTGCTTCCGCCGATGTTGAACCCGATTTCGAGCCCATTGCCTCCCGCGACAGGGGAAGAAGAGGTGCCCCCGCCGATGACGCGGACTTCAAAACCTCCGCGTCCTCCTTCGCTTTCTTCGGGTTCTTTCCTCTTTTCCGGGAGCATGGCTGGGCGCGGAAAGTGGCACTGAAGCGAAGAGGCGGCAAGTCCCGGGTCCGGGGGCATGACGCGGGTTTGGGCGTGGCGCGAATCAACTTTGCGTGTTAGAGAACTTGGACAATGACGCCGCCCAATTGCCCGGATGTCCCCCAACCCGCTCCCGAACAGAAGGTTAGCGAGGAGGAAATCCGCGAGGAAGAGCGCTTCGAGTTGCAGACCTCGGATAGCGGCTTCCTCGCCGGTCCGCGGTCCCGGCTCCATGATCTAGGAACGATTTTCCGGGTAGGGGCGGACTTCCTCCGTGCATTCCGCACGCTTCATTTCGTGGGACCGGCTGTCACCGTGTTTGGCTCGGCCCGGATTCAACCGGGAACTGCCTACTATGAAATGGCGCGGGAAGTCGGCGCAGCCATTGCCAAGCTCGGTTTTACGGTGGTGACCGGCGGTGGCCCGGGCATCATGGAAGCGGCGAACAAAGGCGCTTTTGAAGCTGGCGGGAGATCGATCGGCGTGAACATCGAACTCCCCTTCGAGCAGCACCTGAACCCCTACGTGGACCGCTCGGTCACGATGCGCTATTTCTTCACGCGCAAGACGATCCTGATCAAATACTCCTATGCTTTCGTGGTGCTCCCCGGCGGGGCGGGAACTCTGGACGAAACCTTCGAGACGATGACCCTGATTCAGACGGGGAAGATCCGGAACTTCCCCATCGTGCTCATGGGGAAAGACTATTGGCAGCCCCTGATGGACTTCGTCTATCACATGGCCGATGCCGGCATGATCAGCCCCTCCGATCCCGATCTCATCTTCTTCACCGACGACGTGGAAGAAGCGATGGCGCACCTGCAACGCCACGCGGTCCGGCAATTCGGGCTGCGACGCCACAAGCTGCCCGATCCCAAGCCGGTGCTGGGCGAGAAGGGCGTCTCGGTATCCTGAGACGCTAGAGGAACAGCGGCGCGAGATCCGCAAGCCGGGCCGCGAGATCCGCACCGGCAGAGCCCTCCGGAATCGCATCGAGATCGCCGAGCTTCCATTGATAGACGGCATTGTAGCCGTCCCACTCGCCTTGTGCGCCGGTGGCCTGCATCCATCGGAGAGCCCCGACGTTTTCCGGCATGGTGTACCCGGTGAAGGTCTCGATCCCATGGCGGTAGGCGACGAGCCAGAGGATCGAAAGGAGAAGCGTCCCGACGCCGCGGCCTTGATCCCGATCCAGCACGGTGGCGGAGATCTCGGCATCCGCGGGCTTGTCCTTGGAGCGCCAGAAGCTGGCTGCCCCCAGCCCGGGAAAACCCTCACGGGTGGGATCGAAGACGGTCCAGATCGCGTGATTCGGGAGATCTCCAGTGAGCAGACGGTCCAGCATCGCATCGCCGATGACTTGGCCATCGCGAACCCAGAAGCGCTGGTAGCGGGCATCCGGGGAAAGCAAGCGGTAGCCCTCGGCCACATAAGCCCGATCACCGGGCGTGAGCGGACGGGCGACAACAGGCGTGCCATCGCGCAAGTGGAGTTCGAGCCGCTCCGGAATCATTGATGGAATTCAAGCGGATGCCGGCAGGCGAACGAAGCGAATTTCATGGCCGGGCTCGCGGGGATGATCGCAAGCTTGCCCCATGATTTTGGAGATCTGCGTGGATTCGCTCGATTCGGTGGCAGCTTGTGCCGACGGCGGGGCGGACCGCATCGAGCTATGCGCCTCCCTTACCGAAGGCGGCCTGACCCCCAGCGCCGGGATGCTGGTGCAGGCACGCGCGATGTTCTCCGGAGAAATCGCGATGATGATCCGCCCGCGCGGTGGCGATTTCGTTTACTCGGCGGAGGAACTGGCCGCCATGTGCGCGGACATCGAGCTGGCTCGCGAGCTCGGCGCGGATGCCCTCGTCTTCGGCTGCCTGCTGCCGGACGGCTCGATCGACCTCGCGGCGGCGGAAACCCTGTTAGATGCCTGTGGCGACACTCCGGCCGTCTTTCACCGCGCCTTCGACGTCTGCAAGGATCTGCCCGAGGCCCTCGGCCAACTGATCGAGCTCGGCTTTGAACGGGTGCTCACCAGCGGCGGCAAGCCGACGGTCATGGAAGGCCTCGACGTGATCGCCAGCCTGATGGAACAGGCGCTGGGACAAATCGATATCCTTCCCGGCGGAGGTGTAACCGTGGACCAGATCCAAGAAATCATCGCGCAGACCGGCGTGGACCAGATCCATCTCTCCGCGCGCAGCCTGCGGGAAAGCACCATGGAGTTCCGCAAGCCGGAGATCCCGATGGGCGCTACGCTGATTCTGGGCGAATACGAACGGAAAGTCGCGGACGCCGAACTGGTGACAAAGGCGCGGGGAATCCTGAACCCCTCCGCTTGATTCACTTCCGGCGCACTTCGGATCTCAAGGCCAAGGGCAGGAGCACAAGACAGGACAGAACCCCGAGGGCGATGAAGGTGACGAAGACCCCGTCCCAGCCCCAATGCTTCTTCACCGCGATGGGAAGGAAGCCCGCGAAGATCTGGGCGGTGGAGCCGATGCCATTGATGATTCCCGCAGCGGATGCCGCGCTCCCGGGACCACCGATATCCTGCGCAGCGGTGCCGGAAACGATCGCATCCGCGATGTAGAGGAAGAAGCCGATCAACATCAGCCCACCGACATTCCCCCACAGCCCCGATGAAGCGCTGAAGCCCCGGTAAGCAACCAAGGCGAAGACCATGCCGATCAAGGCGATGAACGCGAGGCGACAGCGGTTCTTCGCGAAGAAGCGGTCGGCAATGAAACCACCCCCTAGCAGCCCGATCACACCACCGATCTCGAATCCATTCGAAACATAGGCCGACTCGCTATCGCCGAGGTGAACCGCCGTGGCGAGATAGTAAGGCAACCACGCGAAGAAGGCGTAGCGCACGAACTTCAAGCCGGTGTAGCTGAAGCCTAGCATCAGCACGGCAGGCTCCCGGATCATGCGCCCGAATCCCTCGCGAGCCCCCCCCTCTCCTTCGCCACCCTCTTCCTGTTCGCCAAAAGAATAGCCGGCGTCCTCCGGCTTCGAGATCAGGAAAAGCCCTTGGATCACACCTACGACAAGCACCGTAATCCCGGTGAAAAGGAAGACCTGCCGCCATCCGTACTGCTCGAGGATGTAGCCGGCACAAAAGTTCGCCGCCAGACTGCCCAGAATATAGCAGGTCAGCCAGAACCCCATCACCCTGCCCCGCTTCGCATCGCTGACCCAGAGCGTGACCAGCTTGCAGCAGTTCGGCCAACCGGTGGACTGGAACAGCCCGTTCAGGGTGAGGGCGATCGCAAGGACCCCGACAAAGGGAAAGATCCCGAAAGCGATCGAGGCAATGGCCGACAACACCATGCCGACGCAAAGCCCGATGCGCGGACCGACACGATCGCCAAGCGCCCCGCTGAGAAACTGGCCGACGGCATAGCAAACGCCGTAGCCCGTCTGAACCGCCGCAATGAGGTCCTCCGAATAACCATCCTTCACCAAGGCATGGGTGGCCACCCCGAGGTGCTTGCGCGTGAAGTAGTAGAAAAAGTAAGCGAGATAGGTGAGGACGACGATCCGGGTCTGGAGCGAGAGCGGCGGAAACGTGGCGGCGAGCTTCCCGGGGTCTGGATTCGTCCGCTGTCTTTCCATCGTCGTGTTCACTCTACCAAGGCAGCGACCAGGTTTTCTCGTGAGTGAAGAATTTGATCGCCTCGATCACGCCTTCTTTCACCCCGAGGCCTGAATCCCGGGTCCCGCCGAAGGGGGTGAGTTCCAGCCTGTAACCAGGTACCTCGTTCACGTTCGTCGTGCCAGCCTTCAATTCCTTGCATGCCTTCAGGGCGAGCGAGAGGTCATTGGTGACGATGCCGCCACTCAGGCCGAAAGGCCCGGAATTGTAGTAGCGGATGGCATCATCGAGGTCCCGGATCGGGAGGATCGGCGCCAGGGGGCCGAAGCTCTCCAGCGCCACCATCTCCGCATCACGGGGCACATCCGCGATGATCGTGGGCTCCAGCAGGGCCCCTCTGCGTCCGCCACCGTGGAGGATCTTCGCACCCATTCCCACCGCGGCCTCCACCCGGCGCTGCAGTTCCATCGCGGAGGGCTCGTGAACGACCGTCCCCACCATGGTCGCCGGATCCTCGGGATCGCCACAGCCGTATTGCTCGCGTGTCAGCGCGACAAAGCGCTCGGTGAAAGCCTCAAGAATGCCGTCCTGGACAAGGATCCGCTTCACCGCGGTGCAACGCTGCCCCGAATTCCGGAACGAACCCTCCGCCGCAAGCTTGGCCGCCAGGTCGGGATCCGCATCGTTAAGGACGATCAGCGGTGAATTCCCCCCTAGTTCGAGACAAAGCCGCTTATATCCGCAGGTTCGCGCGATGTTCTTTCCGATCTCCACCGAGCCGGTAAAGGTAACGATCTCCACGCGGTCGTCCGTGATCATCGGCGTGACGATCCCCCCGATATCGCCCAGGAACAAACTGAGCATAGGGCCGGGTAATCCCGCCTCATACAGCACTTCGGCAAACTTGAGTGCCGTCAGCGGAGTCCGATCGGAGGGCTTCAGCAAGACCGGCGCCCCTGCGGCAATGGCCGGAGCCAGCTTGTGAACCACTTGGTTGAGCGGGTGATTGAAAGGCGTGATCGCCGCGACCAGCTGGACCGGATAGCGGGAGGTGAAGATCTTCCGCGAACGCCCGTTCGGGGTGATGTCACAGGAAAAGATCCGCCCGTCATCGCGCAGCGCCTCCATCGCGGCGAACTCCAGCACGTCCGAGCTACGGGTGGTTTCGTACTTCGCCTCGCGGATGGCGAGCCCGGTCTCGCGGGTGATGAGTGCCGCGAATTCATCGCGGCGCGAGGCAAGCAGGGCGGCCGCCTTGCGCAGGATATCGTGTCGATCCCGGCGCGTCAGCGCTTCCTTCGGGAAGCCAAGCGCGGCCGTGATCGCCTGGTCCAGATGCTCCGGCCCGATGAGCGCGGCCGAACCTGTTAGCGAGCCATCCCACGGATAATGCACCTCGAGCGTCCGCCCGGTGGCGACCGGCTGGCCCGCGATGTAGGAAGGAAGATGAAGCGGGGACCAGGACATGCAGGGACGATGCGCCGCGGATTTCAGACGTGGCAAGCGAAGTGAAAGACATCGAAGTTTCGCGGATCCCCCTCCGCCAAGCGCCGGAGCTCCGGCGTGAGCGGCTTCGACAGAACCAGCGGGACCATCTCCTCATAGCGACCTCCATGCGAGCGCAGCCCGCCTTCGAGCACGGAGAGATCGTGATGTTCCGGCGACTTGCCGACCACCACGTCACGACCGGAGAGAACCACCAGCTCGCCGATCCGATCGGGGGCAAGCTCGAGTTTTTCAACCGCCTGCTCGCGGGTCAGCACTTCGGTGATCCCCTCCTGTGCGAAGAGGTATTCGGCCACGGCATCGCGCATCGCGGGATCCTCCAAATGCACCATCACCAGCGAACCCAAGGCACCGTGATGAACCACATATGGATCGGTGATCGGGCAGATCACGCGGAGGGATTTTCCGAAGCGCTCATGCAACAGCGACTCCACGAAGATCACCTTCGGGTTGCCGCTGCTGTCGTTCTTCGCATTCATCCCGTGATCGGCGGTGAGGGCCACCGTGCACCCGGCATCGAGCAAGCGCCCGATCGCAGCGTCGATGGCAGCATGGAACTCGAGGATCTCCGGAGCCTCCGGGCCGAACTTGTGCTGCATGAAGTCGGTGGTGGAAAGGTAGAGGAAGTCCGCCCGCCCCTGCTCCGCCAGCGCGGCACCCGCTTCCAACACGTAGACCGAGGCATCCCCCGAGTAGATCTCCGGCCGCGGCTTGCCGATGATCTCCGTGGCGCGGTCGATCCCGTGCGTGGCGAGCCGCGCTTCGTCCACCTTCTCCGAGGAGAAGACGATGCCGCCGCGCTCGACCACGCCGTCACCCAGAACCGTGCGGAGCTTCTCCTTCGCGGTGATGAAGGCGACCTTCCGCCCGGCATCCGCAGCGGCTGTTAGAATGGTGCCGCAGCGGCGGAACTCCGGACCGTTCATCATCACCTCCTCGCCCGTCTCCGGATTCAGGAAGAAGTTCCCGCAGATCCCGTGGACCCGCGGCGGAACCCCGGTGACGATCGAGGTGTTGTTGACGTTCGTGAAGGAGGGCAAGGCTCCCCGCACCATCCCGCGGTAGCCATCGCGGGCCATACCGGCCAGCCGCGGCATGCACCCGCGCGCGATGGCACTGCTCAGGTATTCATCCGCACAGCCATCCAGGCAGATGACCGCGACGGGATTCGGAGGGAGGGCGTAGCTGCGACCGTTGACTTGGATCATGACTTAAACAGGAGCGATGCGGGTGGAAAAGTGACGGTCGGCCAGACCGAAGGACATGGTCATGCCGGAGCCGCTGGTACCGGTGGCGATCTGCACACCGGGCAAGACATCGGCACGGAACTCCACATCGCCGAAATGCTTGGCATAGATGCCGTGCCAGCGCTCGGCGATCCTCCAATCGGGAAAGTCGAAGAGCTTGCGCAGCTCGCGGAGCATCAGCTCGTCGATCTCCATCTTGTCGAAGATCTCGATATCACCGCCATATTCATGGGAGTCGCCGAGTACGATCGAGCCGAAGCGATCCTGCGAGGCCATCACATGGATGCCGTAGCGGTCCAGTTCCGGCATCTCCCGGGCCACGCGCGCCTTCACCGCTGCCAGCGAGGGACAGCCGTGGAAGCTCGAGTACTGCCGCAGCGTAAGACCGCTGGCGAGCATCGGGCCCAGCTTCCAGCCCCCAGGCTGAGGCACCGTGCGCATCATCTGGAGCTTGCAGGGCTTCAGCGGGCTGGCCGCGAAGACCTCGGGGAACAGCGTCTCGAAGTCGTGGCCCGAGCAGACGTAAGCTTCGTCAAAGGCATGCGACTCGCCGGACGCCGTGCGCAGCACGCCTTCCCCTACATGGCACACCGCGGTCTTCCACCTGAACTCCACCCCGTGGCGCTCCTTCAGGAAGGGCGGCAGTAGCGCCAGCGCCTCGCGCGGATCGAGATTGATCTCGCTGCCGCTCAGCATACCGGCCCTGGCGACGCCCCGGCGCACACCGGGCACATCGCTCTCCACCCGGGCGGGAGTTAGCATCGAGACTTGATAGGGCGTGCCCTTCATCGCCATGACGAACTCCTCTAGGACGGCGGCCTCATCCTCATGTGCCACCACATGCACACTTCCCGTGGCCCGCGCATAAGCCCCCGTGGCGGCAGTGAACTCCTGCCACAGCTCGCGGCTGCGCAGCGCGGTCTCGAAATGCTCCGAGGCTTGGCCAATCGGCCAGCACATCCCGAAGTTGCGCACGGAGGCGCCGCGCGCCTTGTCGCTGCGCTCGAAGACCGTGACCCGGCATCCGGCACGGGCCGCCGCCCACGCATGGGCGAGGCCGACGATGCCGGCCCCGACGATGGCCACCTGCGGTGCGCTGGTCTTCATGTGAACGGGAGAATGGATTGGACCTGTGAGAATGTCTTGCAAGCCTTCATTACAATTTTGTTTCTTTTGGGAAACAATTTGAATAGGGTGATTCTGGGCTCCTCGCCTTCGTCCGTCTATTGCAGAAAAAGTGGCGAGCCTGGCAAAAACACAAGGTCGCGACCTTGCAATCCCCGCCACGCGAGGGCGTGATGCAGGCATGAGCTGGCGCGTCGGAGTGCGGTTGGTGGACTGGGCCCAAGGATTCGGGAACCGGATCTACGGCGGCATTCTGGACTACCTGCGCGAAGGCCATTCCTTCGAGATGGAGTTCGTGCAACCGAGCGGCGGCGATCTGCACCCGGTAAGGATCGACGAGAACTGGCAAGGCGATGGCTTGCTCGTCTTCCGCTACACGCCGGCGGAAGCACAGGCATGGAAGAAACGGGGCATCAAGGTGGTGAACCTGAGCGTGGAACAAGCGGCGAAAGGTCCGCGATTCCCCCGCGTCACCTTGGACAACCGCGCGGCGGGGAGAATGGCTGCGGAGCATCTGCTAGGACTTGGCCTCCGGGATTTCGCCTACCTGCACGAGCCGAACCGCTGCTACTCCGCCGAGCGGCTGGAAGGCTACCGGCAGAGGCTCGCCGGGGAGGGCCATGAATGCCGGGTACTGGAGCTGCCGTCCTCCACCTTCGCCCCGAAGCTCCGAGCCCGGCAGAACGAGCGGATGGCATGGCGCCTGGTAAGCACCTTGCCGAAGCCTTGCGGCCTCTTCGCCAAGGATGACATCGCCGGTGTCATGGCCATCCGCGCGCTGAAGCAGGCGGGATATCGCGTGCCGGAGGACGTGCCGGTGATCGGCGTCAGCGATGACATCGTCTTCTGCCATGCGACCACCCCGGCCATGACGAGCATCCGCTTCCCCGGGAGGCAGTTCGGCCAGGCCGCGGCAGCTCTGTTAGAGAAGATGATGGGTGGCGAGAAGATCGATCCGGACACGCGCATCGAGATCGCTCCACCCGGAATCAGCGTCCGCGAATCAACCGGCCGGGTGGAGCTGGCGGATCCGGTGGTGACCCGGGCGATGAACTTCATCCGCCGGCAGCCGCTGCATCAACCTCTGGATACCGGGACTCTCTGCCGGGAGGCGGGAGCTTCCCGCGAGCAATTGCGTCAACGCTTTCACGCCACGCTCGGGCGCACGCCGAAGCAGGAGATCGATCGCACTCGCGCGGAAAAGGTTTCCGAGCTGCTGAAGCGGACGAGCTGGACTCTCGACTATCTGGCCGAACACTGTGGCTTCGCGGGCGGGGAC
Source organism: Luteolibacter rhizosphaerae (assembly GCF_025950095.1). Taxonomy (NCBI): domain Bacteria; kingdom Pseudomonadati; phylum Verrucomicrobiota; class Verrucomicrobiia; order Verrucomicrobiales; family Verrucomicrobiaceae; genus Neoluteolibacter; species Neoluteolibacter rhizosphaerae. Next base: position 293,325 of record NZ_JAPDDR010000002.1, on the reverse strand, counting down.
GAGCTGTGCCGCTTCATCAAGCGGGTGACCGGCTCGACCCCGGGTGAAATCCGCAGAGGCTAACAAGCGTGCATCAATCCGGCGTGGCCACGCGGAAATAGGCATTCCCCACCCCGCTCATGTCCACCCACACCTCCACCTTCTGGTCGAAGGAATCGCTATCCGCAGGACTGATGCGAGTCCGGTAGCGCGAGGCGGGCCGCCATTCGCTGAGATCGGTGGAGTACTCGACCGTCTCCTCCGGCCCCGAGTAGAGTCCGCTGCGGCGGTAGGTGAGCACGAAATAGTTCCGACCCGTTTCCCGTGCGGTCGAGATCGACGGCAGGGCGGCACGCGCGGCGGCATCTACCGGGGCAGAAGGATCGATGCCGAAGAGATGCTTCAGGGAGTTCGGGATTCCCGACGCATTGGCATCGCCGTCCGGCTGGCTTGTGGCGCCTGCGAGTTGTTCCGGAGTGAAGTTTTGCACGCGCCAATCCTCGAAGGAGAAGCGCTGCAGCTCGAAGGCACCGACATCGGTTCTGTCACCCTCGTTCGCGGAGTGGACGTAGGGATAATCGAAGGTGCGGGCGAAGCCGCGCTGATCGGTCGTGAGACCGAAGGCCATGCCGCGGTCGATCGCGGGACTATCCGACAGCAGGGCGAGGGTGGGCGTGGGGCCGCCGTTGTTCCGCAGCGCGCCGAGACGAGGAACTGTCACACCGACCTGGTCGCCGTTTACGCCATCCGTGAAGTCCGGATTGTAGAAAAGCGTGCCGATCAAATTGTAGCCGCCGCTTACGAAGCCGGGCGCAGCGTGGAGACCGCTACCGCTGACATCGGAACGCTCGTTGCCGGAGACAATGCAGTTCCGCAGGGTGATCGCGGTGCCGGGGTAGTTGAGCCGCGCCCCGATACCCCCGCCTGCACGGCCGGCGTAGCCACGGGTGAGCGTACAGGCGGTGATCGTTACCTCACCCGAAGCCTGGATGCCTCCCCCAAACCCGCCGGTGGCCCGGTTGTTGTCGAAGGTGGAGTTCTCGATCGTGGAAGGAATCTCACCGATGATGGAGAGCCCGGCTCCACCGTTCGACGCGGTGTTGCCCGAGAAGGTGCAGCCCCTCATGATCAGGCCACCTGCCTTGCAGAAAAGACCACCGCCTTCCCCGCTCACGCTGCAGTCCCGGATGTGGCAGTTCTCAAGGGTCAGCGGGACGCTTGCATAAATGCCGCCGCCGCTGAAGTGGCTTCCTTTTGCAAGGGTCAGACCGGTGACGGTGCAGCGCTCGATGCCGCCAAGATGCAGGATCGGCAACTTCGTCGCCTCCGCGGCTTGGAGCGTCAGGTGCTTGGCACCGGGACCGAGGAGCTTGGTATGATCCAGAAGGGGCAGGGCCTTCGAGAGCACGATGGTCCGTTGTGGCTTCCCGGGACCGAAGACGCGGCTGTCGAAGCGGATGATGCGCTCGCCCTTCACCGTGCTGTTCACGTGGGTGATGGCTTCGCGTAGGGAGCAGTGGAGCTTGCCGGGCACGCCGTCGTCGCTGTCATCGGTCGTATTCACCACCACTTCGCTCGCGGTCTGCGGCATCTCCCACAGCTCCACCGCGCCGATGTCGCTGAAGTCGCCACCGGGTGCGGGCTCTTGCCAATGGGCCCGGACCCGACGCGGACCACCATGCTGGTCGGTGGCCAGATCGACGTCACCGATGCGGCTCTTGCCCTTGTCCACCACGTGCACGCTGTTGAGGGTGGGGGGATGGATCAAAGTACTACCACCATAGTAACCGAGCGGGGCGAGGAGAGGCTGGGCCACGCCCGTCACGTCGCCGGGGGCCGTGAAACGGGCATTGCCCGGGCTTCCCACCAAATTGTATCCGAGGGAAGTCAGGGAGCGCGCACCCACGAGGTCCACACCGTTTCCGTTTCCAGCCAGGATCGTGTTTCCTATCATCACCTTCCCACCGAAGAAGTAGGCGGATCCCGACTGATTTGCTGTGATCGTGCACCCGAGGAGGTAGAGGGTCCCGCCGCTCGCACCTAGGGCGGTTCCACTCCGCGGAGCCTTGTTTCCGGAGAAGGTGCAGTTTCTCACATCTGCCGTTCCACCGGTCAGGTACAAGCCTCCTCCATAGAGCTTGCCCGTATTCCCCACGAGCGAACTGTTTTCCAGCAGCAGGCTGCCGGATCCCAGCAGAATACCCCCGCCTCCCGCGTGCACCGTCTGCACGCTTCCATCCACGACGACATTATCGCGAATGACACACCGGCGGATCACCGTGTTGCCGTCTCCTCGCAAGGAAATCGCACCGCCCCCATATCCATCGCCCTCCTGCCGGTTCCCGATCAGCAGACAGTCTTCAATCAGCAGACTGCCACCGCTCTGTCGGGAGATTCCGCCTCCCTCGGATCGGATCCCGTCGGTGATCGTGAAACGGCTGATAGAGACTCCGCCGCTTCGGACCTCGAACACGCCGAACTTCGCCTCGATGCCTTCGCCACGCCGGACCTTGAGGGCGGTGGATCCCGGACCGCGGATCGAGACAGCCCGATTCACGACCAAGCTGCTCTGAAGGTTGATGGATCCTGTGACCGGCACTTCGATCACGTCGCCATTCGCTGCTGCCTCCAAAGCGGCGCGGAGACTTCCTTCACCGGAATCCGCATTGGAGGTCACGGTGATCGTGCCAGCTTGAACACCGGCCACGAGCACGGGGAGTAACGCTAGCCACACGAAGGGTGACCGCCATGAAGGAGGAGCAAGGGTTTTCATACAATGAATTTACGATGTAAATTCACAGTCCCGTGATCTTGAGAAGACCTTTTGTGTGAAAAATCGTTGAAGCCCACCTCTGGCAATGGAGTGCAGAACGCAGATTGAATTGTTCTTTTGAACACTTCATAACCTATTCATTAAGAGTTCTTGATGATTTTTCTGGAACGCTTTTTTGCGGCGGGGTAAAAGCACCTTGCTGTCCCGCATCCCGCCTCCGGCAATGCCACCCGCTCCCGAGCACACGCACCATATCAAGATCCGTAGCACCCAACTGGAAATGAACCCCGGCCCGGCCAATGGTCGCCAGGGAGAAGATGTCGAAGGCAAACTGCGCGCCGCGGAGGAACAGCTCCAGCAACTGGAACAGCAGCGCGAAGCCCTCGAACGCCAGAAGCGGGAAGTCGAAACCCTGAACGTCCGCAAGCGGGAGTTCATTTCGGCTCAAGCGGAGCTTACGGACAAGATGTCCGCCACCGTGACGCGGATCGACCGCGAGGTGATCGACATGCGTCAGGAGATCGAGGAGCTCGAGCAATGCCGCTCCTGCCTGGCCGCGCATCTCAACAAGCTGGAGAAGATCAATCCCGACGCTTGGACCCGCGACAACATGGGTACATCCGTCGAGCGCGCGATGGCGGTGGCGGAGCACGCCGACGACGAATTCTCGCAGGCCGCGGACTACTTCTCGCGGACCCGCAGTGCCAACATCTTCAACGGGGCCAAGGCTCGCCGGATCCTATCCGGAGACTTCGGCCGTCAATTCCGCAGCGGGCTTGCCTTCAACCTGCCGATACTCGTGCTCGGCGGGATTGCCCTGATCGTATACCTCGTGAAATGAACCTCGCCATGCGCCTCTCCCGAAGCCACGCCGACGATCCTGCCATGGACGAACTGCGCGCCCTTGAAGAGGAGGAGCGAAAGCTGCGCGAGAAGATCCAGAACGCGAGCGGCGTGCCGGAGCGCATCCTGCGCGAGGCGGAGGAACAGGCAGCCACCCTTCCTCCGCCGGACGACCTCGCCGACCGCCGGCGTCTACGCGAATTCGAGGAGAAGGCCAGCCGCACCCAGATCCGCAACGAGCGTCGCACCCAAGGCAAGAGCCTCCTCTTGCTCGTGCTCCTGCTCGCGGCCACGGTGGCCATGGCCTCTTGGGTAGTGAAGCTGTTCGTGGCTTGAGGCCCGGAGCGCGACGGTTTAAAGAATGCGGTCATGGGTCGCATCATCGTGTTCCTCGCATTGCTGCTTGGCACCTCGCCTTTTGCCACAGCAACGAGTTACTCCCCGCCCGAGCGGCGAGAAGTCCGTTCATCCAACCGCGAATACCTCCTCGTGGTGGATCCGTCGGGTGACCAGAAGGTTTATTGGGCGAGCGCCCCAACCAAGGAGCTGTGGAGCTTCAAAGCCCGGGTATGGCAGCAGCCCTTCTTACTCTCCAACGATGGCCAAACCGTGGCGGAACTCGAATGGCAGCACATTCAGGAGCCCGATCTGCAGACATCCAATTGCATCACTTTCCACGGATCGGACGGTTCACGAAGCGGCATTCCTTTCTCCAAGATCTGTCCCGATCCACCGAAAACGCAGGACTCGGGGATCATCGGTCCGATCGGAGACTTCTGGCGCACTTGGTATGACGACCTGGATATAACCGAGGACCAGCTCTTCATCCACACCACCACGGGAAAAATCGCGGGCTTCGACATCGGCACTCGGAAGCTAACGGGTATCTCCGAACAACCGGAGGAAGCGGAAACGGAGGATGCCGTCATCTCCAGAGGCTGGATCGCTGCGGCTGCACTGGTGCTTGTTACCTGTGTCGGGGTCTTCTTGGCAGGTCGTCGGAGACGCTCCCGACATTTCCCCTCTAGCCACGGGATGGGTACTAGGCTATGAAGGGCTGAACCATGATCCAAAGACCCGCTCTCCTCGCTCTAGCAGCGCTTTGCACCGCCGCCCATGCTGGCACGCTAACAACCACCAGCGCCCCCGTGACCGGTGCGACGGCAGAGAACGAAAGCCCTCTCCTCTTCCTCGATACCTTCCGCGTGAGCGCCTACGGGAACTTCGGCATGGAGTTCGACCGTAGCCAAGGCGAGCTGGATGCATGGCAGGCCGAAATGCAGACCTTCCTTAGCAAGCCGATCACCATCGCCGGTGATCTGGTGCTGCTTCCCACCTTCCGCTACGAGGGCACCTTCCTGCGCTACGATGGCACGCTGCCCGGCTTCCCCGTGAAGGATGAAGACCTGCACTCGCTGGAACTGCCTCTTTGGCTGCTGAACTACTCGCCACAATCGCCTTGGATCTACGGAGCTTGGATCAAACCCGCGCTCTCCACCGACTTCGACCACATCGACAGCGACGACATCTTCCTCGATGTCGCCGTGGGTGGTGGGTACAAGTTCAGCGACAAGTTCTACCTCGGAGGCGGCGTCGCCTTGTTCGATGCCTTCGGCGACGAATCCCTGGTCCCCGGCCCTGCCTTCTTCTGGGCCCCGCGGGAAGACATCCGGCTCCAGTTGTTAGGCCCCTCCTTCACGGCGGCTTGGGACATGTCGGAAGACTGGCGCCTCAGCTTCGACGTGCGCTCGGCCGGCGGTGTCTGGAACATCGACGACAACAACCAGTCTCGCACCCTCGACTTCACTTCCTATCGTGCGGGCCTCCACATCCATCGCCGCATCCAGGATACCTGGTGGGTGGAGGGCGGCGCGGGCATCACCTTCGGCAACGAGATCGAGCTGAAGACCCCCGATGGCCTGGGCCTCAACGAAGCCGTTCTGGGTGATCTGGACGAAGGCGTCTTCGGCTACCTAGCCGTGAAGAAAGAAGTCTGGTAAGCCGTATCGGGTTTCACCACCCGATGAAGAAGATCCTCCTGTCTCTCGTGATCGTCGCCGCGCTCCTCGGCGCGGCGGCCTTGAAGAGCGCTGAATCCAGAAGGATCACCGTGACCCTGCCGGATGGGAAACCGGCCGCAGGTGCGACGGTTGCGATCAGCATTGTCTCGGGCCCGGCGCTCGAGATCGGAACCACCGGGCCCGACGGAACCTTCGATATCCCTTGGAAAAGGTTCCGACGCGCCCGGAACGGAAGCTGGCACTCAATCATGGCGTGGCACCAGGACTCTGCTGGCAACGGCTACATCGGCCAGAATCACCAGAGGCCCCTGAGCTTCCCCATGGGCATCCAGCTCTACCGACGCTGATCTCAGAACAACTCCCCCTGCCCCGGCATCACCCGCCGGAAGGCCTCTGTGCTGAGCTGAGGCGGTCTCGTCGCCAAACCGAGACGCCGGCAACTCGCGTGGAAAAGCGCCCTGAGCTGCCCCACCGGTTCCCCGCTACCCCGCATGCGGGCACCCGGCACATTGCTATTCAGCTTCCCGCCATGCGTGCCGCGAATGCGCTTGAGGATCTTCTCCTTCCGCTCCGGAAAATGCCGGTCGAGCCACGAGGAAAACACCGGCGCCACCGCCCCCGGCAGGCGGACCGTGGTATAGAAGGCAAAGCTGCCTCCCGCCTCCTTCACCGCCTCCAGGATCGCCGGAAGCTCGCTGTCATTCAGCGCCGGGATCATCGGCGCGGCGCTCACCCCCACCGGGATCCCGTGATCTGCCAGCGCCCGGATCGCATCCAGCCGCGCCCGTGGCGAGGACGCCCGCGGCTCCAGGATCCTCGCAAGCTTCGGATCGAGACTCGTCACCGAGATGAACACACAGGTCGCCTGATGGCGCGCGAGCTCCCCGAGATGATCCACATCGCGCGCGATCAGCGCATTTTTCGTGATCAGCCCCACCGGCTGCCGGAACCGCACCATTACTTCCAGGCAACGCCGCGTGATCTCCAGCTTCCGCTCGATCGGCTGATAGCAATCGGTCACCCCGCTCATCGCGATCATCGCCGGCTTGTACGAGGGCTTCGCAAACGCCGCCTCCAGCAAGCGCGGCGCATTCTCCTTCACCACGATCTTCGACTCGAAATCGAGCCCCGCCGAGTAGCCCAGATACTCATGATAGGTCCGCGCGTAGCAGTACGAGCAGCCATGCTCGCAACCACGATACGGGTTCACGCTGTACTCAAAGGAGAGATCCTCGGAATCGTTCGAGTTCAGCACCGACTTCGAATCATCCCACAGGAAAGTCGTCTTCAGCGGGCGCGGGTCATCGTCCACCCACGCGTCCTCATCCGTGTGCAGGCAGAGCGCTTCGAAGCGATTGGCGGGAATTTCCTGCGCCCCCCGGCCGCGGTGCGGATCCATGCCCGCCATCATCCCCCGACCTTGGAAAGCCGCAATCTAATTTGTTCATTTGAACACTTATAATCCGTTCCAATCGGAATTTGCGGAAGCCCCCGATTTCGCGGATGTGTTAGGCCGTGTCCCAACCGACTCACGCCGGAGCCTTTGCAGCGACCGCCCTCGTGGTGGCCAGCATGGTCGGCGTCGGCGTGTTCACCTCGCTCGGCTTCCAGCTCTTCGACCTCAACTCCGGCCCGCAGATCCTTTTCCTCTGGGCTCTCGGCGGCCTCATCGCGCTCTGCGGCGCCTTCTGCTACGCGGAAGTCGCGGCCATGCTCCCCCGCTCCGGCGGTGAGTACCACTTCCTCCGCTCCATCTACCACCCCAGCCTCGGCTTCATGGCCGGAATGCTCTCCGCCTTCGCCGGCTTCTCCGCCCCCACCGCCATCACCGCGCTCGCCTTCGGCGAATACCTCCACAAGGCCATCGGCGGCATCCCCGTCCAACACGCTGCCGCCGGCGTGATCCTGCTCGGCACCGCAGCCCACGCAGTGAGCACGAAAACCAGCGCCCGCGTGCAAGTCGCCGCCACCGGCCTGAAGCTCCTCCTCATCCTCATCTTCATCGGCGCCGCATGGACGATGGAAGGCAAGGGCGACATCCGCTGGACCCCTGACTTCAAGATCGACAGCCTCGCCGTCCTCACCCCGGGCTTCGCCGTCGCCCTGCTCTACGTCACCTACTCTTACACCGGCTGGAATGCCGCCGTATATGGCCTGGAGGAATGGAACGACCCGCAGAAGACCGTGCGCCGCGCCCTGCTCTGGGGCACCGTGCTGGTTGCCGTCCTCTATGTCGGCCTCAATGCCTCCTTCCTCCACTCCGCACCCGTCGCCGACCTGAAAGGCCAGGAAGCGGTGGGCCACATCGCCGCCACCTCGCTCTTCGGGGGGGAAGCCGCCCGGATGGTCTCCGGCCTCTTCGCCCTCGGCCTCTTCGCCTCCGCCAGCGCCCTGCTCTGGGCCGGCCCGCGGGTGCTCGGTGCCATGGGGCGTAACATGCGCTCGCTCTCCTTCTTCGCCCCGCGCAAGGACGTCCCCCACCTCGCGCTCCTCTTCCAGATGATCGTCGCCCTCGTGCTCGTTTACGCCGCAGGCCTGCGCGATCTCATGGAAGCCACCCAGATCGGCCTCACCCTCTCCACCTCCCTCGTCGTGGCCGGAAGCATGGTGATGCGGATCCGCGCTCCCGAACTCCCGCGCCCGGTCAAGATCCCCTTCTATCCGCTTCCGCCCTTGATTTTCCTCACAATGGCGGGATTCGTCATCGTGTACTCCGCGATCCAGAATCCGAAGACCACCTTGGCCGGTGCCGGGGTCGCGATCTTCTTCGCGGTGGTCTGGTTCCCTCTCAAACTCTTTCGCCGATGAAACGATTGCTCCTCCTGCCTCTCTTCCTCGCCGCCGCCTGTGGACCGAAACAACCGGAACGCGGCCAAACGCAAACCCTTGCCCCAGCCGCCGAGGCCTTCGCACCGGTCGAAGGCCAGGCCAGCGCCAACGACATCGCCCGCTTCCTCGCCGGCCGTCCGGTGAGGCAGGGCGCGGTGCTCTCGCAGATGCAGCAGACCGCGAACTATCAGGACCACGCCAACGACATGGCGACCAAATGGCGGCTCTTCGCTTCCAAGCGCACCGCGGTGCAGCGCGAGTGGTCCGACATCAACGTCCGTCCGCTGGTCGGCAATCCGCGCGCCATCCTCTATCCCTTCGGCGGTCCGGACCTCATGTACGTCACCGCCCTCTTCCCGCAAGCCTCGAACTACGTCCTGTTAGGCCTGGAACCCGCCGGTGGCCTGCCCTACCTCGACAACGCCGATCCCGGCCAGGTGATGGGCTCGCTCAACCGTCTTAGCGTGGCCATGGATGCCCAGATGAAGACCGGCTACTTCATCACCAAGGACATGAAGAACGACCTCGCCGGCGGCCCCTTGCCCGGCGTCGCACCGATCATGCTCGCCAGCCTGGCCCTAATGGATGCCACCGTGGATAGCGTCGAGCCCATCAGCGCAGCAGGCCGTTCCGGTGTGGACATCCGCTTCCGCCTCCCCGGCGGTGGCGCCCGCCGCGCCATCTACGTTTCCGGCGATCTCTCGAATGGTGGCTTCAATGCCTCCTACCGCAGTTGGCTCTCCTCCTACAGCGGCGGCGTGGCCTACTTCAAGGCCGCCTCCTACCTCATGCACGACTCCGGCTTCTCCGGCGTCCGCGACTGGGTCCTCTCGAACACCAATGCCATTGTCCAGGACGACTCCGGCATCCCCTACCGCTACTACGATTCTAGTAAGTGGAACGTCCGCCTCTACGGCAACTACGACGCCCCCATCGCCCTCTTCGCGAAACACAATCAAGCCGACCTCCGCGCCGCCTACGACGCCATCGGTGGCGGCACCCCCGTCCCCTTCGGCTCCGGCTACCACTTCCGCCCGGATGACGCGAATCTCATGATCTCCACCCGGAAGTAAGCAAGCTCAGGCCAAGGCATCCAGGAAGGGCCCGTCTTTCCACGACGGCGCCCTGCCCAGCCGGGCCACCACCTTGTTCTCCGCGGGCCAGATAAACACCCGCCGCCCGGACGAACCGACGAGCGCCACCATCTCCGCAGGCTGGCGCCGGGAGATACAAGCGCTGTTCCAAAAGCCGCTGCCGCGCGGCGGATCCAGCGCATCCTCGATCTCGATCGGGAAGGCCCCGCCCTTCCTCGCATTCACGTTCCGCCAGATCCCACCGCCGAACATCGGGTTCACCGCGGAGGGCCGCGTCATCCGTGCGAACAGTGCCGCATCGAAGCCTTGCGTGGACTCCCCGCGCAGCAGCGCACCCACCGTGCGCCCCAGCCGCCACAGATCCTCCACGCTCATCTCCGCGCCGGTCGAAAGGAAGAAACGCCCCTTCCGGTCCGAGCGCCAATCCGGACTGCTCAGCCCGATCGGCCGCATCACCGCGCGATGCAGGAACTTCTCCAGCGTCTCCCCGCGCGCCACCAGCTTGCGATTCAGCAATTCGGCCAGCACCTCCCAGCAGGCCGGCCCATAGCGGAAGACACTTCCCGGTGAATCGACCACCCTCAGCGACACCGCATTCCGCCCCTTGTCCGTGGGGTTGCGATACAGCGCCGCCACCCCCGCCTCCAGACCCGCCGTCTGCTGGAGCAGCGCCAAGACGGTGATCCGCATTTTCGCCGCATCCCCGCGCCATTCATGGAGGGTCGAGGCCGCACTCTCGTTGTCCGCCAGCCAGCCCTCGCCCGCAGCCCGTGTCGCCGCCAGCGCCGCCAACACCTTCGTCAGGCTTAGCGAGGGCCCGCGCTCGTTCGTGCTCCACCCCGCCACTCTGCGCCCGCCGATCCACGCGCCCCAACCTTTTGCCCCGTGGCCTTTCGCGATCCGGTCCGCCCGCTCCAATGAGCCCGACGACCATGCCGTGCCGGAGGATCCTATCCCACCCGCACATCCTCCACATGCCAATCCAAGCAGGGAGAGAAAGCCGCGCCGATCCATCATGGCATCACCACTAGCCTACATTCCGGCAGGGGAAAGCCACAACTCGCGGGTTGTCTCCCTGCCGCAAATCTGCATCCTGCCTCCGATGAAGTTCCCTTTCCTCCCGGGATTTGCGGTCCTTGCCGCAGCCTGTTTGACGGCCTCCGCCCAAGAAACACGCACTTGGACCGACACCAAGGGCCGCAAGATCGAGGGAAGCTTGATCAAGCATGATCCCACCACTGCTTGGGTCAAACGCGCGGATGGCAGGGAAATCCAGATTCCCAAGACGACCCTCAGCGAGGCAGACCTGACATATCTCAAAAGCGCGCTACCCGCTTCTCCTGCGGCCACTTCCGCCCGCACCGGTAACTTTGCGACGGTAAAGCTCGACCCCTCGAAGTGGACCTCCAAGCCGGAGGGAGTCGATTTCGACGGGATCGTGTTCCAACAGAATCTCGCCTCGGAGCACTTCCTGATTCTCGCCTTGGGAGACGTGAAGCCCGACCTGCTCGCCGCCTATGCAAATGCCGCCGAGCGCTTGTGGGCGGACATCGCCACCGATCTTCCCTCTTTGTCCGAGGCCTTCGGGACCAAGAAGATGCCGATCATCCTGTTTGAGGATACCAAGCACGCCGAAATCTTCGGCTCATGGCACGACAAGCACGCCGAGAACAGCAATACCGCCTCACCCAACTACAAACTGAAAACCGCGGGCGTCACGTCATGCAAGATCGACTCCGAGTTCGCGGCGAAACATGGCCTCACCTTCAAGGCTCAAACCTTCCGGCTCGACACCAAGGACTTCCAGAGCAACCGCCCCACTTGGCCGACCCGCATTCATTTCCTGACCTCGACCCTTTTCCAAGTTGCCTCCGGCGACACTTACTTCCGCCTGATCGAGATGGGCTTCGCCTACCACCGGGAGAAGAAAATCTGCGGCAATATTGAAACCCAGATCGTCGTCCGCGGAACCACCGTGGAAAAGATCAAGAGCGCCCGCGACTGGGCGGCCCTTCCCAAGCGCCTTCTCAAAAGCGGCTCCCGCCCTGATTTTGCCAGCTTCTACGGAATCACCACGGACGAAGCCCAGCCCCGGGACCTTGGCTTCGCCTATGGCTTGATTTCCTTTATCCACGCGGACGCGGCACGTCTGGAGAAGTTCGACGAACTGCTCGCCAGAACCCGGAAAGGTGAGAACCTTTCAGAAGCTGAAGCGGTTGCAAAGGTCCTCGGCTTCGAGTCCTGCGCTGCGCTGGACACGGCTTGGGCCGATTTCATGGCGGGCAGCTCCTTCCAATAAAGCCGAGTTCCTGCGCTTGCCCGCAGCGCCCGGCTCCCCTACACCGGCCCCGTGCTCACGATCCACAAGCTGACCAAGACGCTCGGCGGCCGTACCCTCTTCCGCGATGCGGAACTCTCGATCAACTGGGGCGAGCGCATCGCCCTCGTCGGTCCGAACGGTGCCGGCAAGTCGACGCTCTTCCGCATGATCCTCGGCCAGGAGGACCTCGACGGCGGCACCATCGAGCGCGACGACTACGCCATCACCGGCTACCTCGCTCAGGAATCCGGCGACCCCGGCGACGAGACCGTGCTGGAGATCGCCATCGGCATCACCCCGGAGATGGTCGGCTACCTGCGCGCCATCCGCGAGCACGAGGCCGCGGGCACCACGGATCACCCCGACTACGCCCACGCCCAGGACCAGTTCAATCACCTCAACGGCTACCAGCTCGAACCGAAGGCGAAGAAGATCCTCGCCGGCCTCGGTTACAAGGAGAGCGATTTCCACAAGACCGCCCGCGAATTCTCCGGCGGCTGGATCATGCGCGCCTACCTCGCCCGCCTCCTCGTCCAGGAGCCGGACCTGCTGATGCTGGACGAGCCGACCAACCACCTCGACCTGCTCTCGCTCCTCTGGTTTCAGCGCTACCTGATGAACTACCCAGGCGCGATCCTCATGATCTCGCACGATCGCGACTTCATGGACGCCATCGTGGAGAACGTGATCGAGATCGATCCGGACGCTCAGGAACTCATCGCCTACACCGGCAACTACTCCAGCTACCTCGAACAGCGCGAGGCGCGCTACGAGCAGAAGGTCCAAGCCTACCGGAACCAGAACAAGGAGATCGAAGGCCACCAGGAGTTCATCGATCGCTTCCGCCAGGTCGGCTCGAAGGCCGCGCAGGTCCAGTCCCGCATCAAGTTCCTCGAAAAGATGGAGCGGATCGAGAAGCCGCGTGCCCCGCGCAAGCCCTTCAAGTTCGCCTTCCCGCAGCCGCCACGCTCGAACCAGAAGGTGATCGAGCTGCAAAAGGTGAGCCAGGCCTACGGCGAGCGCCAGATCTACAAGGACCTGGATCTCACCATCGAGCGCGGCGACAAAATCGTTCTCGTCGGCCCGAACGGTGCCGGTAAGTCCACCCTGCTCAAGATCCTCGCCGGCGTGCTGCCGATCAACGGCGGCAAGCGCGAGGTCGGCTACGCCACCAAGCTCGGCTACTACTCGCAGCACCGCTCGGAGACTCTCAACGAGGACAACACCGTGCTGGAGGAAGTGCTCGCGAGCTGCACCACCCTGCGCGAGGAAGACGCCCGCGCGATCCTCGGCTCCTTCCTCTTCCGCCGCACCGATGTGGAGAAGCGCTGCGGCGTGCTCTCCGGGGGTGAGAAGTCCCGCCTCAACTTGGTGAAGTTCCTCGTCGATCCGCCGAACCTCCTGCTGATGGACGAGCCCACCACTCACCTCGACATCCTCTCGATCGACTCGCTGGTGAACGCGCTTAAGGCCTACGAGGGCACGCTCGTCTTCATCTCGCACGACGTGCACTTCATCCGCCACCTCGCGGAGACCACGCTGCACATCAACAATGGCACCGTGACCCGCTACACCGGCGGCTACGACTACTTCCTCGAGAAGAGCGGTCTGAACGACGACCGCGGCGCGGTAACGGCCTGAGCATTCGCCCGGGCTCGCCCCGCACCACGATCTTCGATACGCCGCGGTTTACCGCGGCGTATTGTTATCCGGCATCATCTGCGGCGTCACGGAGGGCCAGGAAAGCTTCACCGTGCCTTCGCTGCCGCTCCACTCGAGCGTGTTTCCACGGAGCGTGCCGTTGCCGAGGTTCAGCGGCATCTCGGGTGCGGGATAGAAGCCGGGGAACCCGATCCCGAGTTGGCGCACGATGGTGGTGGAGCTCCCATCGTTATGGACCCGGACTTCCGTTTCGGTGAAGTCGCCGTCGCCGCTCAGTTGGAATTGGTCGATCCGCCCGACCCCGAAGTTGATGCTGCCGGAGTTTCGGATCCGCTTCGGCGCATAGGTTTCGTCGGCATTCGGATCGACCGAAGTCAGGGAGGAACCGCCCGACCACGTGAAGGTGGTCGCCGCATCCGGGGAATGGGTGCCGGAAGCCGAGACCGTTCCTTCGCAATCGGCCATGTTCGAGAAGAGCCTGCCTAGATACTGCACCGGCATTTCCGGGTTGCCGCGGGAGCCGCGGATGTCCGCGCGGAACTTCACGTTCATCACCATCTTCGCATTCAGGGACCCCTTCCCGCTGACTTCATAGGTGAAGGGCACCGTCCACTCCGTGATCGGCACCACGTTGCTGCGCCGGGTGAAGCCGCCCTTTCTCATGATCACCTCGATATTTCCCCGCGGTGGCGAGGAGGGCATGCGGATGGCGATGCCGTAGTAGGGTTCCCAGCGGACCACCTGCATCTTCTGCCCGCCCCATAGCACCTCGCGCAGCGACTCTCCGGGATCGTCGCCGAAGTCGCCTTCGATCAGGAACTTCGTATAGGGCTCTTTGAGATCCTTGTTCTCATGGAGCACGCGCATGATCGTGGGACACAGGATGTGTCCGGGCTTATCCGGGTGGTCATACCAGGTCAGCTTCGCGTTCGGCCGGCCTTGGTTCGGATACTCGGGGCTCGGGTCGTAGTCGAATTGGTAGGCACTCATCCACCAGCGCGTTGCCATCAGGGAGAAGGCGCGCTCCTTCGGCACGGAGACCGGCGGCTCCTGATTCATCCCGAGCAAACGGTCGAAGACTTTCAGGCAAGGCGTGCCGCTATAGGGCCCGGAGAGCCAGTCCCAGCTCGCATACGAGCCCGCGCCTGCAGCCGTGAAGCCCGCGGCCAGTTCCGCTCCGCCGCCATAGCACGCATCCACCACCACGATCGAGTTCGGTGAGAAGCGCATGCGCTTGCGGACGAACTCGGAGGTCACCGCGTAGAACGGCTTCTTCTCATCATCGACCGCGAAGTTGATCTCGTCGTTCTTGATCATCGCCGCATAGGGACCGTCACTCAGCGCATCAGTCGCATACTGCCGCGTCACCAGCGCGATCCCGATGCTGCCGTCCTTCTTCCGGTAGGGCACTCCGTGCGATTGCCAGAAGAGCGCGGCCATCGGCTTGGAAGCGGACCACTGCAGGATCTGATCGATCGTGGTGCTGGGGAAGGTCCTCACCGCATAGCTCCGCGTGGCCAGCCAGCTGCCGATCGTCGGCGCGGAGTTGGGGAAGCCGGTTTCCAGCGAGAAGGCGGTCACGGCGTTGTTGCTGTCCGGGAGATTGCGGCCCGTCTCCGTCGGTATTTTCGGCGGCGCAGGGGCAGGTGGGAAGGGCTCGGGAGAATGCGGTGCCTTCGCTACGGCAGTCGCCGCGCTTTGCATGGCAGGGCCGGTATAGCGACGTGGCGCCCGCATGAGCGTGGCCGTCGTGCCATCCTTGAAGCGGACCGAGACATTATCGGCAGGGGGCACTACTTCTGCGGAAGCGACCTTGGGATCCTGCAGCGCCCATGCGATCAAGTTCGCTTGCCACTGCGCCAGCGGCAGCGCGGACCACTCGCCCATCTTCGTCGATGCGGAGGTCAGAAATGCGATCTTGGCTCCCGAACTGATGCTATCCGCATAGGTCACGTAGCACAGATCCGGCCCGGAGAGCTCAACCGTGGGCAGCGTCGTCGAGATCCCGGTCTTCACCCTCGCGAACACCTTCCCGCTCGCCTGTGGTGGCAGCCGGAACATCAGCTTCGCCTCGCGCCCGTCAATCGCCGTGGCAATCATCGGCCGCCAAGAGGCGGAAGCCGAAAGGTCGCTGGTAATCTCGAGCACCGCATGACGCGAGCCCGCCGGGATTTCCGACTGCACCGTGAAATGCCCCAAGGCATCGAACCCCGCCCCGCGGTTCTCCGGAGCAGAAGTCGCAGGCAGAACCCTGCCGGCGAGACACAAGCTGAAAAGCGCAACAAGAGGGAGATGGATCTTCATGGGAGGCTCCTTGGTTTGTTCGTCAGGAGAACCGGGATCATGCCCATCCTCTCCTCCCGGTAAATGGACCGAAAGATCCAAGCCCCGCCCTCCACCGCGGCCTTCAACTACTACACCCATCGTAGCGGAATGACTTCGTCATTCCGGCTGTGCGCATCCACCCTTTACATCGCCATCCTCTCCCCAACCCCACCTCAAAAGCCTGGACTGCCCGCCTCCGCCCTCACCTCTAAAGCCCCAACGGGGCGACAAGGAGAAAGCCCAGGGTAAGGAGCATCGCGACGCAACCCTGGGTGACGCACCCCAAAAGTCCGGCTCTCTGAAGGAGGGCGAGGAGGATCCGCCTCATCCCCGCGCTTCGCCCTTCCTTGCTCCTCGCCGCATGCGATTCGACACCTACCATCTAACAACTCAAGCTCCTCCTCGTCCCCTTCGAGACGGTTCACACCAGCCCGGCACCGTGTACCGGGCAAGCACGCGATCCATCGCGTGATAGCGGAAGCTTCATGCTGTGCTCGCTCCGACTTCTCTCGGCATGCGCCTCAATCCCCCCTTCACGGCCACCCCATCGTCATCTGCGAATAGGTCAGCACGAACAGGAACAACGAAAGCAAAGTCCCCGACCCGAACAACAACCACCGCCCTCTCCCCAAGGGCTGTCCCCGCCGGAAAATCCCGCGCAAATACAACTCCGCCAAGGGCCCCAGCAAGAAACACAGGTTCGCACCCACCGCCACGAACACCGCGGACAGGACCGCGGTGAGAGCCGGCATCCCGTACTCCCCCGTCATCGCACTCAGAACAAGCAACCCCGGAACCGCCAGGATCGCATTGTAGAGCAATCTCAACCGCTCCCAGCCGACCACGATCTCCCGCATCGCCAATCTCTGGTCATCGGCCGGAAGGGCGGGACTGAGGGGCGGCGCATACGGGTCCATAGCTTCTAGGGGATGAGCGCCAGACGGCGCAGATAGTCGAAGGTATAAATGCCGGTCGAGTGCCCGTCTGCCCAAAAAAGTTGCAGGGCGTAGCCACCCACTCCCTCGAATCGCTGCAGCTCGAAACCGCGCCCTTCAATCTGCTGGACCGGCCGCAGCACCCGCCCCAGCGCGTCCGGCTCTCCTTGGCAGGCTGCGCAGGGACAAGCCCGCCGGAGCATGTCGAGCGCGAGGTAAATCTCCTCGCCATCGGCGAAGCGCAGCGCGAGTTCGGAGCCGACGACGGCGGCGTGGTCGAGGCGGATCATGCTGGGTAAGAACGATAACCGAAAAGAGCCGAGCCGACACGGACGATTGTCGAACCCTCGGCGATGGCCTCCTCGAAGTCCCCGCTCATGCCCATGCTCAAGCCGGGCAGGGCAAGACCGCTGGTAGTGCGGAGCTGGTCGCGGAGTTCACGGGTCGCCGCGAACCAGCGGCGCGAGTCTTCCTCCGGCGGGATCGACATCACTCCAAGTATTTCAAGGTGCTTCAACCCCGCAAGAGTCTCCGCTGCGGCAAGAAGCTCTTCCGGAGCGAAACCACCCTTCGACTCCTCTCCTGCAACATTCGCCTCCAGGTAGATGCGCGGGCGCTTGCCCTCTTCCCCGGCGATCCGGTCGAGATGCTCGGCAAGGCGCAGGGAATCGACACTGTGGATGCAGGGGAAATCCGCCAACACCTTGCGCGCCTTGTTCCGCTGCAAACCGCCGATGAAGTGCCATTCGATGTCCGCGGGCAGGGCCGCCACCTTCGGTGCCGCCTCTTGCTGACGGCTCTCCCCAAAGAGACGCTGGCCGGCGGCGTAAGCCTCCGCCACATCCTCCGTGGCGAAGGTCTTCGAGACTGCAAGCAACTCCACCTCACCCGGCGCACGCCCGGCCGACGATGATGCGTCGGCCATGCGCTGGTGGAGTTCGGTGAGACGTTCGGCGATTCCGGGCATTAGCGCTCGATCATCCCGGCCATGCGGGCATTCCGAGTGACATCGACGAGGTCGCCGAGAATCTGCACGCCCTCGCGCTTGTGCGGGTCGAGCGCGCTCGGCCATGGCGGGGTCTCATCCAATTCTGCGGTTTCGTCCTTGGCCTTGCGCATGTAACCTTCGGTTTCCGCGGAAGGATCGTACTTCTGGATATCCGCACCCTTCTCGACATCGTCGAGGGTGAGCTTGAAGAAGGTCATGTCCTTCTTGTCCGTGGTCTGGACTCCGGCGAAACGCTCCTTGCGCTCGGCATTGCGCTGCTGCTGCTGGGCGTCGATCTCATCGAGCTCCTTCTTCCGCTCGGCCATGTTGAGCGAAATGCTGTTCTCGCGGATACGTGCCTTCGCCTTGGTGACGTCCTCGATGATGTAGGAGAAGTCCTTCGAAGCGGAAACGCGCTTGGTGCTGAGATCCTTCAAGGTCTGCAGGAAGAGCTGCTCCTTCTTCATCGGGTTGAAGTCCGGGGCACGGCCGATCAGGTCGTGCTCCAGCGGATGATCAAGGAAAGCTTCGCCCACTTCGAGCGCATCGGTCAGGCTCGGCAGCACCACATCCGGAATCACGCCCATCTTCTGGGTCGAGGAACCGGAGGGGCGGTAGAACTTCTGGATCGTCACCTTCAGCGTGCCGGCTTTGTCGCGGGCCTTGAAGAAGGGCAGCATGCGGCTGATGTCCATCGGCTGCTGCACGGTGCCTTTGCCGAAGGTCGAGGACTCGCCCACGATCACGGCGCGGTTGTTGTCCTGCAGGGCACCGGCCAAGATTTCGCTGGCGGAGGCGCTGCTCTTGTCGGTGAGGACGATCATCGGGCCGTCATAGATCGGCTCCTTGCGGTCGGACTCCTTCACCTGGCGCTCGCCGAAGGTGTTCTTCACTTGCACCACCGGGCCGCGCGGCGTGAAGAAACCGGTCATGCGCCGGACTTCCTCGAGCGCACCGCCGCCGTTGTTGCGGAGATCCAGCATCAGACCGTCGATTCCCTCTTCCTTGAGGCGCTCCAGCAGGCGTTCGACATCCACGGAGCAACGAACCTTGCCTTCATCGAAATCGGCATAGAACGACGGCAGCGTGATGATCCCCAGCCGGGTGGCCTCACCGCTCGGGGCCTTCATGTCGATGATCTCCGCGCTGGCTTGCTCGTCTTTCAGCGCGACTTTCGCGCGGACGATATTGATCAGAACCGTCTCGCCCGGAGCACCACCGGCGGGCTCCGCCTTGAGACGCACCGGCGTGGCCTCTTGGCCGCGGATCAGATCGACCACCTTGTCGATCTTCATGAACATGATGTCCACCATCTCGCGCGGACCGTCGCCATCGGGGTCGACCGCCACGATGCGGTCGTTGAGCTTGAGCGTGCCCTGCTTGTCGGCAGGACCGCCGACCACGATGCCCATGATCTTGGTCGCACCGTCTTCCTCGCCTTGGAGCAATGCACCGATGCCCACGAGCTCGTTCTTCATCCCGTCGCGGAAGCGATCCATCTCGCGGGTGCTCATGTAGTCGGTGTGCGGATCGAAGGACCGCGCGACCGCACTGAGGAACATGGCGGCCACGTCCTCGTCATCGACATCCTGCACGACACTGTGGAGGAACCGCTCGTAGCGCAGCGCGATCTTCTCCTTGGGATCCTTGTCGGCCTTCAGCGGGTTCTCCTTGCCCTGCTTCGCCGCCATCTGGGCGATCATGTCGCGGCGCAGCGTCTCGGAAAGCACCGCCTCCTTGATCTGCTGGCGCCAGAGCTGCATCGCCTCCTCCTCGGTCTTCGGCCACGCGGCATCCTTGCGGCTGCGCTGAATCGACTCTTCCTTGGCGAAATCGAATTCGTTCGCGGCCAGCACGCGTTTGCCTTCCGCAACCCGCGCTTCCACACGCTTTTTAAAAGTCCCGTAGATGTCGATCGCCGCCGCCATGCTCTCCTTCTTCATCAGCATCTCGGCGAGATTGTCGCCATACTGCCGGTTGAAGCGGTCGATGTCCTCTTGGGTGAAGTAGGACTTGCCGGAATCCAGGTCGCGCAGGAAATCATCCAGGAACCGCTGGCTCATGTCGTTGAACTTGAGCCGCGCGAAATGGCTGTTCTGCAACATGATCGCCATCTGGCAACCGACTTCGTCAAAGTCCGCCTGTTGCGCGCATGCGGTGAGGGTCGAAGCCGTGAGACCAACCGCCATCGCGGCGCTGCGGATACGTGAGAATTTCATGGGTCGAGAGAACCGGGGCGTAACAATTTTTCTAGCGTCGCACGCAGGCGGGAATTGTCGATTTTTTAAACCCGGCCGGACCGCTCAGGGCAGCTTTTTGGCAGCCCGTTTGCGCTCCAGCCAATTGCGGAAAACTCCCTCCCGGGCTTTCTCCTCCGCCTGCTGGGGGTTCGGGATAGGCCGACCCATCCCATTGGCCCACAATAAGTCCTGACGCTCCAAAGCGCCCAAGGGCCGGATCCCCAAGACAAGGGAAACCTCCTTTACTTCGCCATTCCGTAGCACCCCCAGCTTCACGCTCTCCCGCGGCTTGTGCCGCCGCACGGCATTCGTGAACGCATCGGTCGCCCCCGGCCCGACCCACCGTAACTCGTTGAGTGATATGATCACATCGCCCACCTCCAGCCCCGCCTTGTCCGCCGGACTTTCCTCCTCTACCCCAATAACCTGCACCCCCGTCCGCGGCACCTTGTCCCCCGGCACCGCCACATTCAGCTCCAGCATCCGCACCCCGACGTATCCCTCCCCGTTATTCCGCTGATGATCCTCCACCACTAACTCGCGCAGCGCCTCGCGCAGAAGGATCTTCGTCTCGGCATCCGCCGCCGATTCATGCGCGGCGTAGAACAAATCCATCGCGCGGGCCGGATTCTTGCGACCCCACTCCAAGAGCTTGTCCTTCGATTCAACACGCTCGCGGAAATCATCGCTCGAAAGGGCTGCGACCCAGTCGCCGACCTTCGGCTCCTGACCGAAAGCAAAGGCCGGGATGGCCAGAGCGGCCATCCCGGCAAAGCAACGGATCGCGGAGCGTTCCCGGCGCATCAAAGCGAGGTCATTGGCCCAGCCAGTTCTTCTGCGGCACCGTGATGGTGTCGTTCGGCTCGACGAGGATGTTCATGAACTTGGTCTGGCGCAGGTCATATTCCTTGCGCTGGCCATTGCGGACGAGGCCGACCCGGCCCATGGCACCGAATTCATTCGGACCACCCGCCGCCTGCACCGCGTTGTAGAGCGTCAGGCCGCGGACATACTTCACCGGACCGGTATTGCGGACATAACCACCCACCGTAACCGTCAGTTCCTTCAGCGTTTCATCCGAAGACGAAAGCACTTGGATGGTCGGATGCGTGTAGATCTGGGCCGAGCGGTAAGCCGCCTCAATGCTGGATGCCAAACCTTCAGGCCGAAGACCGGCAGCGCGCACTGTGCCGATAAAGGGCAGACGGATGGTGCCCTGTTCCGACACGGGATAGGTGTTGTTCACGATCGTCATCTCCTCTTGGGGAACACCCGAGATCCGGATCTCGATGGCTTGCCCCGAGGCAATCGTCACTTGAGCCGATGCAGCCCCGGCGAACCCGAGCAGACACGCAATCAACAGAAAAATGCGGTTCATAGGATAAAGACTTTAAAGTGAAGTGATTAGTAGAGGTCTTGCTTGTCGTCCTTCTTAGCCGGGCGTGCTGCGCGCGGCTGCGGGGATGTAGGCGAGGCACTGGACTGGCTGCCGGACGGAATCGGCTGGGATTCCGCGGGAGCATAGTAGGTGTAGTAGCTGGTATAGTACTGATACTGGCTGTCGCTGCGGACATCCACGTTGTTCAGCACCACGCCGATGACGTGACCACCGACGTTCTCCACTGCCTGCTTCACGCGCAGGAGCATGTTGCGGGGAAGCTTGCGGTGCTGCACCACGATCATGGTGAGGTCCACTTCGCTCGCGAGCACGGACGCATCGCTCACGCCGAGGATGGGCGGGGAGTCGACCAACACCAGGTCGAAGCGCTGCTTCACGTCCTGGATGAGTTCCGACATGCGGCGTGAGTTCAAGATCCCTGCGGCATCCGCCGGCAGGATGCCGGAGGGCATGAAGTAGAGGTTATCCACCGGAGTCTGCAGGATCACATCTTCCAGCATCAGTTCGGTGGTCAGATAGTTGGTCAGACCGACCGAATTGTTGATGTCGAAGAAGGTGTGGAGACGCGGACGACGGAGGTCGGCGTCGATCATCAGGGTGGTGTAACCGCCCTGGGCACAGATGTAGGCGAGATTGACCAGAGTCGTCGACTTGCCTTCGCCTGCTCCACCGGAAACCACCGTGATGGCGTTGTCCTCGGGGTTCTTGCGGTTGAACTCGATGTTCGTGCGCAAGATGCGATAGGCCTCCGCATCCGGGCTCATGCCGCTCTGCTTGTAGAGCACGCCGACGTCCTTTGGAATCACGGCGAGCACCGGCACTTGCAGGTAGCGTTCGACGTCTTCGAGCGACTTCACCGAGGTATCGAGATACTCAAGGAAGAAGGCCACGCCCACACCGAAGATGAGCCCAACCACCGCGCCGAGGGCGAGGTTGAGGGTCACATTCGGGCTTACCGGAACTTGGGAAAGGGTCGGCTCTTCATGAATGATGATCGGATCTTCGAAGACCTTGCCAGCCATCTCGTCGTTGATCTGCTTCAGCTTGAGCTGCTCGAGAAGGCTTTGGGCGCTTTCAAAGTCGGCTTGAGCATCGCTGTACCCTTGGCCTTCAAGACCGGCTTTGATCGCCTCGTCTTTCTTCTGATTCATGCGCTGCTCGAGGCGGGCAAGCTGTTCCTTGGACAGTTCGAGTTTTGCCTTGAGCGTTTCGCGCAGATTTGCCGCGGCCTCCACCAAGTCCGCTTCCATGCCTTCAAGCACCTTCGCTTGCGAGATCATGCGCGGGTGACGGATGCCCAAGCCGGAGCTCTGGGCGGCGTCGTAGTTTCGCTTCGCCTCTTGGAACTGGGGGAGCAGGACGGGAATGATGTTGTCCGGCAGGCTAAGGCCTGCGGCATAGGCCATGAGTTGAGGGCCGTCGTACTTGAGCAGCGTTTCGATCTGGCTCTCCAACGCGATCTTCTCTTGTTCCAAGGCAGCGAAGCTACGCTGTGCGTCCTCGGCGCTGTCGTCCGCGGTATAACCGCCCCCGCCGCCTCCCCGGACTCCGGGAGTATGGCCTTCGGGAATGATCTTACCCTGACGGATGATCTGTGAAAGCAGCTTGCGCTTGTCTTCCACCACATCTTCCTGAGCAACAACGGCACGGCGAAGTTGATCCAAAGCCTCTTCGGCATACTCCGCCTGGATCTTGGTACGACGTTCGCGGTAGGCCTCGGACACCGCCTTGGCGATCGCTTGAGCATCTTTCGGATCATTGTAGCGGACCCGGATTTCGATCAACGAAGTGCCGCGAATGTTCTGGGCATCCACGATCCCACGGAGGGTGCGGCGGACGGAGTCGACATCGGATCCCCATCGGCCCACGAGATCGAGCCGTTCAATGGCGGTATCCAGGGTCTTCTGGGCGCGGATCACTTCGAACTCGGTCGGGAAGAAGGTCTGCCCGTTATCGAGGGAGAGGCGGCCGGAATCGGCTTGCCCTGGAAGGACCAAGCTACCTCCGGTCTTCGGTCGGACCTGCACGACCGCCTTACTTTCATACTTCTTCGGCATCACATAGGTGATGACCAGAGCTGTCATGAACACGAGAAGGAAGGTCAGGAGGATCACGCCGTAGCGGTTCTTGATGACCTGCCAGTAATCAATGGCGTGGAGATTGGCCTCCGACGAGTGGGACGATTGGTTCATTAGTCGCGATTGCTGGATGTCTTATTGTCACGGATCGCTCTCCATTCAAACGAAAACTCCCGCAATGGTAGACCACTGCGGGAGCTCGATGTTTAAAATGGACGAGTACTAAACTAGCTCGAAAGAGAAACGATGATGTCTCCGATCAGAACTCGGCACGAACACCGAGGTTGACGCGATTCCGGTCGTAGCTGCGGTTCGGCAGGTCGGAGCTGGAGTCGGTGTAGTTGTAGGACACGTTGCCGTAGAGGTTCTCGGTGAACTTCAGCGAGACGCCCACGTAGGCGTTGATGATGTCCTCGGAAGCGGAGGCAGCGACGGGTGCACTGGTAACCGCGTTACGACCGTCTTCGTAGTCGGTGGTGATGTAGTCAACACCACCGAAGATGGTGAGCGCCTGGGAGAGCTCGTATTCGCCTGTCACACCGATACGGAGCGTCTGGCGGGAATCGAATTCAACCAAAGGACCCGGGAAGACGTTCACGACGGTGTCGTAATCTTCGATCCCGTAGCGCAGGAAGGAGCGCACCATGAACTGCTCGTTCACGCGGGTGTTGAAGGCGAGTTCGGCGTAAGGATCGGTCGTCTCATCGGCACCGACGTCATCCACCTCGCGGAACTGAGCACCGATACGGGCGATCATGATCGTGTTCGGGGTGAAGCGGTGTTCCACACCACCAAGCAGGTAGTGGTTGGTGGAGTCGGAAGCGAGGCCGTCACCGGAGGTTTCCGAGTAGCGGTAGTCAGCCGTGAGCACGGTCTGCTCGGTGAGCTGATAGCGGAACTGGTTATAGACCGTCCATGTGAAGCGGTCGGCGTTCGGCACGGAGGAATCGTAATCCAGTCCCGACAGCGTGAAGCCGGTGTAGGTGCCCAGACGCTCGGACCAGCGGTAACCGACGGAGTTGTCGGTCTGCCAGTAGAGGTATTCACCCACTTGGCGGGAGGTGGCGTAGCCGTAGGAGTAATCCGGCTCCAATTCATAGGAGACGTGATTACGGCTGGAGAAACGGAGACGCTCGCTGAAGCGGTGCGTCAGGTTCACACCGGCACGGGCTTGGCCGTAGATGTCTTCGGAACCGAGAGCCTCGGGCTCGTCGAAGTAGTAGATCGCGCCAACACGGGCGTAGACGTCCAAGGTCGTCTGCGGGGTGATGGAAACGAAGGAGAGGCCGACGAAGGGATTGACGCTGACGGCATCGTCATTAGCACCCACTCCGGTGGCGGTGGGATTCACGTTGTCATCCCAAGTCAGGTTCACGCCCGCGGTCCACTTGAGGGGAATGCTCTCCTGAGCTTCGTCCTGGATGTGGTAAAGGCTGGCCTGAGCGGCACCGATGGCCGAAGCCGCGGCGAGCGTGGAAAGGAAGCTGCGTTTCATGAGGAAATATTAGAACGTTAGGAAACAGGAAGTATTTCGACTTCCAATCACAGTTCCTGATCAGGGATCACGACCGCATTGATGTCGGTGGCGATCGGCGGCACGATCACCGGCGGGATCGTCGGCGGCAGGCCGGGCGGCAGGATCGGCGGACCACCAGGGGTCGGACCGACGGGGCCTTGGCCCGGGAAATCAAGCGGATTGAAGGCCGGCTTCACGGCAACTTCCGGAGCTGCCTTGGAACCCTTGGCGCTGTAACCACCTTCGCCCTTGCTCGGGTCAATGCGGCTCATCACCGCTTGCACGTCGGCGAGAGCCTGCGGGGCCACGGCCACGGCGCACTGGGAAATCAAGCGCATCTTGTCGGGAGCGACGGTCGCGGCGGTCTCGACGATTGCAGCCACGGTCTTCGAATCGGCCTTGGAACCTTCGATGGCCGACTTAACGACCTCGCAGGAGCAATCGGGATTGGCGGCAACTTCCTTCTCGACGATCTGAAGAACTTGCTGGGGCTGGGCAGCCACTGCGTGCTTCACCGAGACGGAGAGCTTGAGGCAATCGACCTCAGCCATGGCGGGCAACATACCCAGCGCGGTGGCTGCCAGCGCGATTCGGAAGGTGGTTTTCATGTTTGGGAATCAGGTCGGGATAATCGGGTCCTATCAGATGGAGCGGGTAGCGGGAATCGAACCCGCATAGCTAGCTTGGAAGGCTAGAGCTTTACCACTAAGCTATACCCGCGAACTTGGGGCGAAGCTAACAGGCCGCCGGAAAATCCCGCAAGCTCTTTTTTGCGTGATTTCCCGAGCATTCGGGGACCCTTACGCGATCACGGGAGGCTGCATTTTGCAGGGATTTCGATTGCATCGCAAGCCCTTGAAAGCTAGTCCCCTTCCCACTCCCAAGCGGCGGGTGTAGTTCAATGGTAGAACGGCAGCTTCCCAAGCTGCATACGAGGGTTCGATTCCCTTCACCCGCTCCACCCCCTCCCACCTCCCAATCAACGACTTACATGAGGATTCCCTCCTTCATGGAAGCGCCATGGTAGTTCTTTAGCCCTCGAAATACCGATCCGCGGGCCGACTGCTATCCCTGCCGCCCGTCCCCTAACCAGCCCGGTCCGCTGCTCGCGAAGAAATGCTGAACCGTGCGCTGAACCGTCGATTCCCAGCGCGGCGGTGAGCTTGCCCGGTCCGCTGCAAAGCGAAAATAGGGCAGGCCTGCCCCGCCGCGCGATCATGAGATCAATGCCTTCCACCGGCTCCAAAGCGCGGAAGAGCACGAAACCCGACATGTCCGGGCCATGGGCGAGCACGTTGAAGAGCCAGTGCACGCCATAGTTCAGGTAAACGTAGGCCGTCCCGGGAGGATGCCCGGCCACGAAGCGCCGGGCTCCGGGCCGGAAGAAAGTGTGGCAGGCCTCGTCCCCCTCCGCCGCGTAGGCTTCCGTCTCCACCACACGGGCCGCGCAGCCGTGCCAACGGAAGACAGCCCCGATCAGATCGCGGGCGCAATCGACCGGATGGCGCTGGAAGAACTCGGGCCCGATCTCCTCCATGGGTTCAAAGTCCGGTCGGGCGGTCGATGAAGAACCACGGAATGTCGTGGTCTTCCGAAAGTCGCGCCGCCAGCGCCTTCACGCCGAAGGTCTCGGTGGCATAGTGGCCGCCATAGCACAAGTTCACCCCCAGCTCCTCCGCCAGCGGGTAGCTCCAGTGGGGTCCCTCCCCGGTGATGAAGGTATCGATCCCGGCGGAGATACAGCTAGCGACTTCCGCACCCGCACCACCGGTCACCAGACCTATCTTCCGTATTATCTCTGGACCTCCGGGGCAGAGATGCACCGGACCACCCACGGCCGCGGACAAATCCTCGATCAATTCACTGCGCACTATCTCGGTTTCCGCGATCAAGCCCAGGCGGAGGCCCTTCCACTCGAAGAAGGTTCCGCTTGGCTCCAATCCAAGGGCGCGGAGCAGGCGGATGTTGTTCCCCCATTCCGGATGCACGTCGAGCGGCAGATGGGAGGAGTAAATCGCCAACCCTCCTTGGATCGCCGTCTTGATCTTCTTATAATAGGCACGCGTGAGCGGTTGGGCACCCTGCCAGAACATCCCATGGTGCACGATCAGCAAATCGGCTCCCCCTGCAACCGCAGCCTCCACGATTGGCAGTGAAGCATCCACCGCCGCGGCGATCCGGGTCACGCTGCCTCCGTTCTCAAGCTGCAAGCCATTGACCGCTCCCGAATAGTCCGGGATCTCGGCAGTCCGGAGCCCGGCATCCAGGAAAGAAACGACATCTTGTAGAAGCGGCATGGCAGAATAGTCGGCGGGACTCAGCCGGAAGCAAAGCTGGCGAGATCGCCCGGCAAGGGCGAGTCCCATTCGAGCATTCGCCCCTGCCAGCCGATCGAGAGCTTGCAGGCATGCAGGGCATGGCGCGGCAAGATCAGCCGGGCAACCGATTCATCGGAAATCTGCCCGGCGAACTGCTCTAAATAGGGTGTGCCATCCGTACCGTAGATCTTATCGCCCACCAAGGGGTGTCCGGCATGCTCGATATGCACCCGGATCTGATGCATCCGCCCGGTTTCCGGGAAACAGCGGACCCGGGCGAAGCGGCCAAGCGCATTGGAGAAACGCTTCTCCACCTGGAAGCCGGTCACGCAGTCGCGACCCGCCGGGTCGACCGCTTGTCGCAGCCAGATCGCGCCCCCCGCCCGAATGATCGACGCCTCCACCCGCAGCGATTCCCACTCCGGCCAACCGTGAACCAAGGCCAGATACTCCTTCTTCACCGCCCGGTCCTGAAACTGGAGGGAGAAGTGTCGCGCCGCGGCGGCATTCTTCGCCACCAGCACCAGCCCGCTCGTCTCCCGGTCGAGCCGGGTCAGGATCGAGAGCCGGGCACCATTCGCCCGCTCGTAGAGAAGGAGTTCTTCCAGCCCCCCCAGCAAGGTCGGCTCCACCTTGCCATTGGCCGGATGCACGGCCAGCGGCGCGGGCTTGTCCACGACGATCCAGTCCTCGGACTCGTCGATCACCCGGAACTCGCAGACGGCGCGCACGGGATGAGTAGCGGGTAGCAAGTAACAGGTAGCGAGGGAAAAAGCCCGGCGGCGCGAGGCGATTTCCCCTTGATACTTGCTACCCGCTACTCGCTACTCCCTCCCGCCATGTCCGCCGACGCGCAGCACACTCTCGCCTCTCCTGCCACGCTTGAAGGAACCTCGCTCCACACGGGAGCCAAGGTCACCCTGACCCTGAAGCCCGCTGCCGTGGATCACGGCTTCAAATTCCGCCGCGTCGATCTGCCGGACCAGCCCTTCATCGATGCCGATGCCGACAAGGTGAAGACCGTCGAGCGCGCGACCACTCTCGCGGAAGGCTCCGTGAAGGTCCACACCGTGGAGCACGTGCTCTCCGCCCTGACCGGCATGGGCGTGGACAATGCCATCATCGAAATGGACGCGAACGAGCCGCCGATCGGCGATGGCTCGGCCCGTCCCTTCGTGGAACTGATCAAGAAGGCCGGGATCGCGCCACAGGATGCCCTGCGCAAGGTCTGGGAAATCCGCGAGCCGATCCACCAGGAGAGCGGCGACGGCACCCTGATCACCATCGTCCCGAGCAAGACCTTCCGCGTCTCGGTGACGAATGTCGGCCCGGACGGCCGCTTCACCCAGTATTTCTCCGCCGAGGTGAACCCGGAGACCTACGAGAAGGAAATCGCCCCGGCGCGCACCTTCGTTTACTACGAGGACGTGAAGCCCCTGCTCGACAAGGGCCTGATCAAGGGCGGCTCGCTGGAGAGCGCCATCGTGATCCGCGGCGAGCAGGTGATGACCAAGGAGCCACTGCGGTACACGAATGAATTCGCACGGCACAAGGCGCTCGACGTCATCGGCGACCTGATCCTCAGCGGCAAGCGCATCCTCGGCCACGTCATCGCCGTGAAGCCCGGCCACGGCCCGAACTCGAAACTGGCAGCCACGCTGAAGCGCGAATACGCCCGCGTGCGCTCGCTGGCCGCGCCCTTCCAGCTTCCCACCGGCGAGACCGTCCTGGACATCAATGACGTCCTCAAGATCCTGCCACACCGCTACCCCTTCCTGATGGTGGACCGCATCATCGACATGGTCGGCGATTTCAAGTGCACCGGCGTGAAGAACGTGACGGTGAACGAACCCTTCTTCCCCGGCCACTTCCCCGGCCACCCGATCATGCCGGGCGTGCTCCAGCTCGAAGCGATGGCGCAGGTCTCCAGCGTGCTGATGCTGCGCAAGCCGGAGAATGCCGGCAAGATCGGCTACTTCATGAGCGCGGACAACGTGAAGTGGCGCCGCCCGGTCCTGCCCGGCGACACGCTCTACATCGAGTCCGAAGTCATCAAGATCCGCGGCAGCATCGGCCAGACGAAGTGCCGCTGCTTGGTCAACGGCGAGGTGGCTTCGGAAGCGGAACTGAAGTTCGCGCTGGTGGGGCAGTGAGTGCCTTGGCTAAGGAGCGGGGACCTTGCTGTCCCCGGAAGGGTCCCTAGGAACTGCTTCGCCCGCGCGGTGCCAGCGACAGCAAGGTCGCTGCTCCTCATTCGCCCAAGCCCGATCCGCTTCTTGATTTCCGCGCGGTAGTTTCTCAGCAACCGTTAGAAAACACCCCCATCCGCCGATCCACCGACTTGTTCGGCGCATCGGGCAGTGGCCTTGCATGGGGATTCTTGATTTCCGCGAGCTTGGTGGCCCCGCATTCGATCAAGCAGGCCATGGCCAGCTCGTGCTCGCGGTCGAAGTAGGAGGTGATAACGAGCACCCCGCCGGGCTTGAGCGCCGCGAGGGCATTTCGGAAGAGCACGAGCCAAGTGGCGGGATCGTGCCAGTAGTTCTGGTGGCGGATGAAGACGAGGTCGAAGGGCGGGAGCTGCTTCATCCTGTCGGTGCGGGAGGCATCCCCGGCGCGGAAGTCGAGCTGCCAGCCAGGCGGGGCCGCGGGGAGCCAACGGGACTTCGCCTCCGCGATCTCCACGGGCCGCAGGTCGATCCCGAGATAGAACAACTCCAAGGCCAAGGGTGCCACCGCTGATAGAAGAACCCCGGACTCGTCGGCGCGACCGCAGGCGAGATTGAGCACCGCCGGAGCAGTCGGCGGCGTCCATGCGGCGCTGCGCAGGCCGAGGCCGAGCAGCTCGCGCAGGCGCTGGAGATCTTCGGCGATGCCGGGGTAAGTATAGGGGATGGCCGGATTCACCGCAGCGCCAGTGAGTTCCCCCGGAGGACGGAATTCAAGTTTGTGTTCCCGGCAAGTGCTTGTTACTTCCCTCGCTTTCCCCTCCCAAACCTGAGCCACATGGTCCCAAGCACGTCGCCCGTACGCCCCGTGGATGCCTCCTTGCAGGCATCGATCGCCCACATCGCCGATCAATTTGCGATCGAGGGGGAATTCGTCCACGGCGAGGAGATTGAAAGCGGACACATCAATTCGACCTACCGGGCGACCTTTGAAACGCCGAATGGCGGACGCCAGCGCTATATCCTGCAGCGGATCAACGAGCGAGTCTTCAAAGACCCCGTCGCCGTGATGCGGAATGTGGAATGCGTGACCCGGCATATCAACTGGAAGGTCCTGCGCGTGAAGAAGGACCTCGGCGGGCAGACGCTCAGCCTGTACCCCGGCCGGGGCGGTCGTTCTTGGGTGATCGGGCCGAACGGCGGCGTCTGGCGCTGCTACAACTCGATCGAGGGCTGCGTGACCTACGACATCATCGAGAACACACGGCAGGCCTACCAAGCGGCCCGTGCCTTCGGCTCCTTCCAGGACTTGGTCAGCGACCTGCCCGCGAGCGAGATCGAGGAAACCATCCCGGACTTCCACCACACCCGGAAGCGCTTCGAGCGGCTGATGCGGGTGGCGGATGCCGATCCGCACGGCCGGGCCGGAGCCGTGGGTGAGGAACTGGAGTTTGTGCGCCGCCGGGAGGACTCCGTGGATGTCGTGCTGGACCTGCTCTCAACCCACCAGATTCCGCGCCGGATTACCCACAACGACACGAAGATCAATAACGTGATGATCGACGCGGACAGCGACGAAGCGGTCTGCGTGATCGATCTGGACACGGTCATGCCGGGCGCCTCTCTCTACGACTTCGGCGATTTGATCCGGACCGCAACCACTCCCGCCGCGGAGGATGAGCAAGATCTCTCGAAGGTGGTCATGCAGATGCCCATGTTCGAGGCACTGGTGGACGGCTACATGGATGCCGCGAACTCCTTCCTGAACGACGCGGAGGTGGAGCACCTCGCCTTCAGTGGCAAGCTGATCACCATGGAGACCGGCATCCGTTTCCTCACCGATTTCTTGGAAGGCGACGGCTACTTCAAGATCCATCGCGAAGGCCACAATCTGGACCGCGCCCGCACCCAGTTCAAACTCGTGGCGGAGATCGAGCGGCAGCAGGAAGCCATGGAGAAATTCGTGCGCAAGGTGCGGCGCGGACGATGAAGTTTGCACATCGTACACGCGGGGAAGTGCAGGCTGCATGGCCAGCGCTCCAGACCGCGAGCTGAGGGCTGGCGAAATGTCTGAGGAATCAAGCACTTCAGTGCGAAGGCCCGCCTTGGTATGCCGCGGGCTAGAGCGCGCGCATGATTTCCTTCCGCAGCGCCTTCAAGTCCGCGTTTTCCCGCATCCTCTTCCGCAGAAGCCGGCCGGCCCGACACTTCAGACGTGTGCGCATGTTCAATCTGGCGCTTGCGGGAATGGCGATGCTGGCGATCGGAGGGCAAAGCGAGGCCGGGGAGCTGGCCACCACACCCTTCGAGCCCACGCCCATCAAAATCGCGGTGGACGACGTCCCAAAACCAACGCCGGACAATAGCCCCAGCAAGCGCCCGAAGATCGAGCCGGTGCCTGAAACCGCGACGCTCCAAGCCCCTGCGGGATTCAAAGTCACCCTGTTCGCCGAAGGAATGAAGCAGGCACGTTGGCTCGCGCTCACACCGGATGGCGACGTATTGCTGGCGCAGAGCCGGGAGGAGAAGATCTCGATCCTCCGGGACACGAATGGCGACGGCAGTGTGGACTCCACGACCACCTTTGCCGACAAGGGGAACGGCGTGAATGTTCCCTTTGGTATGGCCTTCGTGGATGGATACTTCCTGTTAGGAAACACCAACGAGGTGCGGCGTTATCCGTGGAAGAGCGGCCAACTCAAGCTGGACGGCACCGGCGAGCAAATCACCGAGTTGCCGGGAGGCGGCTACAACCAGCACTGGACCCGCAACGTGATCGCGGCCCCCAAGGGCGACTGGATCTACGTCTCCGTCGGCTCGCAATCGAACGTGGACGTGGAGGAAGACCCGCGCGCCGCCGTCCTCAGGATGCGTCCGGACGGAGCCGACCGCACCGTGTTCGCACGCGGCCTGCGTAACCCTGTCGGCTTGGCCATCCACCCGGCGAGCGGCGAGCTCTATGCAACGGTGAACGAACGCGATCGCTTGGGGGATGACTTGGTCCCCGATTATCTCACCAGCGTGAAAGAAGGCGGCTTCTACGGCTGGCCGTACGCCTACCTGAAACCGGAAAATCTCGATCCGCGGCGCATGAAGGATGGCAAGAGTGAGCGCCCCGATCTCGCGGAGAAGACGATCACCCCGGAAGTGCTGTTCCAAGCACACTCCGCCGCTCTTGGCGTATGCTTCTCCAGTGGCGACAAGTTTCCCGGGAAGTATCGCAAAGGGGCCTTCGTTGCCTTCCGAGGAAGCTGGAACAGGAATGCAGGCACGGGCTACAAGATCGTCTTCGTGCCTTTCGATCAGAACGGGAAGCCCCAAGGCCACTACGAAGACTTTGTAAAAGGATTCCTCATCGACGAATCGGAGCCGAGCACCTGGGGTCGCCCCGTCGGCGTGCTGATGCACACCGACGGCAGTCTGCTTTTCACCGAGGAAGAGAACGGTCGGATCTACCGGGTGAGTTACAGCGCTCAGTGACTGGTGCCGGTCATCTTGAGGCCGACGATCGCAACCAGCAGCAGGACCAGGAAGAAGGCGCGGGCGAGCGTGAAAGGCTCACCATGCAGGATCACCGCGGCCAGCGCTGCCCCCCCCGCACCGATTCCCACCCACACGGCATAGGCCGTACCCACGGGCAGATTACGGACCGCCGCGGCGAGTAGCCACATGCTCGCGATGAGCGTCACGACCACGAACAGCGAGGGCCACAAACGCGTGAAGCCGTGAGTCGATTTCAGTCCCGTGGCCCAACAAACTTCGAGCAGGCCGGCAATAATGACGAGTATCCAGGAATTCATGATGCACCTTGATTGAGGTTCAGGTGCGTCGTCTTTTCCTTAACCGGGTACGGCGCGTCTCGTCCGGGCGGCGGGAAAGAAGCACTGCCGGCAGAGTGAGTCAAGAGCCTCCTGATTGGAAAAAGGTCGTGAACCTACTTAGCTCGGCGCATGAGGCGGATCAGCCGGGGCGACCCGGCGGTGTCACCTCGGGCTTGGGGAGTGGCCTGGCATGGACCTCCCTTCGGATCTTCTCGATATCGACGGTCTGAAGGTACTTCCGGATGCCCGGGAAAATTCGCGCATGATGCCCGTGCTTCGGCTCCATCAGTTCCTCGATGGCCTTCTCCCGGGTCCAGTTCTGCACCACCATGCGATACATCGCCACCACCGCGCCGGTGCGATCCGAGCCGTGGTAGCAGTGAATGAGCACGGGCTTCTCCGCGGAGACGAGGATCCGGAGCGCCTTCACGATCTCCTCGTCCTTGATCTCACCGGCACGCATCGTGATCTGGTGGAACTTGAAGCGGGAGGCGACGTCGTTGTCCGGATGCCAGTCGCGCAAGGTAAGCACTTCGCCAATGCCCTGCTTTTCCAAGAGATGGAAATGGCTGTGGGTCGGCTGCGCGGAACGCCAGATCTTCGCATCCACCTGATGCAGGTTCCGCACGTTTGCACAGGCGCTGAGCAGCACGGCGGCGAGAATGGCAATCGGAGCTTTCCCTATCATGTTTCCGAGCATACCCACCAAGCGGGCATGGACAAGCAAGTCATGACACGCAACGCGGAGGGGCAGGAGGCTGCCGATCACGTGGTCGTGGAGGAACCGCTACAGATCACGGTGGATGGTCGTCCTGTTGCAGTGACCATGCGCACGCCCGGCCACGACGAGGAACTCGCACTCGGTTTTCTCCGCACCGAAGGCGTGATCACCGCGGCGGATCAGGTCCGCAAGATCGATCTCGAAGCGAAGGACAATCACGCGCTGGTCTTCTTGGCCGATGGGGTGGAAGTGAACTTCTCGCGGCTGACGCGCCATGTCTTCGGGGCATCCTCCTGCGGCCTCTGCGGAAAGGCCACGATCGAAGCGGTCCGGGAGCAATTACCGCCCTTGAGAGACCCAGCCAGTTTCCCGCGCGAGGCCCTGCTGCGTGCCCCGGAGCTCATGGCCCGGGAGCAATCCACCTTCGCGCGAACCGGCGGCCTGCATGCCGCCGGGATCTTCGGTAGCGATGGTACGATGCACATCGTACGTGAGGATATCGGCCGCCACAACGCCGTGGACAAGGTAACCGGCTGGGCCCTGCGCTCCGGGACGGATTTATCGCGGTGCTTCCTGCTCGTCTCGGGCCGCGTCTCTTTCGAGATCATGCAGAAGGCTTTGGCCGCAGGCATCCCCTTGGTCGCCGCCATTTCCGCTCCCTCGTCTCTCGCGATCGAGTTTGCGAAGGAATCGAACCAAGGCCTCGTCGGCTTCCTGAGACCGCCGGGCTTCAAGCTGTATGCAGGACGAATCGAGTGATCTCTCTTCCTTCTCGCCAATCGCGACCGGACAAACCATGATGTCTCCATGTGTTGCTTCAGCGGAAACGTCGATTATGTGCTCGGAACACGCATCCATGCCCGCATGCTCTCGCCGGGCAGGCAGGCGGTGGCCTATCAGATGGTCTTTTCCGCTGCGGACGACTTGGCGATGATCTTGCCCCTACCGGTGGCGAAAGACACGGGAGAGGATGCCGTGAATTTCATCGATCTTTCGGAGTATCCCAAGTTCTTCAACGACCTTCGCAGCGGATTTCCACGCACACTACTGCGCACCCGGCCCGTGCCAGCGGATGCCAACGGCCCATTCGCCGGTGACACCACCTTGGAGGTGAAGCGCGTCGGCGCCTTCGAGGCTTCTTACGTGCCGACGGTGAAGGACTTCACGCGCTTGGACGAACGCTTCCGCCTCGATCCGGAAGTTTGGAAATCGCTCCCCCAGTATGCCGACCACGGCTTTGCGGTCTTCAAGCTCCGCAAAGGCGAGCAAGAGGTGCATCCCATGGCCTTCAGCTTTCCCACCCGGCATCAAGGAGGCCTCTTCTTCCCCACCGTGCACATTCACGATGGTGAGGTCCACGCCGAGGAAGACTTTGATCATGCATTATACTGCCAAGTGCAGCACACCGGCCTCTTCGCCATGACCAAGTGGACCGAGAGCGAGAAGCTCGCCTCCACCTTCATGCAATCCCACAAGGCCAAGGGCCTCCTCGATCCCGGCGGCCACGTCTACCGCCTGCGCCTGAAAGGAAAGCTGAAGAACGAGGACATCATTCTCGGTGCGGCATGATGCTGATCTCAATGCTCTTGCTCGCCGGGGTATTGCTGCCCTCCGCGACATGGCCGACCGGCACGAGCACGTTCGCCTCCGGGAAGTAGGCCGCAGCCATCCCGCGCGGCATCTCGTAGGGAATCGCTCGGAAGCCTCGCAAATGGCGCTCGCCGTCGCGCCAATGGCTGGTCACGTCGATGCGCTCGCCGGGCTTGATTCCCCTCTCGGAAAGATCTTCCGGGCTCAGGAACACGATGTCGCGCATGCCGGAGATTCCCCGGTAACGATCGTTAAGTCCGTAGACCGTGGTATTGAACTGATCGTGGCTGCGAAGCGTCTGGAGCAGCAGCCGGCCGGGAGCGGCTTCGAAGGCATCCAGCGGTGCCTGCGAGAAGTTCGCCTTCCCGCTCGTGGTGTTCCACACCCGCGTCTTCGCCGCATTCGGCAGGTAGAAGCCACCCGCTTGGCGCACCCGCTCGTTGTAACTCTCGAATCCCGTGACCACCGCTTCGATCCAAGTACGGATCCTATCGTAGTCCTCCGCCAGCCAGCGCCAGCGCACATGCCCTACATCTCCCAGCACCGCCTCGGCAAGCCGCGCCACGATCTCCGGTTCGCTGAGCAGCACCTCCGAAGCCGGCGCCAGATTGCCCTGCGAGGACTGCACCACGCCCATCGAGTTCTCCGTGGTCACGAAACGCC
Organism: Luteolibacter rhizosphaerae; assembly: GCF_025950095.1. Taxonomy (NCBI): domain Bacteria; kingdom Pseudomonadati; phylum Verrucomicrobiota; class Verrucomicrobiia; order Verrucomicrobiales; family Verrucomicrobiaceae; genus Neoluteolibacter; species Neoluteolibacter rhizosphaerae. The sequence goes on along the minus strand of NZ_JAPDDR010000002.1, from coordinate 257,042 downwards.
CTCCATCCTGTTCGCTGCGGCCCAAGCACGGCAGGATCAGCGCACGCCGGCCATGGATGAGATGGCTGCGATTGAGCTTGGTGGAGACGTGGCAGGTGAGCCGGGTCTTGCGCAGGGCTTCCGCGGTGAAGGCGCTGTCCGGCGTCGCTTGGGCGAAGTTCCCGCCGAGCGCGAAGAACACTTTCCCGCTGCCTTCATGCATCGCCAGGATCGAGGCCACGGTATCGAGTCCATGCTCGCGCGGGATCTTCACGCCCGCCTGCTTCTCCAGCGCCGCGAGGAAACTCTCCGGCATCTTCTCGAAGATCCCCACCGTCCGGTCACCCTGCACGTTGCTGTGCCCGCGCACGGGACAAAGGCCCGCACCGGGGCGACCCACTGCCCCCAGCAGCAGGTGCAGGTTGGCGATTTCGCGGATCGTCGCCACCGCATTTCGATGCTGGGTCAGCCCCATCGCCCAGCACGTGATCAGCTTGCGCTCGCCACCAACCAGCGCCGCACCAAGCTCCTCCATCTCCGTACGGGAAATACCGGATAACCTCTCGATCTCCTCCCACGGCGTCCCCTCCACCAAACTACGATATTCACCGTAGCCGGATGCGTGCTCCGCGAGAAAATCCTCATCCGCGCCCCAAATCTCCAGCACCGCCTTCGACAAACCGCGGAACAAGGCGAGATCACCGTTCACCTTCACCTGCAGGTAGGTCGAGGCCAACGGGGTCGGCCTGCCGAGGATGCCGCGCACATGCTGAGGATGGGAAAAACCGAGCAAGCCCGCCTCCCGCAGAGGATTGATCGCCACCAGCTTCGCTCCCTTCGTCACCGCTGCCTCCAAGGTCGAGAGCATGCGCGGATGATTCGTACCGGGATTCTGCCCCACGCAGATGATCACCTCTGCCTCCAGAAAGTCATCCAGCGTCACCGTCCCCTTCCCAACCCCGATGGAGTCCTTCAGCGCCAGCCCGCTCGACTCGTGGCACATGTTCGAGCAGTCCGGGAGATTGTTTGTTCCGAAAGCCCGCGCGAAGAGCCCGTAAAGAAAAGCCGCCTCGTTGCTCGCCCGTCCCGAGGTATAAAAGATCGCCTCATCCGGCGAATCGAGCGCCCGCAGCTCATCCGCCAGGATCGCGAAAGCCTCGTCCCAGCTCACCGGCTCATAGTGGCTCGCGCCCTCCCGGAGCAGCATCGGTTCCGCCAAGCGCCCTTGCAGGTCATGCCAAGCGTCCGTCTGCGCCATCAGGTCCGCCACCGAATGCTCCGCGAAGAACTCCCGCCCGATCGTCTTCCGCATCGCCTCGGATGCCACCGCCTTCGCCCCGTTCTCGCAGAACTCCGCCACCGCGCGATCCCTATCCGGGTCCGGCCACGCACAACTCGGGCAATCGAATCCACCCACCTGATTCAGCTCCAGCAGCGCCTTCGTCCCCCGGCCCACCCCGTCCTTGCCGAAGACGTGCTTCAGCGAAGCCAGCACCGCCGGTATTCCCGCCGCACTCTCCTTCGGCCTGTGAAACTCGCCGGGCTCCTTCGCGCTCATCATGATCAAGCTAGCTGAGCGCTATCACGGTGCAAACAGGAAGCGCGTGGGCTGGCAATCCTACTTCATGCGCCCCACCACCCAATCCGCGATCAACTTCAAGGCTTCTTCATCCATCATCACCGGCGGCGGCAGCTTCACGTAGTTCTGGGGAAAGCCATCGGCATCCCGCACGAAGAGATGATTCAGCTCCGGCAGTACCCGCGCCGTGACATCGGTATTCCCTCCCGCCCTGAAGGCCGCTTCTTGCAAAGCGACTTGGCCAGGCTGCGCCTGTTGATCCCGCTCACCCGTCAGGATCAACACCGGGGTCATCACCCGGCGCATGGTGGCGGCCGGATCGTAGGTGAGGAAGAACCGCATCCACGGATCGGCCGCCATCATTCCCTCGATCTTCTGCGGGATCGCCGCGATCAGCGACTCGCGCTCACCGACGGAGAGATTCGCATCACGCTCGTAGCCATTCTTGATCTGGAACTGCAGCGCACTGCGCGGCGGCTCCGCCACTCCGGCGAGCAGCACGATCGCACGCAGGCCATGCTCTTTCTCCGCCACCATCGGCGCGATCACCGCGCCCTCGCTGTGGCCAATGACGCCGAGACGATCGCTCCGCACCTCAGGCTTGGAACGCAAGTAAGCCAAGCCAGCCCGGATGTCCTCCGCGAAATCGGCGCTCGTCGAACCCCTGAAATTACCTCCGGACGAGCCCGTGCCGCGGTCATCCATCCGTAGCACCGCGATCCCGCGCCGTCCCAGCACATCCGCCACTTGCCGGAAAGGGCGGAACCCTTCCAAGCCAATCGCCTCGTCGCGATCCTGCGCACCGGACCCCGTCACCGTGACCATCGCCGCCACCGGCTGGGCCCGGCTCGCCGATTTGGGCAGGGTCAGCGTCCCCGCCAAGACATGCCCGGCCGGGGTCAGCACCTTTACCTCCTCCGCCGTGTAGGGCGCGCCATCAGGAGCCGAATAATCCGAAGCAGCCGCTTGGATCGTCGTCAGCGTCGCCGCGGCAAGCAATAGGCCCAAGGCAATCGCACCCGAATTCCTGCCGCTTTGTCCGATCACGCCGCAGATCCTATGAAACTCGGCAAAGGCTTCAAGGATCGCCTTGCTCCGGACCCCTGCCATGCTCAGAAAAGCGGGGGAAACAGGCAAGAAGCTTCGTCTCCGCATCGCTTACACGCCACATGGCACGCCTCCGCATGAACACCCGTATCCCATCCCTCCTGAGCTGCATGATCCCTTCGCTAGGTCTGGCGGCCGCGATCCAGTATCCGGACACGCGCAAGGCCGATGTCATCGACGAGCTCCACGGCACCCCGGTCCCGGATCCCTACCGCTGGTTGGAGGACGACAATTCCCCGGAGACCAAGGCTTGGGTCACCGCTCAGAACAAGGTCACGGAGGACCTGCTCTCCAAGATCCCGCAGCGCGCCGAGATCCGGAAACGTCTCGCGGATCTCTGGAACTTCGAGCGCACCGGCGCTCCTCAGGAGTTCGGCGGCAAGTGGTTCTTCTCCCACAATACCGGCCTGCAGAACCAATCGGTGCTCAAGGTTTCCGACTCCATCGACGGTGAGGGCCGCCTCCTGCTCGATCCGAACACTCTGTCCGAGGACGGCACCGTCGCGCTGGCGAACTTCACCCCCAGCGAGGATGGCAAGCTGCTCGGCTACTCGATCTCCCGCGGCGGTAGCGATTGGAACGAGATCCTCGTCCGCGATGTCGCCACCGGCAAGGACACCGGCGATCACCTGAAGTGGGTCAAGTTCAGCGGCATCTCATGGGCCAAGGACGGCAGCGGCTTCTACTATAGCCGCTACGATGCGCCCGCCGAGGGCGCCGCCCTCACGCAGAAGAACGAATACCAGAAGCTTTGCTTCCACAAGATCGGCACCCCGCAGAGCGAGGACGTGCTGATCTATGAACGCAAGGACCAGGCGCGCTGGGGATTCGGCGGCGGCCTCACCGAGGACGGCAAATTCCTCGTCATCCACGTGACCGAAGGCACCGACCCGAAGAACCGCTTTTTCTACAAGGATGCGAAGCCGGAAGCCAAGGTGGTCGAGCTGCTGGCGGATGCCGATGCCAGCTACGACTTCGTGGGCAACGAGGGTGACCTCTTCTTCTTCCGCACCGACCTGAAAGCCCCGCGCCACCGCGTGATTGCCATCGACGTGAAGAAGCCGGAGCGGGAGAACTGGAAAGAGATCATCCCCGAATCCAAAGATCTCCTCCAAGGCGTGACCATGGTCGGCGGCAAGATCGCATGCGAATTCCTGAAGGATGCCCGCAGGGTGATCACTCTCTACAATCTGGACGGCAGCAAGCTGCGCGATGTGGAGCTGCCGGGCATCGGCAGCGCCGGAGGCTTCGACGGGCGCAAGGAAGACAAGGAAACCTTCTATTCCTTCACCAGCTACACCGATCCCGGCGCGATCTACCGCTACAATCTGGAGACCGGGGAGAGCAAACTCTGGAAGAAGCCCGAAGTCGGCTTCGACGGCCCGGCCTACGAAACCAAGCAGGTCTTTGTACCCAGCAAGGATGGCACCAAGGTGCCGGTCTTCATCACCCACAAGAAGGGCATCTCGCTCGATGGCAGCCACCGTGTCCTGCTCACCGGTTACGGTGGTTTCAATATCAGCCTCAGCCCCGGCTTCTCGATCGGCCGCGCGGTCTGGCTGGAGCGCGGTGGCATCCTGGCCGTGGCCAACCTCCGCGGCGGCGGCGAGTATGGCAGCGAGTGGCACCTCGCCGGCACGCGCCTGCGCAAGCAGAACGTCTTCGACGACTTCATCGCCGCCGGCGAATGGCTGGTGAAGGAGAAGTACACGCAGCCCTCCAAGCTCGCCATCCAGGGCGGCAGCAATGGCGGCCTGCTGGTCGGCGCCTGCATGACCCAGCGTCCCGATCTCTTCGGTGCGGCCCTCCCCGCCGTCGGCGTCATGGACATGCTCCGCTTCCACAAGTTCACCATCGGCTGGGCTTGGGAGAAGGACTACGGCAGCGCCGAAAATCCGGAGGAATTCAAGGCCTTGCTACGATACTCTCCGTACCACGTCCTGAAGTCCGGCACGCGCTACCCCGCCACCATGGTCACCACCGCGGATCACGATGACCGCGTGGTGCCCGCGCATAGCTTCAAGTTCGCCGCACGCCTGCAGGAGTGCCAGGCGAAGGACGGCCCGCCGGTGCTGATCCGCATCGATACCAGCGCGGGCCACGGCGCGGGCACCGCCCTTTCCAAGATGATCGACCGCACCGCGGATGAGTGGGCATTCCTGGAGGCTAATCTGTAGTTTACCACGTTAAGTTACAAAACCGCCTTATCCACATAAGGCATAAGATACCTACCCATATGGGGTGGCCGATTATCGGCCACCCCATTTTCTTTTGCGCAGAATCGAGATCGAATTGCATTTCAGTGCATTCCCGAAAGCACTGATTGCCAGCACCTTAAGCTGTCATACATCTGGACGAAATCGCCGATTCTTCATCACCTTGTCTCACTTTCACCTCGCTTAAGCCACCTTGCCTGCAATCGTGAAAGCCCCGTGCTCCAAACCCGAGATGCGCGGCGAACCCATCACAGAACCCATGAACCCCGAATCGACCCGCACCCGCTTGGGTGCACTGGCCGCGGCTACTGTTGTCGCGACTTCCGCTGCCCTCACGGCCAATGCCGCTACTTATGCGTGGCAGAACACCGGCACTAACAATAACTGGAGCACCGCCCCCGCCGATACCAATTGGTTCATCGATGCAGGCACCACCTTGTCTCCTTGGACCGATGCCAATGCGGCGGTCTTCTCCGGAGCCACCGGTGAAACCATCGCCCTCACCGGCACGCTTGCACCCGCATCCACCTCCGTGAGCGATGCCGGCACATGGATCATGAACGGCACCGGCGTGCTCGGCGGATCCGGCACCCTTTCCAAAAGCGGCACCGGCACCCTCACGCTCTCGAATACGACTGCGAACACCTTTTCCGGCGGCACCACGATCACCGGCGGCACTCTCGCCATCGGCACCGGCGGTACCGGTGCGAATACCGGCACCGTCTCTGCCCTCGGCACCGGCAGCGTCGCAATCAGCGGCGGCGGCACCCTGAAGCTGTGGATCCAGAACTCCACCGCCTTCACCTACGCGAATGCCCTCAACATCGATGGCGGCAATGTCCTTAGCGAAGACGGCACCAATACCATCTCCGGCCCCATCACGCTGGGTACCGGCGGCGCCACGCTGCGTTCGAAGTGGAATGGCAAGAACCTCATCGCCACCGGCGTCATCTCCGGATCGGCACCAGTCACCATCGCGCGCTCCGCGGACGGTGCCGGCCACGCAGACTCCACGGTGATTCTGACCAACTCGAACACCTACACCGGCGGCACCACGGTAAACTCTGCCCAGCTCCAGCTCGGCAATGCCGTGGCCACCGACAAGGGCACCACCGGCGTGATCCGCGGCACGCTCACCGTGAATAGCCCCGGTGCCGCCATCCTCGGCTTCACGAATGCCCTCGGCTATGGCGCGGGTGTTAAGGTCGATACCTTCAACATCAATGGCGCCACCGTGAACCACACGGCGAACGGCGACAACGGCTGGGGCATCACCTACAACTTCACTGGTGGCACCCTGCAAACCACCGGCACCGGTCGTTTCTCGTTCGGTGGAGGCACTTCCGTCAACACGGCCGCCGCGCTGGCCCCTGCTTCGATCAACGGCAGCGTCTTCATGCGCGACAGCAATCCGGGTAACATCGTGCCCTTCAATGTTGCAGACGGGCAGGCGTTCGTCGATCTCGCGCTGAATGCGAATCTCACGATCGGCACGGGTGGGGCGGGCGTTGGCATTTCGAAGTCCGGGCCCGGAACCATGCTCGTGAGCGGGGCGGGTAACACCTTCACCGGGCCAACAAGCGTCAATGCCGGCACGCTGGCACTCGGAGCCACCGGCTCCCTTGCGAGTTCCCCCATGAGTGTGGCCGGCGGCGGTGCTTTCCGTATCGATAGCGCGGGGAAAACGCTGCCATCCCTCACCGCGGCCAATGGTTCCACGCTGATCCTGCCAGCCGTCCCCGGCGGGACCACCACGGTGACCGGAGCTCTGCATCTCGATAACGGTGCTACCATCAATGTTGCGCCCCTGATCACCGGAGCCACGGTCAATGGCACGTACGATCTCGTCACCGCCGGAAGCATCACCGGCAGCGGGACGGTGATCGCCTCTCCTGCCAGCGCCTTCGGCCCGACCCGCGTGGCCGGCACCGCTTCGGTCAGCGGCAACAAGCTTCGTTTCACCGTCACCACTCCTGGTGCCAGCCTCATCTGGAACAATGCCACTGCCGCCGGAGCCGCCATCGGAACCTGGGACACGAATCTCAGCGCCAACTTCAACAACGGCGGCAGCAACGATGTCTTCAAGGCGCTCGACTCGGTCACCTTCAACGACAGCGTCGCCGCAGGCACGGCCAAGACCATCAACGTGGCAGGAAGCGTGGCCCCGGCCGCCATCACGGTGAACAACAGCAATGGCGACTACACCTTGACCGCACTGGCAGCGAATGCCGGGCAGCTTGACGGAATCGTCGCACTCGGCAAAAGCGGCTCCGCGTCGCTCACGCTGGGAGCCAACCTGATCTATGGCTCCGCGGGAGGATCGGTCGCACTCAGCGGCGGCACTTTGAACCTCGGCGGAAAGGTGCTGCCCAGCCAAGCGGCCTTCACGCTGCTGGGTAATGCCACTCTCTCCAATGGCACGCTGCCAGTGGGAGGAAGCTCCTCGCTCCAGCAGGGCACCATCTCCGGCGTCCTTACCGGCGCAGGCAGCTTCACGAAAACCACCGCGAATACCGTGCTGATCACCGGAGCCACCAACCTCACCGGTGTCGGCACCGTCAGCGAAGGAACCCTGCAGGTCGGCAATGGCAGCAACGCTGGCACCTTGGGCACGCCTACCGTCACGATCCTTCCCGGCGGCACGCTTGCCTTCAACCGGAACGACACCGCCGTGCCCGCGATCACCGCGATCTTCAATGGCACCGGTGCGTTGCTCTTTAACGGCACCAACAACGGCACCAACGGCCAATCGAGCTACGGTCTGAACGGCAACAGCAGCGCCTTCGCCGGCACGGTCCAAGTCAACAACAGCCGCCTCACGCTCGATAACGCGAACGACGCCGGCACCGCACCCATCACCACCGGCACCAATGGCCAGGTCTTCGTGACAGCCGGGACGATCCCGAACCCGATGACGATCTCCGGCACCGGCTGGGGTGAAGCCGCAGGACAACTCGGCGCGATCCGCGCACAAGGCGGCACCCTCACCGGACCAATCACCCTGGCGGGCGATAGCCGCATCAGCACCCACAACGGCAGCTCCACCATCTCCGGTGCGATCGGCGAGGCCGGCGGCGCGCGCAACCTCGAGATCGGCGGCACCAGCGTGGCTACCAACCTGACCCTCAGCGGTGCCAATACCTACACCGGCACCACCACCGTGACGAACGGCACGCTGAACCTGCGTGGCAGCTTGGCAAACACGGCGGTCACCATCGCCACCGGCTCCACCCTCAGCGGGAATGGCAGCATCGGCGGTTCGGTGGCCTTCGCCAGCGGAGCCACCAATCTCGGCGTGAATCTCGCGCTTCCCGGCACCCTCTCCGTGGCCGGTGCCGCCAGCTTCGGCGGCACCACCACGGTGGCGCTGACTCCGAATGCCGGCGTCACCCCGGGCGGCACCATCACGCTGATGACCTATGGCTCCGCCACCGGCACCCCGGCGAACTTCGCGATCCAGAACCCCGCCAATTATCGCCAGGCCATCTTCAATGTCGGTGCCACCGCGCTGACCGTGGATATCGGCTCGCGGGCCCTGACTTGGACCGGCACCGGCGGCCTTGCCTGGGATATCGCCACCACCACGAACTGGACCGCGACTCCCTCGGGAGCGAATGGCTTCTTCCAGGGCGATGCCGTGAGCTTCACCGACGCCGCGGGCGCTGCAAATGCGAACGTGACCACGGCGGCGGCCTTGCTGCCTTCCACCGTCACCATCAACAACAGCACCACGGTGCCCTACAGCATCACCGGCACCGGCAGCATCGGCGGCGGCGCCTCGCTGGTGAAGAACGGCAACGGCACCGCGACGCTCAACCTCGTGATGAGCTACAACGGCGGCACGACCGTGAACGGCGGCACGCTCATCTTCGATGCGAACGGCCAGCAAAACCGCCAGCCGGCAGGGGCTCAGCTCACCGTGAACAACGGTGCCATCCTCCAGTTCCAAGGCGCGAATGTGGGCGGCACCGCAGCGAACTCGCTGAATGCGACCGTGAATGCGGGCGGCACCTTCCGCATCGTCTCCGGCGCCAGCCCCGCCACGAGCCCGTCCATCAACAGCCACGCCCATGTCAACAACCTGAACTTGAACGGTGGCACCCTGGAGCTTCCTTATGCGGGCACCGGCGTACTCTACAACGCGGAGTCGCTTCAATTCAACGGCACGCTCACGGTCGGCGGCAGCACGCCTTCCGCCATCACCTCGTCCGCGGATGCCGCCACCCACGGCTTCGCCCTCTCCGGCGACCGGACCTTCCTGGTTCCGGATGTCACCGGCAATTCCAACTCCGATCTGGTGATCACCGCCGAGCTTGAAAACAGCGATGCCGGTAACGGTGCCCTGACCAAGACCGGAGCGGGTACGCTGGAGCTCAGTGCCGTGAATAGCTACAGCGCGGGCACCACCATCAGCGCGGGGACCCTGCTCATCAACGAGGCCCTCAGCGGTAGCGCCACCGGCACGGGCCCGGTGACCATCGCTGCAGGAGCCAGCCTCACCGGCACGGTCGGATCCACGGGCATCATCCGCACCGGTGCCCTCACGCTGGCGGGTAACTACCGCACCGACATCTCCGGCTTCGATTCGGATATCCTCGAAGTCACCGGCAATATCAACCTCACCGGTGCCACGCTGAACGTGTCGGGCGCCGTGACCGAGGAATACTACGTGATCGGCAGCTACACCGGCACGCGCACCGGGAACTTCGCCACGCTCAACGGCGTGCCTCCGGGCTACTCGGTGTTCTTCGACGAAGGCATCCCCACGAACAAGCTGATCATCCTCGGCATCGCCACCGGCTATCAGGACTGGCTCGCGGGCTTCCCCGGTCTGAGCAATACCGCGGCAGAGGCTGATCCCGACTTCGACGGGCTCGCCAACATCCTGGAGTATGTGCTCGGCGGCGATCCGCGGATCGGCAACGGCTCGGTGGCTCCCACGCAGCAGATCAACGGGGCGAACTTCGTGGTCAGCTTCTCGCGCAACGATGATTCGGAAGCGGATGCCAACCTGACCCTTGAGTGGAACACCGACCTCGGTGCCACCTGGAACCAGATCACCATCCCCGGCGCCACCGCGGGCAATGTGACGGTCGTCGAAAACGGCGCGAGTCCGGACACCATCACCGTGACTATCCCCCGCAACGGCAACACCCGCATGTATGCCCGCTTGAGAGCCACGGAGAACTAAGAATCCCGGTCCATCAGGATCTTCCCATCACCCCCGTCGGCTCCTCCGGCGGGGGTGTTTCTTTTCCACCCATCGCCTCTGCTCGCGGTTAAACACTCCCGACCCCGAAGATCCGCGCCAGCTTCTCCGGATTCCTATGCGCATACATCCGCCCGATCTTACCGTCCTGCGGCTCGAACAAGAGCAAGTCCGTGATCTGCCCGTCCAGAATGTAGATCAATCCGTCCAAGCCATTGTATCTCACCTCCCGCACCTCCGTCGGGATCAAATTCCGCCGCGTCAGGCTATCGTACATCCGCGAAATACGATCGTTGCCGTAGATTGGCAGCAGCGCCGCCCGCACGATACCGCCACCATCCGAGTAAAGGATCGCCTCCGGCAACAGCAGCTCCTTCAAGGCCGCCAGATCCCCGCCGCGCGCCGCTTGCAGGAAAGCCATTGCCAGCCTCTTCCCCTCGCCGGGATCCACCTGATGGCGTGGTGCCTCGGCGCGCAGATGCTTCCGCGCGCGCGACGCAAGCTGACGGCAGGCCGCCGCATCCTTGGAGAGGAAATTTCCAATCTCCTCGAAGGACTCCCCGAAGACATCGTGCAAGAGAAAGGCCGCCCGCTCCAGCGGACTCAGGCGCTCCATCGCATGCAGCATCGCATAGGACACGTCATCGCTGCTCGCATCCCCCGGCTCCTCCGCAATCGGTTCGGGCAGCCACGGCCCGACATAGGTCTCGCGCTTCACCCGCGCCGACTTGAGCTGGTCCAGGCACAGCCGCGTCACCGTCTTGCCGAGGAAAGAGCGCGGCGAATCGACCTCTGCCAAGGGCACACCCGCCCAGCGCAGCCAGGCCTCCTGCACAATGTCATCGGCATCGGCGGAACTGCCCAGCATGCGATAGGCAAGCGAGTGCAGGAAGGAGCGTTGTTCCTCGAAGATCGTGGCGGAGTTCTCCATCATCATGCGGCGGCAGCGGCCGCCACAGGGTGAACCGCCCGGAACGATATCGCCAGACGATTCCAGATGTTGATCGTACCGATCAGCAGGGTGATCTGCACCTGCTCCTGCTCGGTGAAATGGCGGGAAAATTCCGCATACGCTTCGTCCGGCACCTGGCTCTGCGCCACCAGCGTTACCGCCTCCGTCCATGCCAGCGCGGCCCGCTCCTTCTCCGTGAAGAGCGGCGACTCCCGCCAGACACAGAGCAGGTTCAACCGTTGCTCGCTCTCCCCGCTCTTGCGCAAGTCCTTCGAGTGCATGTCCACGCAGTAGGCGCAGCCGTTGATCTGCGAGGCCCTCAGCTTGATCAGTTCCCGCAGATTGTAGGGTAGCTCGTTGGTGGTCACATGCTTCTCGAGCGCAAGCATGGCTTGGAAGGAAGCGGGGTCGGCCGTGTAGTGATTGATTCGTGATTTCATCTTCTGGTGAGCCGTCGGCTCACCATCACGGACGACATAGCCCCGACGAACGTGACACGGGTGGCGAAGAAATTTTCTTCAGCGCGCTCCCGCCGGCACGCTCAGCAGCGGCGTGAGAATCTCCTTCCATACCTCATACCCCGCCGGGCTCATGTGCAGGCCGTCCTCCACGAAATACTTCGGGATCGGCTTGCCCGCTTCATCCAGATAGCGATCACAGGATCCCGCCACGTAGGTGATCCGCTCATCCTCCTGCGCCGCCTTCTGGAAACGCTCGTTCAGGTTTTGCTCCTCCTTGCGGATCGAGATCCGCGCCGGGCTCGGCCGCACCGCCAGCACCAGCAGCTTCGCCTTCGGCGCGCGTTGGAACAAGCGCGTCCGGAACTGCTTGAAGTCCGCCTCCACCTGGTCCGGAGACTTCTTGTCCCACAGGTCGTTCCCCCCGCAGTAGAAGACCACCAGCGACGGCTCGTAACGCAGCAGGCAGCGCTCGAGATAGTGATTCACATCCGAGATATGAGCACCGCCGAAGCCCCGGTTCAGCGCCTCGATCCCCGGAAAATACTTCGGGATGTCCAGCAGACGGATGCTCGAGCTACCAATGAAAACGATTCCACCCGTCGGCGGCGGAGTCTTCTCATCCGCGGCATCAAAGGCTTCGATCTCCTTCACAAAGCGGACCGGAGCCGGGTCCTGAACGGCTTGGACCACAGCTCCTAACAACAGGACGAGCACGGCGGCGATTCGTTTCATGCGCTCCACTCTACGCAAGACCGCGCCGGAATCCTATCCCGGATCGTGCCCTAGTTCTCCACGATCCGCAGCCCGGTAGGTGCGGATGGTGGCGAGCTGGCCCCCTGCAGCACGATCCCCGAGGTGGTATGCGTGCCGATCGAGGCCGAAGCCGAGATGTAGGAGAGGCTTGTCACCGACGCTTGTTCGGTGCGGAAAGCGTAGTTGTTCGCGATCGTCACCGGCGTCCCATTCGGCGGCGTGACCGTGGCCGAATAAGTCCGCGCCGTGACATTCACCGTCATCTGCACCCGGTAGGTCACCCCGGCTTGATAGCTCAGAACGTTGGCCGCCGCATAGCCGCCCCCGTTCCGGGCATCGAACACTCCCGTAGGCCCGAAGCGGACCACAGCCGCAAGATGGCTGAAAGCCGATGGCGTCGATGCCGAAAGCCCCGTGAGCGCATCGATGTTCGTCGCCGAGGGCCGCATGTTGAAGGAGATCGTGAAGGTCCCCGTCTGCGCGGGGATCGAGCGAACCTGCCAGCCGCCATTCGCCGTGTTCAAGTACTCCGAGGCCGGTGCCGCGGAGAAGTGCGCCGCATTGATCCAGCCAGTCAGTCCGTTGTCCGAATAGACCTGCCACCAGGTGATGCCATCCGCCACGACCGGACCACCCAGCACGGTGCCGTAAGAGCCCAAGGCCATCGTGCCAACCACCGTACCCGCAGAGGCCGCACTGGCCCGCAGCGGTGTCGCCGTGCTCGTAAGCATCCGCGTTCCGGCAGGGAAGGCAGGCGGTTCCGGATCGGGATCCGGATCTGGATCAGTCCCTCCGGACAGACCGTGATAGACCTTCAGCACATCGTCCCACAACGAGCGGTTGTAGGTGAAGCCACGGCTCGGCCCGTAGGACGGATAGTCCACCGTGTTCTGCGCTTTGCCCTTGGCATAGCCGATGTAGCCCTTCTCCGCCTTGTACCAAAGATCGGTATTCCCGATGTTCATCCGGGTCACCGCACCCTGCGCGATGCTACCGCTCTTATCCCAAAATCCGCTCGTGATCAGCGCGAGCTGATTGGTCAGGTGTGGACGATAACCGTCGAAGGCATAAACCCAGGAACTCCGCGCCCCGTTCGCATCGGTCGCATTGAACTCCTTCAGCATCCCGAGCACACCTTTGTTCGGCAGCGTGTCGGCACCGCTCACGATCTTGCCCGCACCATCGATGCCTGCACCGTTGTTCAGGCCGGCGTTCACATTGCGGCCATAGGTGTCGTTCACCAGCGCCTGATAAATCTTCATGTGGTCCGTCAGCGTGGACCCGTAATACTTATAAGTATCCACCGCCGCTTCGATCGTGCTGCCGGAGGGCGCCTTCGAGGTCGGATTCGCCGCCTTCCAATTGAAGGTCTCGCGGATGTTCGGCAGGTTGTTCGCGCCGAGTTCCGCCACGAAGGCCGCGTGATTGTAGTTCGTGAGAATCGCCTGTGTCGGAGCCGCTCCGCCGAAGTAGGCGAAACCGGTCAGCACCCCGCCGATCATCCCCTCCCGGTAGTTCGGGTTCCAATCGCGGTTCAGGTTGTCGTCGCCATCCAGCGCATACTCCTGAGCATCCGCCTTCACATACGGATTATTGTCGCAGGTGGTGAAGGCATTCGCGACCAGCGCCGCTTTCATGATCAGATCGATCCGCGTCTTCTCCCCCGCAGTGAGCTGGTCCCAGATTCGCGGCGTGTTCTTCACGATCACGAACATCCCCGTGGCATGCCGCTCGTGCTGGGCCGGATAGCCGCCGTTGCAGGTCGGTTCGTTCCCCGGCGTCAGCGTGTGCCGGATCTGCTCCAGCAGGCGCGCGTCACCGCTGGTATTCCCCGCATAGCTTGCCACCGCCAGCGTGATGTTGGCACCCCCGAACCACGCCCCGTTGGTGTGCGCCCCACCCGAGAAATCCCGGTTGAAGCTGATCAGCTGGCACGCCTTCGCCGCATCCACCGCGGCCTGCGATGGACTCGGCAAGGGATCTCCCGCGAAGGCCGAGGCGACCATCATCCCGAAAATTCCCATCAATCCCGGAACCGTATGGCGACGATTCGTTCCAAGTTGAAAAAGATACATGTCCCTTAAAGACAATCAAATGGGCATATTTTCAAGGAATAGTTTCCCCCGTTAGGCGCGGCATTCACGTAATAATAGGGCTTTTGCGCAGGGATAGCGATGCCGCGCCCATATCATTTAATCTTCCATACAGCCTCCGTCCGGCACCAGCGGCAGCAGCTCCACCGCCATGCCCGACTTCAGCGCCGGGAAGCGTTTCGCGATCGCCATCGCCTCATCCAGATCCGCACATTCCAACACCTCGAAGCCTCCCAGCACTTCCTTCGCTTCCGCGAAGGGCCCGTCTGTCACCACCACCTTTCCGCCGCTGTGGCGCAACGTGGTGGCCGTTTCCGCAGGCTGCAGCGCCGCAGCAAAGAGTGTCTGGCCTTTCTTCTCCAGCTCTTCATGCCAAGCACCGCACTCGCGATGAATCTCGTTCCGCTCCTCCTTGCCCAGCGCGGCAAAGATCGTCGGGTCGGCGTTGATAATCTTCATCAGGTATTTCATGTCCGTGGTATGGGGTTCACCCATGAGTCGAACGGCGGCCCACCGGATCGACATTCCCTGAAACTTTTTTCGGGCGCGATCCCTCAGTAGGCGAATTTCCCGAACTCGTGCGCCTTGCCGCTTTCCGCCGCCTCCATGATGCCGCGGATCACCTCGATATCCCGCTGTCCCATCTCGCCCGGCACCTTGCTCGGCTTGCCGCTCAGGATCGCCTCCACTTGCCCTTCGATCTGAAGCTGCTGCTGGAAGACGTGCTGGAAGTCCATCGCCCCTGCCGGAGTGCTACCTTTCTGGCCGCCGTAACCATAGGCCGGCTCGATCTGGATCAGACCCTTCTCCGCCTCCACCTTCACGTGGTTGCCATTCTTTCCGTAGCTGGCGAAGCCCTTCGCCTTTCGGCCGCCGGAGAATTCCAGCTCCCACTCCCAATGCTCCGGCACCTCGCTGAATTCCTTCTCGCGTTCGGTCCAGCTCTTCGCCGTCACCTTTAGCGGATGTTCCTGCGCCGAATAAAGCGCCGCCTGCACGCAGTACACCCCCAAGTCGTAGAGCGCGCCCGCAATCCCCAGTTCCTTGTCCACCCGCCACGCATTGTGCCGCGTGAAATCATTCATCCGTCCCGCATCCGAAACATCGATCGACTTCCACTCGCCGAACTCCTTCGTCTTGATCGCCTCCATCAGCTTCAGGTGAAAAGGATCCCAGTGAAGCCGATACCCGATCTGCAGGGTTCGACTCTTGTCCGCCGCCGTCTTGATCATGCGTGCACAGTCTTCCGGCGTCGGTGCCATCGGCTTCTCGCAGATCACATGCTTGCCCGCCTCCAGCGCCCGGATCGCATACTCCGCATGCAGCGCGGTAGGCGTGACCACATAGACGATATCGATGTCCTTGTTGTCCGCGATCTTCTCCAGCGTTTGGTAGTCATAAACGCTTCCGTCCGGGATCTCGTATTCCTTTTGCCAAGTCGGCACCTTGTCGGCCGAGCCGGTGATGATTCCCGCCAAGCGCGCGTTGCCGGTCTTCTTCAACGCCGGACCCAGTTGCTTCGTCGCGTAGTCGCCCAGTCCCAGCAGTGCCACCCCGAGCTTCTTTCCACCGCCTTCTTGGGCACGAAGATTCAGGAAAGGAGCGGCACTGGCAGCGGCACCGAGGCGGAGGGCATGGCGGCGGGTTATGGAGTTCATGGCCGGTCAAGGAAAAGCCGGAGCACCGCCCGTGCAAACGGAGTTTGGGATCGCTTCCGCCATCGCGCCCTGCAATCCCGCGATGCAGTTTGCCGCAGAGCCCCCTTATCGCAGACCTCGGAACCTTGGATCCACCTGCTCTCGGCGTTGGTATGCCCTTTGCGAGAAAACAGGCATGGCCAAGAAATCATTCCGCAAAGGCGATCGCGTCGAATGGGAAACATCCCACGGCAGGACCTCCGGCAAGGTGGAGAAAAAACTCACTTCACCCCGGAAGATCAAGGGCCACCAAGTGGCGGCCTCCACCGCAAATCCCGAGTACCTCGTCACCAGCGAGAAGACCGGCAAGCAAGCCGCCCACAAACCGGAGGCGCTCAAGAAGGCGAAATCGAAATGACCGCCACCGCCCAAAAGGAAACCGTGGCCGACTTCAAGAAAGCCGTGAACATGAGCACGGCCCGCTTGGAAAAGTGGCTCGCCACCGATGAGTCAAAGGCCGTCGGCTACAAGGGCTCCGGCGGCGAATCTGTCGGTCACCGCTCCGGTCGCCGCATCATCAAGCTCCTCGGCAAGAAACAGGACGATCTCACCGAGGGTGATCTGCGCCACATGCGCAAGGTCGTCGGCTACGTTCACCGCCACCTCGCCCAGCGCCCTTCCGGAGACGTTTCGGATACTCCTTGGCGCTACAGCCTCATGAACTGGGGCCACGACCCCTCAAGCAAGCGCAGCTAGCCCTCCCTACAGTTTGATGACCTTGTAGAAGCAGCGTTCCGGAAGGGTCAGGAACGACCCCACCGGCACCGTGATGTCTTCATCCAAACCCTCGTGAATCGAGACTTCTTCCCATTCCTCCAAGTCCTCGCTCTTCACAAGTTGGTAGATCGCACCCGGCTCGCCGAACCACTTCAATTCAAAACCGGTCATGGTCCGGTTGAACGCGAGCGGGATCTTCGGCACGTCCTCGATCACCTTGATGCTCGGAAGATCGAGGCTGAAGCGTAGCGTGTCGAATCCCGCCGCAATGCTCCCGCTTGCATCGGTGATCTGCGATAGATCGCTACCACCCCGGGGCAGGCTCTGCCCGTCCAGCAAGTCACAGGGACTCGTTGTGTCGTTCAGCACCAGATCCATGCGCCGGCCTGCATTCGCACCTGAGTAGGGAAAGGACGGGAAGCTCGCATTGTCGGTGGAGCTCAGCAGCACCGTGAAGGTATCCGGAGAACCACCGCCGTCCCACGAGAGGCTGTGAAGTGCATGAGTTCCATTCTTTTCGGAAACCGGTAGGGCGGCTTCCCAGGTTTGCGCGCCGATTTTCACCGACATCTTGAGATCGATGTTCCCGATGAACTCCGCCTTGAAGTGATACACCCCGGGCAGCATCTGCAATGCGGACAAGCCGTTGACCACGGGATTCGAGTCGTAGGAGAACGCGACTTCCACCGGATCGTTCACGGCCACGCCGGGATATGCGGCCGCGTTGTTCAGGGAGGTCACCTTGCCGGTCCCGCTCCACTTGACGGGATGCGCGGAAAGTGCGGCGGGGCAGAGGACGGCAGCAGCAACAAGAGAGGAGAGCTTCACGGGGGCAGGAGGTTTGTTACCACCGCGGAGGATGTCCATGCTTCTAACATGAATTTTCCGTGATGGTATGATGTAACTTCTCCGTCTGCCGGCGGCCGCCGGTTTCAAACAACTATCTAACAGGCCAAAGCAGCCTCGCACTTCCTCCGATTCTCGCTAAGCTCCCGCCAATGTCCCCTCTCGCCCAGCTCGGCGAAGCCCTGATCGATCAGGCCATTGCCTCCGGCGAGTTACGCCCGCCGCCCCCGGCCACCGTCCTCGATCTCGAGGTCTATTTCCGAACGCCGGAATCATGGCGCGCCGCCCATTCCATGCTGAAGGGCCACGGCTTCCTCCCGCCTGAAATGGAGCAGCTTAAACAGGCCGCCACTCTGGAGGAAGATCTCGCCGCCTGTGGCGATCCTGCCGAACGCATCCGCCTCCGCCGACAAATCGAGGAACTGCGCACCTCCTTCCGCCTTGCCCTCGAGCGCCTCCGCGAATCCTAGCGGAACTGGTTTTGCTCCTCGCGATAGTCGTAGCCCGCGGCCGCCAGCTTGGCCACCAGATCCTTGCGCTCCAGCCCATGGGTCTTCACCAGATCCTCGAGCGAATCGCAGTGATTCCTCAGTTCGGTATTCACCAGGCCCACCAGCAGATGGGGATCCATTTTCCGGAAGCTCGACAGGTCCACGCCGCGACGCTGCCAGCAGCAGCACCCGCCGCGCAAGCGGGACTTCCACCTCGGGTTTCCGGAATATCCTGTCCATTGCCCGGCCATGGCCATAACTCCCCTCCATGGTCCGCCTGAAAGTCTTTCTCCTGTTTCTCCTCGGATTCACCATGTCCGTATGCGCCCAAGGCCAAACGGAGCCCCCGGTCAGCCTCACCATCGGCGGCCGCAGCATCGTCGTGCCCGTGCCCGGTGACGACTTCGCCCGCTGCGACGGGATCAATCCGGATTGGGATAGCGCCATGACCTCCACCCTTCCCCCGACCAATCGCCTCCTCGCCCTCTTCGGCACCATCGCAGATCGAGATGCCATCCGCGATGGCAACAGCGTCGACTTCAGCCGCAATTTCAGCATCCAGACGATCCGCTCCGAGGAGAACCGCGAAATCGGCACCAAAACCTTTTCGCAGGTCGTCGGCGGCATCCGCAAGGAACTCGATCTCATGAAGGGAGGCTTCGATGCCGAGTACAAAAAGCTCGCGGAACAAGGTTCCGAAAAGCTCTCGAAGGATCTCGGCGTCGATACCTCCGTGGAGTTCACCCGCCCCGCCGTGCTCGGCTATTTCGAGGAGAGCGAGACCTCCTTGGGCTTCACCATTGCGATGAACGTCGGTGTGCAATCGGGCGAGCTTTCGGAGCAAAGCCGCGCCGTCGTCGCCGCCCTGATTCGCCCGGTCAATGGACGCATCACCCTTCTCTATTCAGCCGCCAACTACAAAGGCGAGTCCGACCGCGAGGAGGCGGAGCACAGCGTCAAGGCATGGGGCGACTCCATCACCGCCGCGAACCCGGTGGTCGAAGGCAGCTCCCTCTTCTCCGGCATCCCGAAGGCCGCTCTCATCCGAGCTTTGATCGGACTCGTGGCCGCCCTCGTCATGGTCCTCAAGAAGCGGCTCTCCGCAAAAAGCACCTCAGGCCCGGCCTGATCCTTCACGAATTCGATCCTCAGCTCTCGGAACGAAATGCTGACAATCCAGCATTTAGGCTTGCACCCCGGGCCTCTTAGTGCTGTTTTTCCAGCATGAAGACCGGACATCGCCGTCGCCTCGGCCTCGCCATCATCGTCGCCGCCGCCCTTACCCCCTGTTGCAGTTGGATCGGGGCCAACAACCATTCTCCCAACACCCTCCTCGTCGGCCCGCCCGGACCTCCGGCGAAGCTACCGACCCCGGAAATCAAGCCACCCGCCCCACAACCCAAGCCCGAGCCTCCGGCTGGTCCCGAGCACACCAGCGTTCCCACCGCCAAGCCGGTGCCGGGCAAGGACGGCTACGTCTTCAGCCCCTTCAACAACAAGCTGATCGACGTCAAAGACTTCAAGAGCGGCGCCCTCGTCTCCGATCCGCGCTTCCAGCTTTCGGAACGCAAGTTCTTCCGGGTGCCCTGACAAGCCCCCCTACCGCCTACTTCTCGCCGCTCTCCTTCTCCGGATTGAAACCGTAGTCCGTGACCAGATCCTCGTGCGTGTGGTTCACGAAGACGGAACTGCCGAAGGGATGGTGATCACCCAGCACCTTCTTGATTCCCCGCCGCCATAGCTCGATCATCCCCGCCGCCGCTTGGGCCGCCAGGATCACCGAGGATGGATTGGATTGGTGCAGGAAATGCGCCTCATGCTCCACCGAGGCCTCCTCGTTCTCGATGTGCCTCAGCAGCGTCTCGATCTTCGCCAAGCGCACCGCATCCGGCTCGCCCCGCTCCTGAGACTCCTCGAAATTACGCCGCAGCGCCTTTTCCTCGATCTTCAACGCCTCCAGGCGCTTCTGCAAATCATACCCTGCCGGCAAGCCGATCTCGGCGATCTCCTTCTCCAGCAGTTCCAGCTTCGCCTCCACCTCCTCGATCTTGGCAGCAAGGAGTCCGGCGGTTTGGGATTCGGAATTCATAGGATGCTCAATGGGAAGTTCCACCCCGTACCATAGCCCAAGCATCGCCTCGCACCACGTTTTTCTGCCCTCCGGCAGTCTTGGGGCGCAGCCAGCCCGCCCGAAAGCCGGACGACACTGCTTCCTGTCATTGGCGCGCCAGCGCGCTCACCCCCTTTCCCTGCGCCACATCAACCGGACAAAATCACATATCAAATAAACTTAGACATTAACCCCAAACTAACCCACCCTTACCCTCATCTCAATCCCCCTCTATCTTGACATAACATCTCGTTTTCATAGCCTTCAAGCGCTATGAAAAAAGCACCTCCCCTCCCTATCCTCCTCCTGATGTCCTCCATGGCTCTTCAGGCTGCCCCCGCCCCCAAGATCGCCGCCGCGGCCAAGATCACCAACCCCGGCAGCAGCGCGGAAGTCACCACGCTGACGATCGGCAACCCGTATAGCTACGTCGTCAACACCGCGAACGGCCATCTCGCGGCGAACTCCCTCGCCACCCTGACTTACACCATCAGCGTCACCTCACCGGAATCCACCAGCCCGGTCAGCATCAGCGGCAAGGTGAAGCTCAAGGCCACACTCCCCGCCTCCCAAGGCGGTGCCGCGGCCACCACCGAGCAAGCCGCCTCCGCGGCCGGTGCCCACACCTTCACCGGTAACTTCACCGTCCCCGAATCCCTGCCCGAGGGCATCGCCACCATCGACATCGTCCTCACCACCGGCAAATCCGGCGCCGTGAAGTTCAAGAAGACCTATCGCTTGAATCTCGACTGAGCGGCTCGAGCCCAGACCTGATTTGATCTCCGGCGGTGCTCTTGCCGCCGGGGAGTCCTTCCTCCCGACCCCGAAGGTGAAGCGAGTCCCGCAGCACCTCCCTTCGTACCGCATCGCCACCCTCGCCGCGATCTGGGCCGCTCTCGTCGCGTCATCGCCCGCCGACTCGAACCTCTTCCAGCCCGGCACCACGCTGCGGAACGTCGTCATCCCCCGCTACTCCTCCACCATGGAGCGGGAGGGCATCCTCCGTTTCTCCTGCATCCGGGTTCAGGAAAGCGGCGAGGTTCTCGCCGATCGCTTCGCCGCCGAGTTCGGTGAGGACGCCACTGGCAAGAGTTACCTCCGCGCCGGAGCCGCCATGATGCCGCGCAATCTCGACTCCATCTCCACCGCCGGAGGCACCGAGCTGAAGCTTAACGGAATCCATCTCGAAACCGAAGGGCTTGAGGGCGATCTCTCCGCCTTGAACTTCAGCTCCCGGGGCGGCTTCCGCCTCTCCTGCTCCCCCTCTACGCTCCCCGCTGCCGGACCGCTCGCCCCGCCCAATGCGCGCCGCCCGAAGTGGCCCTCGAAGCTCTCAGCCCTTCCCTGCTCCCGCGGTCCTCTGGTCGAACCGCGCGGCCCGGGCTCGCCTTTCTGGTTCGACGACCGCTTCGACCTCGGCTGGCAGTTTCACACTGGCGAATCGCTCGAGCCCGCCAGCGCCGCCCATGTCAGGATGCTCTCGAAGGGCTCCGGCAGTTTCCATCTCAAGGAAGGAATCTACTCGTCCCGCGGCGGTTGCCTCCTTCGCTTCTCGCTCGGCTGGATCGCCTGCGGCGACAAATTCGAAGTCACCTGGGGATTGGCACCCTCATCTCCCGGGGCCTCCGTCTCCAAGGTTATGCCCCCGGAGATCAAGCGCCTCCGCGCCGATGGCGGCTGCCACGTCCGCGCCATCGACAGTCGCGGCCGACGCTTCCTCATCATTTGCCAGGAAGTGAAATACTCTGGGAAAACCGGCCTTATCTCCCTCCAAGGCGGCTACCCCCGCATCCTCTCCGCCGAAGGCCAGCTCCACGCCTCGGAGAAGCACCAGTACCTCCGCATCAACGCCGCCGGACGACTCACCCTCGGCCCCGGCCACTGGGAGTCCGGAAACGAACTCTGAAGCGCGCCTCGACTTGGTTCAGCCCTCACTTCGCCGGCCCCTTCGCCTGATCCGCCACCTTCCAAAACTCTTTCCCCACCGGCGTGGTGTGATCCACCAGCAACCACAGCTCCCGCGCCAGCGAGCCTTGCGAAATCAGGTCGGGATACGGTGACTTCTTCCAATCCGCGTAGTGCTTCTCCGTGTTGCTGATCGCGCGCTTCAGGTAGACCTCCTGCCCGGTATGCCGGTAGAGCTCCAGATCCGCCTCCACCATCAGGTGCGCCCATTTGATGTGATCGCGATACGCCTTCTGTTGGCCATCCATCATCCCGTTCGCCGCCTTCCCCATCCGCAGCGCTTCATCTAGGTAAAAGGCCTCCTTTGTCCGCGTGTGCAGCGAGAGGAAGTTCCGCAGCATCAGCGCTGAATTGTAGGTCAGCTGGCCCTTGTTGATCTCGCCGGTCGCCACCTTGATGTTGTCCCAGAACAGGCCGTTCTCGCCCTGCAGGGTCTTCACCGTCCAGACCACGATCTTCTCGCCCAGAGCATTCCACTTCGCTGCTTCGGCATCCTTCTTGAAGCGCGCCAGCCGGAAGCAGCCGAGCGCCGCCGGTGCATTCACGCAGGTGTTCTTGTCACCGCCCTTATGCGCCTCGTGCCACCAGATCCCCCCGCCCACTTCCTCGTCCCAGCCGCTCACCACGAACTCCAGCGTCTCCTCGGCCCGTTTGAGATACTTTGATTCCTTCGTCAGCTCGTACGCCTCCAGGAAGGTCAGCACCATCCACGCGTTGTCGTCGTAGTACTTGTCGTTGCCGCCCTGGGTCCGCGCCGGCTCATAGCCCGGGATCTTCACCTTCACGTCCCAGTAGGCATCCATCGCCTCGAAGAAGTCCCCCATCACCCGGCGGTACTTCTTGTCGTGCCGTGCCGCGCTCACCAGTGAGGAAAACATCACCCCGCAGCCCCAGATCAGCTCCGGCTCCGTGCCTCCCGACTTGCCCATGTAGAGGCCGGACTTCCGATCCCAGAAATGCTCCTGGATATGCGCCGAGACCTCCTCGGCCTTCTCAAGATAAGGGGAGGTCTGGGCCGCGAGCGGTGATACCGCCGCGATCAGGGCTAGGCCGACGCGCAGGAGCTGCTTCATGGGAAGAGGAGTCGGCCCCTACAGACCCTATTCCGGCATCGCCGGTCCAGCCTCCGCTGCGAAACTTCCCACAATATTCCGGAAGTCGATCTCAGCCGAAGCCTGCTGCTCGATTCCCGTCCACAGCAGGAGTTGGTAGTAGGTGCTGCGCGTCTCGACCAGCACCTGATGGTAGATCAGCGTGTGCTCGCCCTTCTTCCCGCTGACGATCCGCCGGATCGCGCGATACCCGCCGACCTCCTCGGTCTCGGGATCGGAAACCTTCGCCTCCTTCAGCGCTTCGCTCAATCCCGTCGTCACGAACTTGTCGAAGTCCTCCAGACTCCCGGGATAACTGGCGCGACCGGTCGGTAGCACCATCCCGTAGCGCTCCTGCGCCTTGTTCCCGGCCGCGATGATCGCTGCGGGATGCAACTCCGGCAGGTAACTCCATGAGCCGGGAATCTTGATCGAGACCCGTCCGTCATTGCTGGAGATCTCACGCGGCATCCCCATCGTTTTCTCCTTGCCCAGCGTCGCTCCACCCACCGTCTCCGCCACAAGGTTCACCGCTCCGGCCAAGCTGCCGAAAAGTGCGATGATCGAAAGGATCGCCGTGATCGACCACCCCGTCGTCCGTAGCCGCGACGCCTTCACTACCGCGATGCAGGCAACTGCAAAGGCCACGCAGCCTACGCCAATCAGCACCAACAGCTCCACCAAGCGCCCGTAGGCCTCTCCCGTCTCCGGGGATACCGCCTCCGCTAGTACGTTCATCGGGCCTTGGACTACCCCTGCGCCCACCCTCCCACAAGAGAAATGCCACCCGGGATCGCGGAGGGTGAAATCGAGTCTTGCCAAATTAACTTTGTATCACAAAGTTAGATTCAGCCGACACAAACGCGGTCCTTTGCACCCCAAAACTTTGCCTCACAAAGCGTATGCAAGCAAGCCTCCTTTCCTCGCTCCAGATCCGCTTCGCCCTCTCCAAAGGCCACGGCGAAGAAATCCGGAAAGCCCTGACAAAAACAGACATCCTCTTGAAGCGCGGCCCACTCACTCTGCTCGGTCCGCTCGCGCCGGATGCCGCCCTCTGCGAGACCTACCGCCGCCGTGGCATGCTGGAGGGCTCCCCCACCGAATACCGCGCCCCCACCAAGGCCGTCGTCGTCCCCTTCACCGGCCTACCGAAGGCCTGCATCCGCAAGTGGCGGGAAAACGGCCACGAGGTGATCGATCTCACCCTGCCCGCCATCCGCCGTGCCCAGACCTCCTTGAGCTTGCTAGCCCTCGAGCACTGCAAGACGATCGTCATCGGCCACCGCGAGGACCCCGAGGCCATCGCCATCGCGGGCGAATGCCCCGCCTCCCGCATCATCGAGGATGCCGACCAGGCCATCGAGGTCCCCTTTGCACCCAAGTTCGGCCTCGTCTGCCAAACCTCCATCTCCAAGCGCCGGGCCGAAGCCGTGGCCGAAGCGCTGCGGCTACGCCATCCGGACAGCCGCATGGTCTTCCTCGATACGACCACCCCCGCCATGACGGAGCGGGAGCGGTCCGTGGACGGGCTCAGCCGCTGGGCGGAAGCGATCATCGTCGCCGGGGAGAGGAACGACTCCTCGGTCCGCGCCCTGATCGAAGCTGCCCGGCGGTTGGGCCTCGCCGCCGAAGCCGTCCCGAACGCGGGAGCCTTGGAACTGCGGGATTTCGCCCGCTACCGCCGCATCGGGATTAGCGCCGGGGAGTTCTCACCGGATGCCGTGGCGGAGGGCATCGCCGCCCGTCTCCAGACGGAAGTGGCGACCGCAGCCTAGGATTCGGCTTTGCGGAGCGGGCATTCCGTGGTTTCTCCTCCCCCGCCCGTCCATGTCCGACAAGCTCGCCGAGATCATCGCCACCAAGCGCCTGGAAGTCGAAGCCCTGATGCCGCGTGCCGCGCACATCCGTGCCGCCGCCCTTCAGCGCAATGAATTCCGGGGTTTCCGCGCCGCCCTCGACCGCGGCGGCGATCGCCTCGGTGTGATTGCGGAGGTGAAGAAGGCCTCGCCCTCCGTCGGCCTGATCGACCCGAATTTCGACCCTATCCGCCAGGCCAAGCGCTACCTCGACGGCGGCGCTTCCTGCCTCTCGATCCTCACCGACGAGAAGTACTTCCAAGGCTCCCTCAGCTACCTTTCGAAGATCTCCGAGTTCTCGGACGCCCCTCTGCTCCGCAAGGACTTCACCATCCATCCCGTGCAAATCCATGAGGCCGTGGTGGCCGGTGCGGATGCGATCCTCCTCATCGTGGCCGCGCTCGATGACGAGCTGATGAAGCGCCTCTACAACGAGGCCAAGGACCTTCAGCTCGACGTGCTGGTGGAAGTCCACGACCTGCCCGAGATGGAGCGCGCCATCGAGTTGGGTGCCGATCTCATCGGCATCAACAACCGCAACCTGAAGACCTTCGAGATCGACCTCGCCACCACCGAGACCCTCGCCGACGAAGTTTCCGACGACGTCATCCTCGTCTCCGAGTCCGGCCTGCGCAGCGTGGAAGATGTCCAGCGCGCCCTCGATGCCGGCGCGAACGCCGTCCTCATTGGCGAGTCTCTCATGCGCGCCCACAACCCTGCGGAAGAAATCGAGGCCTACCTCGAACTGCGGTCACTGTGACCAAGGCAGGGACCTTTCTCCGAAAGGTCAGGCAGGGGGCGGCCACCCTTCACAGCAAGTCCCCGATCACCCGACTGTCTCACCGCCGGAGCAGCCCGCGCTCCTTGCCGCGCCCTGGGAATCTTGCTACGAGTTCACCATGCGGTGGACCCTGACTTTCCTCCTCCCCTGCCTGCTCGCCACGGCCTCGGCCAAGGAACAACCGCTGGCCGCCTGTCCGGACAAGGCCATCGAGGCGGTCTATCGGATATCCAACGACGGAGGGGAAGCCGAAGAGATCATCTTCAAGGTCAAATCAACTGGGAAGAAGATCGCATCGTTCCCCTCCGGCGGTTTCGGCACGGAGGTCCCCGAATTGCTCTGGAGCTCGGATGGCAGGCTCGCTGCCGTCTCCATCCGCACCACACGGAACACCCGCAATCTCATGGTTTTCCACGTGACCGCGGATGAGGCGAAGCAGGTCCAGCTTCAGGATTTCACCCAGAATATCTATGGCCGCCTGGGCATCCTCCGGGGTACGGGCAGCTCGTCTAACAAGCCGCTCAGATGGCTCGCCGCGGACCGGCTGCTCATCTCCGCATGGGGCGCCCTCGAGAACGAAGATTGGTACGACTATGAGGTTGAACTGACGGTGATCCAAGATGCCGGGAACCGGGTAGGCTGGCTCGAAAAGATCACCGATGTCAAAAAGGAGAAGGAGGAGTAGCGGCTACTTCCCGCTACGGATAGCCTCGGTATCCATCATCTCCATCGCCTCGAAGATCTTGCCCATTCCGGTGATGTTCGAGGAGATGGCCTCCAGATTCCGCCGGGTGAGTTCCGGGAACTCCGCCGCGTTCGCCGCATTAGTATCGCGGATATCCTGGTAGCGAAGCCGCCGTTCCGAATCCAGTTGCTCGGCAAAGCGCTTCGACAACTCGGGAGAACTCGCGAAGGGATCTTGGGCCTTGTAGACCGCCCTCACTCCCACCAAGCCGATCAGTTCGAGCACCGAAGTGTTGCCCAGACTCAGCTTCCCGACCTTGTCGTGCAGCGCATCCTTGAAGGCAGCTTCATCGATCTTGCCCCGGCTCACCGCATCAAGGGCGAGGAAGACTTCGGCCAGCGCGGGCAGATTCTCTTCGGTCCGCGTGGCCACTCTCCCGAGATCCGTGATCCGTTCGGAGATCGCCTCTTCTCCCATGGCCTCGATCGTGGCCTGCTGCCCGGCATCGAGGCCTAGCTCTTTCGCCAGCAACTCGATCTCCTGCTTCACTCCGGCACCTAGCTTCTCCTTGAGCCCCTCCATGCTCCCGATCTGTCGCACCAATCTGGCACTCTGGCTGGCCAAGGATCGTGCTTGGCGGGCTTCCGATTCGCCATACTTCTCCGCCAGTGCGGCGAATTCGCCTTCGAGTCCGCTGCGCGGCGTCCGCTCGCTCTTCTCCGCCTTCCGTTTCGTTTCGGGTGCGGAGGGCAGAGCGGAGGAATGTGCGACGGGCGGGGTTCCGGAGTCGGTCTTGTGGGGATCCTGCCCCTGCTGGATCTGGATGGCCACGGGGATGGCTGCCGCAAGCAGCAGGACCCCGCCGATGGTGTATTTCTGTATGCTGGTCATGAGGTAAAGGGAGCTGAGGAAGGATCCCGGGGCCGCCGCACCCACGCCGACGGCTGAGACCGACTTCAGGATCGAGGCCGCCATGCCCCGGGGCGGGATGGTGAGAGCCTGCGCCGGTAGGGCGCGGGCAAGAATCGCCGCGGTGGTGGTGATCCCCTGTCGGGAGAAGGAGACGCGCATCTTCTCCAAGGAGCGGTTGAGCCGCATCCGGATCGCGTCCTCGCTCGCTCCCGTCCGGGAAGAAAGCTCCGGAAAACTCTGCCCGAGAAAGAAGCGGCCCACCACCAGATGACGCTCGCTCTCCGGCAAACGGTCGATCACCTCGTCCAAGCAGGCCAAGGCCTCCTCGTCGAGCTGAGCACCGGCAGCGGGTTCGGCTGCGACCGCACGTTCCCGGGCTTCGCGCCGCCGCTCGGAGCGCAGCATGTCGATGGCGCGGCAGCGGGTCGCGCGGTGGAGCCATACGGCCAGCGGGATTCGCTTCATGGATGTAGGCGGCTTGCGGACCAGTTTCAGGAAAACATCCTGCCCGATCTCCTGTGCGAGCTGCGGCTGGCCCGTGACCCGAAGCGCCACCGAATAGACCAGCGGCAGATGACGCTCCATCAGCAGGGCGAAGGCACGCTGGTCCTTCGCCTTCAGGAAGCGGTCGAGGAGCTGGAAGTCGTCGGTGGGCGGGGACGGATTCATCGGCGGAAATCGCGATCTCATCATGGAACCCGCTACCGCGCGATGAAGGCGAACAGGAATCTTCGGGAAAAAACGCCGGCCTCCCGCCGCGTGCGACCCGCCGCCGCCCCGGTCGCTCCGGACTTGCGCCCGGCCTCTTCCCGGGCATGCTCCCGCGCGTTGTGAATCCCATTCCGGTCGAACCGTCGTTCGAAGAATTCGCGAAGCTGGCTGCCCAGGGCAATGTGATCCCTGTCTACACCCAGCTTGCCGCGGACTTCGAGACGCCGCTGTCCGCGTACCTCAAGGTGCGCGACGCGCGTCATTCCTTCCTGCTCGAAAGCGCTGAAAGCACGGAGAAGGGCGGACGATGGTCGATCATCGGCAGCGGTCCGCGCCGGGTCATCGAGGCCCGCGGCAAGGATCTCAGCATCAAGGAAGGCTCGCACGTCGAACACGTGACGGTGGAAGACGACGTGCTGGCCGCGCTGCAGCGCCACATGGGCGGCTACAAGCCCGTCCTCCACGGGAATCTCCCGCCCTTCTGCGGCGGTCTGGTGGGCTATCTTTCTTATGACGCTGTCCGCCAGTTCGAGCCGACGGTACCAGCCGCGCCGAAGGACGAGCTCGGGATTCCGGACGCAGTCTTCATGCTGGCCGACACCTTGGTCGTCTTCGATCAACGCCTGCGCCGCTTGCAGATCATCGCGAACGCCTTCACCGGCGATCACGCCAGCCTGGAGGAAGCCTACGGCGCCGCGCGCGCAAAGGTGGCCGCGCTGGTGGAAATGCTGAACCGCCCGCTGCACGTGCCGGCCCTGAACGGCCTCGCGCCGGTGGAGCCGGAGCAGGCGGTGAGCAACACGACTCAAGAGGAGTTCGAGGAGATGGTGCGCAAGGGCAAGGAATACATCGCCGCGGGCGACGTGTTCCAGTTCGTGCCGAGCCAGCGTTTCGGCGCGGATTTCCACCGCTCGCCGGTGGATCTCTACCGCGCCCTGCGCCACGTGAATCCCTCGCCCTACATGTTCATCTTGGAACTGGGCGACTTCTCGCTGGTGGGCTCATCCCCGGAAGTTCACGTCCGCGCCATCGGTGGCCGGATCGATATCCGCCCGATCGCCGGCACCCGCTGGAGAGGCAAAACGCAGGCGGAAGACGATGCTCTGGCCGCCGAACTTCTCGCCGACCCGAAGGAACGCGCGGAGCACCTGATGCTGGTGGACCTCGCCCGCAACGACGTCGGCCGCATCGCCGAACACGGCAGCGTGAAGGTCGATGATTTCATGATCATCGAGCGTTACAGCCACGTGATGCACATCGTGTCCAACGTGACCGGCACTCTCGACAACAGCCACAGCTCCTACGATGTGCTGCGCGCCACCTTCCCCGCCGGAACCGTGAGCGGTGCACCGAAGATCCGGGCCATGCAGGTGATCAACGAGCTGGAGAAGAGCAAGCGCGGGGCCTACGCCGGTGCCGTCGGTTACTTCGGCTTCGACGGTGGCCACGACTCCTGCATCACGCTGCGGACCTGCCTATTGAAGGACAGCAAAGCATACGTGCAGGCCGGTGCCGGGGTCGTTGCGGACTCCGATCCGACCTACGAATACGTGGAAACCGTGAACAAGGCGAAGGCCCTGCTCCGCGCCATCGCCCTCGCCAAAACCTTGGAAGGATAAGCCGCCATGTTGCTGATCATCGATAATTACGACTCCTTCACCTACAACCTTGTCCAGTACTTCGGCGAGCTCGGGGCGGAGATGAAGATCGTGCGCAACGACGCGCTGACGGTGGAAGACGTGAAGGCGCTCAAACCGGAACGGATCTGCATCTCGCCGGGTCCCTGCACACCGAACGAAGCGGGCATCTCCTGCGAGCTGATCGAGAAGCTGGGAGCCAGCACCCCGATCCTAGGCGTCTGCCTCGGCCACCAGTCGATCGGACAGGTTTACGGCGGCGATGTCGTCCGGGCCGACCGTCTCATGCACGGCAAGACCTCGCCGATCCTCCATGAGGGCAAGAGCGTCTTCGCCGGGCTGCCGAGCCCCTTCGAGGCCACGCGCTATCACTCCCTGATCGTAAAACGCGAGACGCTCCCGGATTGCCTGGAGATCACCGCGTGGACCGCGGAGGGCGAGATCATGGGCCTGAAGCACAAAGAACACCCGGTGCACGGCGTCCAGTTCCACCCCGAGTCGATCCTGACCCAGGACGGAAAGCGGATTCTGGAAAACTTCCTCGGCTACTGATTCAGCTGCTCTTCTTCTTGGCCTGACGCTCGCGGAAGGCGGCAACCTTGTGGCGGTTGCCGCACGCCGCCGCGCTGCACCATTGGCGGCGGTGGTTCTTGGTCGTGTCGTAGAAGTAGAGCACGCAACCGTGACCCGCGCACTGGCGCAGGTAGTCGCGATTGCACTCCGTGAGGAAGCTCGCGATCTGGCGCGCAAGGATCGCCATGACCCGGTCCGAACCCTGCAGCCGGGATGAGGACCGGACCAACTCGAGGGATTCCGTCACCGCTTCGGAGAAGTGATCTTTCTCCAAGGCGGCATTCAGCGCCTTGAGGAAGCCTTTGCTCACCGGCTTGCCCGCCAGCATGCCGGCGATCTCCCGCGCCCAAGCCGAACGCAGTGCCACCACCGCCTCCAAGTCCCCCGCGGTGCCGACCTCGTCATCAAGGCTGGCCTGACGCAGCCACTCCCTCACATCCGCCCAAGACCGCAACTGGTCTTCCAGCTCCCCATGCGGGGCATAGAGCGTGTTCGCGAAATCCAAGGCGGGATGCTCCCCAAGGAAGACGAATTCCGGAACGGCGCTGCTCACCCCGGTAAAGTAACCTTCAAAATTAGTTTTGACAAGTTTCATTGGCGGCTGCACATAGTAACCGTCATTACAAATATTTGAAGGTTACAAAGAACATCATCTATGAAACTCGTATCCACACTCGCGACAGGCGCCCTCGCTCTCACCGCCGCCGCCAATCCTGAAGTCCGCTACGAGACGGTGGACTTGCCCGAAGCAAAGATCTTCTACCGCGAGGCCGGAGATCCCGCGAAGCCCGCCATCCTCCTTCTCCATGGATTCCCCAGCTCCAGCCACATGTTCCGGGACCTGATCCCCGAGCTCTCCGCCGACTTCCACGTGATCGCGCCGGATCTCCCCGGCTTCGGCTTTTCCAGCGCACCGGACCACAAGCAGTTCAGCTATACCTTCGACCATTTGGCCGGAGTGATGGGAGACTTCGTGGAGCGGCAGAAGCTGGAGAAGTTCTCGATCTACGTCTTCGATTACGGAGCGCCGGTCGGCTTCCGCCTAGCCCTCAAGTATCCGGACCGGATCACCGGGATCGTCACGCAGAACGGGAATGCCTACGTCGAGGGTCTTTCCGAGGAGGGTTGGCAACCGGTCCGCAACTACTGGGAAAAGCCGACCCAAGAAAACCGCGATGCCCTGCGCCAGATGCTGACGCTGGAGGCGACCCGTTGGCAGTACGTTCACGGTGTGAAGGATGAGAGCCTCGTCGCCCCCGAGTCCTACACGCTGGACCAAATGCTGCTCGATCGCCCCCAGAGCGCGGAGATCCAGCTCGACCTCTTCGGGGACTATCAGAACAACGTGAAGCTCTACCCAAAGTTCCAAGAGTTCTTCCGGACCCGGAAGGTCCCGACCCTCGCGGTCTGGGGTAAGAACGACCCCTTCTTCCTCCCACCCGGAGCCGAGGCTTATAAGCGCGATAACCCGGAGGCGAAGGTAGTCTTCTACAACACCGGCCACTTCGCACTGGAGACTCACGCGAAAGAGATTGGTGCGGAGATCCGGGCCTTTTTCGCCGGGCGGAAGTGAGCGGCAGACGCCCTATCTTTCACCCGACACCCCCTCACTCCCCGATTGCTCTCGGCACCGGGCCTGCTTGAATGCGGGGGATGACGCAAGACGACCGGGATTTCCTTTTCAAGCTGTTGCAGACCCCCAGCCCGACTGGATTTGAGATGCCGGGGCAGCGGGTCTGGGCGGAATACCTGAAACCGATCGCCGCGGAAGTGGCCTGCGACGCCTACGGCTCGACCTGGGCGACCCTGCCCGGAAAGTCCCAGAAGACCGTGATGCTCACCGCGCACGCGGACGAGATCGGCTACATGATCAAGTCGATCCAGCAGGACGGCTTCATCCGGATCAGCCAGATCGGCGGCAGCGACATCGCCACGGCACGCGGCCGCCGCTTGATCATCCAAGGCGACAAGGGCCCGGTGCGCGGCATCATTGGCAACACCGCCATCCACTTGCGCCGCGACAACCTCGGCGACGAAAAGGCGCCGCAGGTACACGAGCTCTGGGTGGATGTGGGCGCCTCGAATGCCAAGGAAGTGACGGCCATGGGTCTGCGCGTCGGTCACCCGGCTGTCTATGAAGACGGCCCGACCGAACTCGCCCACAAGCGCTTGGTCGGTCGTGCGATCGATAACCGGATCGGCGGCTACATCATCGCGCAAGTGATGAAGCGCATCGCCAAGAGCAAAAAGAAGCCCGCCTTCACCCTGATCTGCGCGAACATGGTGCAGGAAGAAATCGGCGGCAACGGCGCCATGATGGCGACCTATCGCCTGAATCCCGACGTCTGCATCTGCCTGGACGTGACCCACGCGACCGATACCCCGGGCATCGACAATTCCAAGTTCGGCAGCGTGAAGCTGGGCGGCGGCCCGACCATCAGCCACGGCACAGCCAATCACCCGCTGGTGGTCAAACGCCTGATCGAGACCGCCACCAAGGGCAAGATCCCCGTTCAGCACGAAGCCAGCAGCCGCTTTACCGGCACCGACACCGACAAGATCTTCCACCAGCGCGAAGGCGTGCCCAGCGGCTTGGTCTCCCTGCCTCTGCGCTGCATGCACTCCGTGGTGGAGACGGCGCACCTCGACGACGTCGAGCGGACCATCCAACTCTTGGCCGGTTTCGTCCTCTCCCTCATGCCGAACGACCGCTTCCACCAGAGCCTCTAACAGATGAAATCACCCGTGGTCATCGCGCTGCTGCTCGTCAGCGGCATCGCTCCGGCGGCTCAGCAGAGCCCGTCGGAGGCCGCGGTGATCTGGTTGCGCGAAGTCGCCACGGGAAAGGCCGAAGAAAAACCCGGCGAGAACACCGCTCTCTCGCCGGAGGCCACGGAGGAAGACGTCAGCGACATCCGCTCCAGTCTCGGCCAGCTCCGCAAGACCCTCCGCACGGAAGACCTCAAGGTGGTGGCGGACAAGCAGGACGGCGACCTCGCCGCAGTGCTCGTCTCGCAGATCACCGACTTCGACGCCAGCACGGTCCAGATCCATGCCATCGGCTTGGTGAAGAGCGCCGACAAATGGCTGCCCGCGCCGATGCCCTCGTCCTTCAACAGCACCGGCCTCAGCTTCCGCCCCGGCTTCCTCCAAAGGGTGAAGGACCTCGAAAGCTGGATGCTCCTCGCGCGCACCGAACAACTGGTCCGTCTCAAGAACGACGCCTTCGCTCTCCTCAACGAGGAGATGCGGAAGTTCAAAACTCCGGACGAACTGCACGAAGCCACCCCCGAGAAGCTCGCCGGTGACTTCATCTCCGCCGTGCAAGCCCGCGATCTTCCCGCAGTGCTCGCACTACTCGGCGGCCTCGAAGACCCCCGGCCTGCCGACTGGGATGACATCTACAAGGTCACCTCGCGGATGCTCCGCAAAAAGGAGATCACGCATCCGCAATGGCGTCTCATCGGTGCCCCCGAAGCCGCCCGCGCCATCGTCGCCGCCGAAAGCGGAATCGACGAACCGCTCGTCACCATCGTCGCCCTCGATCCCGCCGGAAACTACCGCGTTACCCCCAAGGCGCACATGATCGATCTCCCCTTCGTCCGCTCGAAGTCCGACACTTGGCGCATTCGCCTCACGCACGACCTGATGGCGCCCGAAACACGCCGGGCACCCGGCCAGTCGAACCGCGATATCGCCCAAGCGGAGGAGGACCGTAGACGGAAGGAAGAACAGGACGCCCTGCAAGAAGCGCCCTTCCTCGAAAAATTCCCCGAGAAACTTGCCACAGCTTCGGCCCCGCGTCGTGAGCAAACCGCGCGTGAAGCCGCCGCACAACTGCTCACCGCTTTCCGCGCGCCCTCGCTCACCCCGGTCTGCGCACGCATGGACCTGCACACCACGCCCGCCACCGCCCTGAACGCCCTCAGCCGTGCAGGCCGTCTCTGGCAGCGCATTCACCTGCCCTTCTCTGAAGCCACCCCGGTCCTGCTCGAAGTGCACGAGTCCGGCGACGATGCATGGGCACTGGTCCAGATGTTCTCCGCGCGAGATTCCGGCGACCCTTCGATCGAGTGCCTCTTCTTCAAGCGCAGCGCCGACGGCTGGCTCGCGAATCCCGGCTTCTCCGGCGAATCCGCACTGCCCTACACCACCGACGAACTCGCTATCTCGAAACTCCTGGAGCCTTCCCTAGCCGCGCGCGATGCCGAATGGTGGAACGGGCTGATCCAGAAGATCGGCGGCGTGGCGGCGGACTCCGCACCTGCGGAAGACGAAGCCCGCAAGATCGTGGAAGAATCCCGCAGGGCGGTCGCCGACGGCGATGCTCTCCGCTACTTCGCCCTCTCCGTTTGTCTCGATGACGAACGCGGTCCGCTCGACATGCTCAAGGCCTGCAGCAATGACCTGACCGGCAGGCAGGCCGGGGAGATCCTCGCAATCCACCGCGCCGGTCGCTGGACCGCCGTCAGCCTGCGCGTGCCGCCGATGGAGGGCGACGACTCCGCGGACTCCTACCCCATGGTGGTGCTCGCGACGACCGCCGAAGGAACGAGAATCCTGCCCGAGATCAACTTGTTCGATCCCCTGACCGACAATCGCGGCCTGCGCAACCGCACCGTGCTGGAGCGGGTGGGCACGCGCTTGCCCGAAGGTGCCCGGACCGAACTGGAGGGCATCTACGAGAAGCATCGTACTATTTCCGCCGCCGATCGCGGCTCCAAAGAATCCAAGGAATGAGCGACCTCACTGCCGCCCGACAAACCGCCCGCAGTCTCGAAGATGCCGTCCGCACCGTGGTGCGGGGCCAAGACACCGCACTCCGCAATATCCTGGCCTGCCTCGCCGGCGGCGGCCACGCCTTGGTCGAGGACGTTCCCGGAACCGGCAAAACCACACTGGCGAAGGCGATCGCCAAGTCGGTCGACGGCGCAGCCTTCAAGCGGGTTCAGTTCACCCCCGACCTTCTCCCCGGGGATATCCTCGGTGTTTCCATCTTTGATCCGCGCACGCAGGAGTTCCGCTTCCGGCCGGGACCGGTCTTCGCGGACATCCTGCTGGCCGATGAGATCAACCGCGCCTCACCCCGCACGCAATCCGCGCTGCTGGAAGCCATGGCCGAGCGCCAAGCCACCATCGATGGCGAGCGCCACGATCTGGACGGCCTCTTCTTCGTGATCGCCACCCAGAACCCGGTGGAATTCCGCGGCACCTATCCGCTGCCCGAGGCGCAGATGGACCGCTTCATGATCCAGAGCCGCCTCGGCTACGTCACCCCGGAAGAAGAGCGGGCCATCCTCTCGGACCAGATCGAGCAACACCCGGTCGACCTACTGCAGCCGGTGGTGAATCGCGACGATCTCGTGGGCCTGCTGGCAGCGACACGCACGGTCCGCATCAGCGACGAACTTCGCGGCTACATCGTGGACATCGTCTCCGCCACCCGCGGCCGCGACGACGTCCAGCTCGCAGCCAGCCCGCGCGCCTCCATCGCGCTCATGAAGATGGCACAGGCCCTCTCGCTCTTCGAGGAACGCGATTTCGTCGTGCCGGAAACCATCCAGACCGTCGCGGCGGATGTCATCGCGCACCGCATGGTCATCGCCCCGGAGGCGAAGCTCTCCGGCGTCACCGGTCGCCAGGTCATCACCGATATCCTCGCTTCGATTCCCGTCCCGGTGTGATCACCCGAAGAAGCCCAGCGGTCCGGTTGCTCCCGGGCTGAAGAAGTTCCCCACATTCGGCAGCACCAAGTGCAGGCTGGAGGGTGGCACACCGAGCCATAGCGCCAGCTCGCCGAAGTACTCGTCGCAGCTCGTGGTCGGGATCATCCGCCCGCGCCCCGTATCCAGTGCATTCAGCTCGCTGCCGATCTCCGGGTTGAGCGCTAGGCTCGGATACTGGCCGAAGATCTTCCGCCCATCCACGCTCCCGCCCATGATGAAGTGATTGCCACCCCAAGCATGATCGGAGCCGCGATCATTACTGGTGAGCGTCCGGCCGAAGTCCGAGGCGGTGAAGAGCGTGACCTGATCCTGGATCCCCAGCAGCACCAACTGGTTCCAGAAGGCACCGATCGCATCGTCCACATCCTTCAGCATTCCCTCCTGCTGCGACAGCGTCTCGCTATGGTGATCCCACCCGCCAAGGTTGACGAAGAAGGTCTGCCGCAGCGCTCCGATCGTGTTCCGTCCCATGATCGCCTTCGCCACCTGGTGAAGCTGCTGCCCCAGGCGGTTCGCATCGGTATCCTCCACCTCATTGTTCACGAGCCGGAACTTCACATCGCCCGGAAGCGTGCCGGAAGTCGCCTCGGCGTAGATCGCATACGCCTCTTGCGAATCCCGGCGCTTCTGCTGGAAGGTCTCCTGCAACAAGTGGCCATACTGCCGCGCGAGCATGCTATCGACCGCGTGGCTTGCGACGTTCGTGAAGGGACTCGAGCCGTAGTTCGCCGCGTATCCCGCAAGTGCCTGCGCACCACCCTCCGTGGCCGAGCTGCTCGGCTTCACCGCATACTCCGCACCGGTGATCCCGCTCTGGAAGACATTGCTCCCGTCCATCGAGATGTTCATCGAGACCAGCTGGCTGGGATTGATGTCCTTGATCAGATCCATCATCCGCCCGCCCCAGCCCACTCCCGACCGACTCTGCGGCACACTCGTCTGCCACTGCTCGATCTGATCCGAATGGGAATAAAGACCCAGCGGCAGACGCTTGGACGCATTCGCCACCTCGGTCCGGTTGAAGACCGGCTCGATCAAGGTGCCCACGTTCGCGACAAAGGCCGCATCACCCGCCTCGAAACGGGCCGCCAACTTCGGCATGGAAGGATGCACCGCGAAAGTCCGGCCGGGAGTATTGAGAGGATGGATCTCATGCAGGCCCGCGAGCGGCAGCGCCAGGTTGCCACGGCTGTTCTCGTACTCCGTGCGGGAGTTCCCGTGGGTTGAAGAAGGACCGCTGAAAGGCGACAGCATGTTGAAGCTGTCATTCCCCCCGCTCAGGAAGAGGCACACCAGCGCACGATACTCGCCGGGCCCCGGCGGTGCGGCATTCGCGATCGAACTCGCGAGACGCAGGTTCAGCAGGGTATTCAGCACGGGAATGGCGCTGACCGCGGAACAACTGGCCTGACCAAGAAAGCGACGACGGTTCATGGGATGAAGAGCTTCAATGTTGCACCGAGAATTCGGGGCTGCAGATGATCAGATACAGGGCGAGCTTCAGGCGTCCGTGGTGCCACTGCCATCCACCGTCGGCCGGCCCGACACGCGCCATCGCCTCCCGGATGATTTGGAAGGATTCCGGCTCGAGGGTTCCGCCTGTTAGAACAAGGTCGAGACGGCGCAGCAGCGGATCCGGATCGAGCGGCTGCACGTTCGGCTGGTCTTGGTTGATCGCGGATGCCGGGACGTTCATCAGCCACTCCTGATCGAGATTCAGCACGGCGGAGCGCTCCGGCTTCGAAGCGCCCAGGCCATACTCCGCATCCACCATCTGGTTCCAGAAGAAGTTCGGAGCAGTCACGCACGAGGCGGCATTCACGATCTGCAACTCCGGTGCCACTAGCCCGGCCGAAGCCAAAGGCCCCGGAGGCATATAGGTAGGCAGGTAGAAGTTGAAGACGCTCGGAGAGTTCAAGGGCTCCTGCACGTGATTCTCGTCGAGATTGGAAAGGTAGAACCACCCCGCCTGCGTGGAGGCATTGAAGGCACGCGCCACATTCACCGTCCGCAGGAATGGCTCGCGCAGCTTGCCGAAGGTAGGGTCGGACATCTTCGCCGGATCCCGCGCCTCGGGGTCCATCAGGATCGCCTTCACGGTTCGCCCCATGTCACCGCGCGGGGTCGCATTGAAGGCCGCGGCGACGCGGCCGATGTAGGCAGGCGATGGATTGGAAGTGACCAGACGCTGGATCAGAAGGCGCCCGATGAAAGGCCCCACGTTCGGATGATTGGAGAGATTCGCGATCGCCGCATCCACATCCGCCATCGTCGCAGTCCCGGTATTCCCTGCACTCGCCGTCCGCGCCGGAGTGGTTGCCCCCAACAGCAGCGTCTTAGGCCCGAGGTCGTGATGCTCGTCCCAACCCTTCATTGGGACCCTGAAGTCACCGTCCCAAGCGCCGAACTGAAGGGGCGAGCTATTCGCCATCGCCCCGAAGGACAGGCCCGTGAAGACCCGGGCGAACTCGGTGATATTCGCATTCGAGTAGGTCGGAATCGACTGCCCCTGAGCGTCCAGGATGTGACTACCATCCGGGTTCAGCATCCATAGGCCGATACTGAAGAGCTGCATGACCTCCCGCGCGTAGTTCTCGTCCGGGAAGGTCCGGTTAACCGGATCGGACTTCTTGTTCGCGAAGTGACTGAGATAGTGCCCCATGCAGGGATGCATCGAGACGTCCTTCAAGAGCGTCTGATAGTTCCCGAAACTGCCTTCCAGGAGCTTGTCGTAGTAGTGGGCCATGGCCGCCGGCTCTACCGCGAGGCGCTCCATCCGGTCGCTGATGACGAAGATCTGGCTGAGCGCAAAGGCCACGCGCTGCCGCAGCGGATCGGGCAGTTGCTCGGTGCTGGCATCCGGCCGCAGCTTCGGCAGGCCCATCGCCCGGCCCCACCACGCGTTCATCTTCGTGTTGTTCCAGAGCCGGGGATCCGGATCATTCTCCTCCAGTTCCGCCTGCCATTCCATCATCGGCGTCAGACGGCCGATCGGGCGGGTGAGTTGATCATCGATCCAGGCTTCGATGCCCATCGCCATCACCTCTTCCACGTTCTCGGGGATCTGGTCAGGATCGGCAGCCGAGTCCTGATCGGGGCCGAAGCCGGCTTGGATGAGAAAGCGCGCCGCCTCCTTGGCGGAGGGATGACTTGGAGCGGGCTCGGAGATCGAAACCGTCGCGCTATTCGCCACGCTCACACTGTAGCCCGTACCCGCCAGTGCCGTTAGTACGACGGTCTCCGTACTTTCGCCCGTCTGGGCATCCGCAAGCGGATGGATCTTCACGAACAGCTCCCGCTGCCCCGCGGCGAAGTTCGCGACGCCACCGGTAACCGAAGGCGTATAGTCCGATCCCGCCGTGGCCGTACCGCCCAATGAGAAATTCACCGCCAACGGCCTCAAGCCCCCGCTGCGCCGCAGAACCAGCACCGCGGGATCCGGCCAGCCTTCGGCGCAGGCGTCATCATAGCATGCTACACTGATGACATTCGCAGCCGTGAGCCCGGAGACGATCCGCTGCGAGTCCGTCTGGGAGTAGCGGCCCGTGCGGTTGCTCGAAGGATCGAAGCCGATCACCAGCTCTTCCCAGTCGCTCACACCATCCGCGTCGCTATCGATATCCGAAGGCTCAACCTTGAAGAAGGCCCGGCCGCTAACGACACCGAGGGTGCGCTGCAGCGGGACACCCGTCCCGGGAATGTTCTGCTCGAAGGCCGACCACGTCTGGAGGTTGGTGCTACTGCGAATCGCGTAGCGCTTCCCCGCCATCCCTTCCCACGCGAGCGTGAGCTGACCCCCGGCCCCGCTAACGATCTCCATCTTGGGACGCGAAACACCGCTAAAGGGATTCGTCCCTGCCGCGCTCTCCAAGCTATTGCTCCAGCCGTCGCCGTCGGCATCGCCACCGGCGGGCAGCCCGCTGGCACCGAAGACCATTTCCCATACATCGCTCTGCGAGTTCCCGTTGCTATCCAGTGCAGATGCGGAAACGGGAAGGAGGATGACGAAGGCGGCGAGTGGCGAGAGCCCGGTCTTCATTATGACACCGAGCCTGACTATCTTTATAGATAAAACAAGCCTATGCCGCGTCCTATTCTTTATAAGGACCAAATAGACTCGCCCGGAGATCGGAAATGGGCCGTCGAGTTACAGCATTCTGCACCGGAATCGCATTTTTCGCGCATAAAGCCGAGGCCTCGGGCACGGGCGGTGAATGTGTCGGCATCCACCCGCCCGCACCCTTTGCTCCTAGCGAATGGCCCCGTTGAGGCCAGCAGGGAAGAAGAGCCCGGCCGCGGCGTTCACACCGCCATAGACGATATTCAGCACCTGACGCGTGCTGCGGCTAAAGGCCACCGAGTTGGTATCGGCCGGAACGATGTTCGCCTCGCCCGCGACGAGGATCCCTTGATCGAGGGCCGGAGCGCCGCTCGGCTGGTTGTCGAGGGACGCACGCAGCGCGGAGATCGCATTCACCGTGTTCTGCACCTGCGTCCCCTGCTGGAAGAGAAGCGTGCGCACCATGCCGGCATGATACGCCTCCACCCCGAGGATACCGGCCGCCGCTTCCAGGAAAGCCTTGTTCGTGACTAGCGGGCTCGCACCTTTGTAAGCGGTGACGCCCACGTCTTCGAAGATGAAAGCACCTAACAGGAAGTTCAGCTCGTTTGCGAAGGGATCGAAGGGCCCGATGCCAAGCAGGGTGCCGAGCGCATTGAAGCTGTTCTGCAGATCGATCTGCGGACGCGCGACCTGATCGAAACGGGTCGAGCCAAGGGCGGCGCGCAGGAAGCGCACGTGATTCGCTTCATCTTCCGCAATTTCGGCGGCGTACTGCGCGATGGCCGGAGTAGTGAAGTTGACGGCGGGATTCGCCTTCACGACGACACTCCCCGCGGTGCCTGCACCGTCGACGCCGATGCCCATGGCTTCCAAGCCTTGGCCGGTGGTGCCCCGCAGGTAGTATTCCGCCTCAAGATATTCGAGATTCAGGGCGAAGTTCAACACGTCGGCATCGCGGCGGGCCTTCTTGTTTCCAAAGTAGAAGGGCGCTGCTGAAGCGGTGGGAGCGGCGGCCAGCGCGGCGGCACCTACACCGAGACCGACCGACCGCAAGAAGCCACGGCGACCGGAGATAAGTTCAGAAGGAAGATTCGAGGAGTCAGTGTTTGGTTTCATTGG
Source organism: Luteolibacter rhizosphaerae (assembly GCF_025950095.1). Taxonomy (NCBI): domain Bacteria; kingdom Pseudomonadati; phylum Verrucomicrobiota; class Verrucomicrobiia; order Verrucomicrobiales; family Verrucomicrobiaceae; genus Neoluteolibacter; species Neoluteolibacter rhizosphaerae. The sequence goes on along the minus strand of NZ_JAPDDR010000002.1, from coordinate 215,713 downwards.
TTGGGAGTCGCTCTCTTGCAACTCCACGTCCTAAGCCATGAATCACCACCCGCCCACTGAAGCCGGAAACCAAATCCCTATGCCCCCATCGCGGCTGCATCAGAGGGACTCGGCAATCATGAGCACTTCCGCAAAAGGCCGACTCTCCAGAAGACCGAAGGCCTCGTGCCTTCCCAGTCTCGCCCGCGTCACGGCCGGGCTGCTGATCCCGCAGAGGAAGCGCGCCAGTTGCCGCGGCGTCTTCAAGGCGGCATGTCGCTCGTCCCGCAGGTTACCGATGACAAGGAGGTCCTCATCCGAAGGTTGCTGCCGCTGCGTGCGCGGGATCGGCTCCGGCTTCAGGCCGCGACAGCGGTCGCAGTGCCCGCACGGCGCCGCCAGGGTTTCACCGAAGTGCCCCGTGACGAAGCCGGTGATGCAGCCCTTTTGCTCGGCGAGCTCCACCACTTCACGAAGACGCTCGAGATCCGCGTCCTCACGACGCCGGAACTTCTCGTCCAAGCGCCGCGCGAGCTCGTGCAGATCGCCCGGGTCCTTCTTGATGCGGTACCCTTGGCGAACTCCGGACTTCTTCAGCGCGATGTCGCCCGCTTCCTCTAGGTAGCCGAGAGCAGCGGTGATCCGCTGCGGATCCTCCCCGGTTTTCAAGGCCACCTCGGACACGTCGAAGGTGTACCAGCTCCGTCCTTCCGTCGCCGCGGCGAAGATCTTTCTCAGAAAACTCTTACGGCGTTCATCGTAGCCCGCCAGCGTCGCTTCCAAGCCGCGGAGCAAACGCACCTGCCAGGTCGACCAGAACACCTTCGTGGCCTCGATCAGCCTCTCTAGCTCCAGGTAGGTCAGCAGTGTGTTCACCACCAGCGGGCGGATGTCGTTCACCGCGGACAGCTCGTAGGTGGAGACATCGAACTCCGATCCGAGCCGCAGCACATGGTCCACCAGATGGCGCACCGCCGCCGGGGACGGCGTGTCGCCGTAGATGAAGTTCTCCAGCGTCACGAGGTCGTCGCCGCAGGCCAGCAACTCGCAGGTGGAGAGCTTGCCATCGCGACCGGCGCGCCCAGTCTCCTGCGTGTAGTTCTCCAGGCTCTTCGGCAGATTGTAGTGATACACCGCCCGGATGTCCGCCTTGTCGATCCCCATGCCGAAGGCGATGGTCGCGACAATCACCCGGGTCTTCCCGGACATGAACGCTTCCTGCGCATCGGCGCGGAACTCATCCGGCAGCCCGGCGTGGTAGGCTCGTGCCGCGAGACCGTTCTTCTGCAGGTAGGTCGCCACTTCTTCCGCGGTATGCTGGAGGGTCACATACACCACCGCCGCCCCTTCGCTTCCGCTGAGGCGCTGCAGTAGATGTTCCTTCCGCTCCGCCGCGCTGACCGGCGTGACCCGCAGGTCCAGATTCGCGCGATGGAAGCTGAGCTGGATGTGGTCCTCCCTCGCGATCCGGAAAGCCGCGCGGATATCCTTCGCCACGCCCGGAGTCGCCGTGGCCGTGAGACAAAGCACGCGCGGCACCTTCAGGTCGCGGCACAGTTTCGCCAGCTTCAGGTAGTCGGGCCGGAAGTTGTGGCCCCACTCGGAAATGCAGTGCGCCTCGTCGATCGCGACGAGGGCGATCTTCAGCTTCTTCAGCCGTGCGCGGAAGCCCTCGTTCGAAAGCCGCTCGGGGGCGACGTAGAGCAACTTGAGCGAGCCGTCGCCCAGCGAGCGGATCACCGCTTCGTAGTCCTCCCGCTCCAGGCTGGAATCGAGCCGTGCCGCCGCCACGCCCTTCTCGCGCAGGGCGTCCACCTGATCCTTCATCAGCGCGATCAGCGGCGAAACAACCAAGGTCACTCCCTCCAGCAGCAGCGCCGGGAGCTGATAGCAGAGCGACTTGCCACCACCCGTCGGGAACACGGCCAGCATCGACCGCCCTTCCATCAAGCCCTCCACTACCTCCCTCTGCCCGCCACGGAATCCGGAATGCCCGAAGCGGGAATTCAGTGTTTCATAGAGCAGGTCATCCGGCACGCCCCCGGAGATGCCGCCTCCCTCCTGAAAGCACAAGCCTGACAAGCGAACGCCGGAGCGCTAGGGAGTCACCGCATGATTGAGAAATGCTTGGCCTGCGGCATCGAGAAGGACAGCTCGGTCAAGGAGATCTATCCCTATCCGGACCAAGGCCTGATAGACGATCCCATCGATCCCTTCTTCACGATCGACTGCCAGGAGCTCCGCCCCGGGGAGGAGAGCGACTGGAGAGTGGTCCGGGTCTGCCATGAATGCTTTCACCGCATGGATCCGGACATGTGGATCAGCCGCGAGGGCTGGGAATCGCTGGAGCCGGTGACGCCCTTTGAGACGCTTCCGAAGCTCCCGTAGCGGGATTCCCGATGAAGTTCCCCGGTCTTGCCGCCGCGCCCGCTTGCTTCCATCATCCCGCCATGCCGCGCTTCATCGCTAACGCCGACTACGAGGAAAAGGATAGCAACCCGATCCGTCTGGAAGCGGGGAACGAAGTCACCGTCGGACCGGTGGACCGTGCTTGGCCCGGCTGGGTCTGGGCCGAAGATGATGACGGCAATGACGGCTATGTGCCGGAGGAAATTCTCGAGCCTTTGGGCGAAGGCCGCTTTGCCGCGATGGAAACCTTCGATCCCACCGTCCTGTCCATCAAGCGCGGCGACGAACTCGAATCCCTCAAGCAGATCCACGGCTGGCATTGGTGCAAAAGCGCCACCGGCCAGGAGGGTTGGGTCGCCGGGTATCTTCTGAAGCCTGCCGCCTGAAGCCGGACAGGTGATAAAAAGTGAAGCCGGGGCCCTCCCGCCCCGGCTTCGATCGCTACCAAGGAAATGGATCCGGCGATCACTCGGCGCTGGCCGCGGTCGCCACGCTGCCCATCGCCGTAAGGTCGAGGAGCGCCGCCGGACCGGCAATCGGTCCCACGAGGGTGGCGGCTCCGGTCGTCAGATTGACGGTGTAGAGCGAGGCACGCTTGGACTTTCCGAACTTCAGCTTCTTTTGCAGGCTGGCATAGGCAACCCCATTGCTACCCGCGATGTCGAAGCCGATGTTGTTCGTCACATTCAGCCCGAGCGCTCCCACGGTGTTGAGAACGCCGTCATTCGGCGGACTCTGGGTCACGAGGGTGTCTCGTCCCGCATCGATGTTAAAAAGCGTGGTGCTCAGGGGCGTGGGGCTCACGCTGTTGGTATAACCGCTACCCGAAATGTCCGGAGTGGCTCCGGCAGCCGCGTCGCCATTCGCATAGACAAGGTTGAGATCGGTGAAGGCAATTGCTCCGGTATCCGGATGAGCCCGGAGGTTCTGGCCCGTATTGCTGACGATGCGGATGCGATCGACCGTCGGATTGAAATCAAACCCGAAGCGGGTGCCGCTGAGGGCCGGGGTGAAAGGAGCGCTGCCGATCGCGGTAGCCGCTCCGGTTTCCGTATTGATGGTATAGAGGCGGCTGGTCTTGCCGAGCGCGTAGAGCTGCCCGGTGGCAGGGCGGCGATCAATGCCGAGTAAGGCCTCACCCTTGGGCAGGCCGGTGATCTTGATCACCTCCACACTCCCGGGATCGGAAGACGTGAAGAGGACGAGTTTGTTCTTCGGGCCGAGTCCGGCCAAGAGCTCCTGCGCGGTGGCGGGAGCGAGCGTCGCCGCAAGCAGGGCGAGGCTGAGGATCATCTTGGTTTTCATGGTTTCCTTGTGGGGTTGGGGTATTCGCTGTCGTTTCGCGCCCGGGGAGCTATTCCGGACATTTGCCATGCTAGCACCCGCGCGCGCTCCATCCATGGAAGCCGGACACCAAATCCCTATGGGGGCATTTCATCCCCGCCCGGGGGTTGACGCGCCGGGATTCGCGTGGAACAGGAAAGCGCCTCTGTCGCCTATGAAAAACCGCCTGTTCCGACTCGCCCTCTGCCTCCCGCCGCTGCTCCTCGCGAGCTGCACGACCATCCCCGAACTCGGCGGGATGATGGACCGCGGCGGCACCCGCAACCGCAGGATCGTGGTGAAGCTCGGCGAACAAAAGGCCTACCTCTACCAGCACAACGAACTCTCGGCTGTCTCCCCCATCTCCTCCGGACGGGAAGGAAAAGGCACCCCGACCGGGCGTTTCAGCGTGATCCAGAAGGACGCCGACCACCGCTCCAGTCTCTACGGGAACTACGTCCGCCACGGCAAGGTGGTGAAGGAGAACATCGACATCCGCAAGGGCGGCCGCCCCGCAGGCTCGAAGTTTGAGGGGGTGCCGATGCCCTATTTCCTTCGCTTCAGCGGCGCCTACGGCCTGCATGCGGGAAATGTCCCGGGCTATCCCGCTTCGAGCGGTTGCGTCCGGCTGCCGCAGCGGCACGCCAAGCGCTTCTACGACGCGGTGCGTCTCGGCACGCCGGTGATCGTCCAGCGCTGAGCAGGCAGGCTTTTTCCACTCGAAAATCACGGAAAAGCGGATATTGAATTATGCCGTGATATCCCTTCGCGGCATCCTCCTCTGCGCTCTCGCTTCGTCCCTTCCGACCTCTGCCTGGGCCCAAATCCGGACTTGGACCAACAGCGCCGGCCAGACCTTCCAAGCCCAGTTCGTGCGCTTGGACGGGAACAACGTGATCTTCTCCATGGAAGGAGGCCGAAGCTTCGTTTCATCGCTGTCCTCTCTCTGCGCCGCCGACCAAACCTCCATCAAGAATCAGGCCAACGCCATTGTCACGCCGGCAGAGTCGCCTGCCCCGGCGGTCGCGGCACCCGCCAAACCGCCCAACTTCGGCTACCCGTGGCCGACCGAGGTCCGCGTCGACGGTGCCTCCCAATCCCGCGTGGTGTCCGAGGACGCCAAGAAAGGCATCTACATCTACGAGAGCCCGCACTACCGCTTCACCTGCGATGTGAAGCTGAGCTCCGACGTGCTGCGGAATTTCGCGATGATGTTCGAGACCACGTGGAAATACATCTCCAGCCTGCCCCTCGGACTGGACGGCGGACTCCAGCGGCAGGGCCGCTATGACATCCTCCTCTTCGGCGACTCCGCCAACTACGTAAGAGCCGGAGGCTCACCCAATAGTGCCGCCTGCTTCGTCCCCTCGCGCGGACTCGTGATGGCTCCCGTCGAAAGTCTGGGCCTGATCAAGTCACCCCTCGGCTACAGCATCGACGTCACCAAAACCAATCACGTCCTCATCCACGAGCTCGCCCACCAGCTCACGCCATCCGCATACATGAACCCCTCCACCAACGGATGGTTCACGGAAGGCATCGCCGAGTATGCATGTACCACACCCTACAGCTGGGGCTACTTCCGCTGCGATCCCCATGGCAATGCCGCCATCGCCTACGCAACCGCCCGCGGCGAAAAAGGGAAAGGCGGCCGGGCGCTTGGGACAAAGATACAAGCACCTCGCCTTCAAACATTTATGCAACTCCCCTACCATCAGTTCAGTGGTCAGGCCGGCAACTTCAACTACGGTCTAGGACTTCTCCTGACCCACTATTTCTGCCACTTGGAAGGCGGCGGCCGGGCCGCCCGGCTCACCGCCTACCTCAAGGCGCTCCGCGCCGGAGAGCCGATCGAGAAGGCCCACGCCGCACTGCTCGCAGGCGGCAGCTTCCAAAAGCTGGAAGCCGAGTTCGCCGAAGCTTGGCGCAAGAAAGGCGTGGAGATCGTCTTTACCGACTAGGCTCAGATCCTCCCCATCAGGAGAAGAATGATCAGAATAATGACGATCAGTCCGAGGCCACCGCTCGGCGCATAGCCCCAGCTTTTGCTGTGGCCCCAAGTGGGCAGCGCTCCGATGAGCATGAGGATCAAGATGATCAGGAGTATGGTTCCAATCATGGCTTGGGTAGGTAGGGATGGAGAAGGAGGAGCCGCAAGCGACTCCTCCAAAGTTCAACTCAGCGGCAGTCGCAGAAGTCCTTGATCGCCTTTTCGACCTCTTCCTTGGTCTGGCCAGTGCGCTTTTGGATGCGACCGACAAGCTCGTCTTGTTTGCCCTCGACATAGTCGAGATCGTCATCGGTGAGCTGACCCCACTTTTGCTTCAACTTGCCCTTCGCGATGTTCCAATTGCCTTTGATTTCAAGAGAGTTCATGGGTTGCTTCGATTGAGGTTGTGGGAAGCACCGCCTTGTGCGGAACGCCCCTCCACCTGTCTATCAGGAGAAGTGCCACTCCACCCTCCTCACTCCAAAGCCCGTTCCAGCAAGGTTTCCAGCCCTTCGGGAATTGATCCCTCTTCAGGCCTGAATGCAGAGTGCATGGCGCCTTGCTGTTCTAAGCACGGTAGCTCGTTCCTCAATTCCGCGTAATGCCGTTTGAACGGATCTCAGGATGAGTGCTGACCTGTTATCCGGGACTTTTCCAAACAACCGGGTTTTACTCCGCCCAGCCCTGCTCGCCGATGCGCCGCTATCTTCGTGCCCGCTACCTCGTACCTGCATTCATCGCCTTGGTGATGATTGTATATGGGGCGGTGAATTCAGCGCGCAGCACCCGGGCGAACCTCGCGGAATTCTATGAGGTGGAACACAGCCGCCAAGTGATCGACCAAGTGCAGCGCTGTGTGGAATCGATGCTCGACCTTGAAACGGGCCACCGTGGTTATGTCATCACCGGCCAGTCGCGATTCCTCCAGCCTTACGAGCGAGCGCGCCTGACCTTGAATGACCAGATCAAGACGCTCGGGGAACTCACCCAAGACAGTCCCACCCAGAAGTCCCGGGTCGAGAATATCCGGGCAGCAGCAGCCGACAAACAGAGGGAACTCGCAAAGGGCATCGAGCTGATCAAGGCGGGCGATGCGGAAACGGCACGCGCGATCGTCGCCACCGGTGCTGGCAAAGAAATGATGGACCGTTTCCGGGAAGGAATCGACGCGATGCGCAGGGAGGAGTCCTTGTTACTCGCCAAGCGGCAGAAGGACTTGGGCCGGAGCTTCGGGGACACCAGCACGGTGGTGGTAATCACTTCGGTGATCGCCATCATGTCGGGAATCATCGGAGCGATCCTCTTGATCCTGTTCCTAAACGCGAGGGGGCGGCAGGAGCGACTGCTCTTCGAGCGCGAGAAAGCCATCCAATCGGACCGCGCGAAAACCGATTTCCTGGCGATGATGAGCCATGAGATCCGCACGCCGATGAACGCGATCCTCGGGTTCGGTGAACTGCTTCACGATCTGGCTGAGAAGCCTCAGGAGAAGCACTTCGCCAAAACGATCGTGAGCAGCGGGAATTCCCTACTGACCCTGATCAACGATATCCTCGACCTCTCGAAGATCGAGGCGGAGAAAATGGAGCTGCGGCCGGAGACGGTGGAGATGCGGCGGTTCGTGGACAATTTAGAAACTTTATTCACTTACCGCGCACAGGAGAAGGGCTTGGACTACCGCTTCGATCTGGATCCGGATGTCCCCGCCTTCCTCTCCTTCGACGCCCTGCGGCTACGGCAGGTGCTGCTCAACCTGATCGGCAACGCGGTGAAGTTCACCCATAGTGGTCATGTGCATGCAAAGCTACGCATGGAAGCGGTGAAAGGGATGGACCGGAAAACGCTTCACTTCGAAGTGAGGGACAGCGGTATCGGCATCGCGGGGGATCAAGTCGGGCAGATTTTCCGGCCCTTTTACCAGGTTGAATCCAAGCAGGGCCGCCGGTTTGAAGGGACCGGTCTGGGCCTCAGCATCAGTGAGCGACTGGTAAAGCTCATGGGGGGGCGATTGGAAGTGCAAAGCCATTTGGGCAAGGGGTCGATCTTCCGTGTTTCGGTGCCGGTCGAGGGTCGGACGGGGCCTGTGCCGGAGCGGCCCGCGGACACCAGCGAGAGGACGGCGGATTTCAACCGCTTGGCTCCCGCCAGGATCCTGGTCGTGGATGATGCGCCGCTGAACCGCGAGCTGATCCGGGGATACTTGCAGGGCACGCCGCATCAGGTGCTGGAGGCCGAGAATGGCGAGCAAGCGGTGGCTCTGTGTGAGCGCCACCCGCCGGATCTCATCCTGATGGATGCCCGCACGCCGGTAGCCGACGGGGCTTCCGCCCATGGCCTGCTCAAGTCGCAGGAGTCCACCCGGAAGATCCCGCTGATTGCCGTTACCTCCTCAGCCTTGGCGGGAGATCCAGAAGAGCTCAAAGGCCTCTTCGACGGCTTCGCGAGCAAACCGGTCAGCCGGGAGCGTCTTTACCTGGAGCTCACCAAGTTTCTCCCGGTGCGAACCACCGCTGCCACCGGCAAGCCCGTGCCGGAGGCGGCACCCGTGACGGATGCGGTGCACGCCGGAGAGTGGCCCGACTTGCAGCGTGAACTGGCGGACCTACGCGATTCGGTTCTACCCGGACTGATCGAACTGGTGCCAGCCCAAGCGACCCTCCGTTTCGCCAAGGAGCTGGCGGAACTGGCCGGGCTGCACGACTGCCCGCCGCTCGCTGAATATGCCTCGCAGCTCGAGCAAGCGGCCGCTCAGATGGATTTCGCCGAGGCCGGCCGCCTGCTGGCCCAACTTCCCGGATTGATCGACAGCTTCAGTCATGCCGACCTTTGATCCACTCCCGGGCCCGGCCAATTCGTCATTGATTCTCGTGGTCGATGACGAGCCGAAGAACATCCAGGTGGTGGGTCCGATGCTGCTCCGCCAAGGCCACGAGGTCATCGCCGCGGGTAGTGGCGAGGAGGCCTTGGCCAAGCTGCGGAGCACCACTCCCGATCTGGTGCTCATGGATGTGATGATGCCGGGGATGACCGGCTTCGACCTCTGCCGCCGGCTCCGCTCGCAACCCGAATGGCAGGATATACCGGTGATCTTCCTCTCCGCCGTGACGGACAAGAGCTTCATCATGGAGGCTCTGGCGGCCGGGGCGGTGGACTACGTGACCAAACCTTTTCACGGGCCCGAGTTACTCTCGCGCGTGCAGGTGCATCTGAACCTGCAAAGTACCCGCAAGCGCCTGGCGGAGGCGATCGACGAGCGCAACCGCGTGCTGGAAGTGGTGGCCCACGATCTCAAGAACCCTCTCGGTGCCGTCCGCTTCGCCAGCTCCATGCTTCAAGAGCAAAGCGCATCGATGGACCAGACCCATAGCGCGCTGGTGGCCAGCATCGGTGATGCAACCGACAGGGCGCTTGAGATCGTGGGCTCGCTCCTGCAGACACGGCAGATCGAGGAGGCGAAGGCGGAGATGGGCCTGACGTCACTTTGCCTCCGCGAGTATACGGAAGAAGCCATCAAGAGCTTCCTGCCCTTGGGGAAGCGCAAGAGCATCGCGATCAGCATGGAGAGCTCCGGAGAGCGCATTCCCGTGCAGGCGGACCGTCGGTCCTTGCTCTGCTCCCTGGAGAATCTGGTTTCGAACGCGATCAAGTTTTCGCCCCACGGCACCTTGGTAAGGATCAGCCTGCAGCGCGACGCGAAGTCCGGCGTCTTCCTGATCGACGATGAAGGCCCGGGGGTGGCCGAGGACGAGCGGGACCAGCTTTTCAAGAAGTTCACCCGTCTGAGCAGTCGCCCGACCGGGGGCGAGGTTTCAACCGGGCTAGGCCTGCACATCGTGCGCGAGCTGGTGGAGGCCATGGGCGGAAGCATCCGCTACGAAAGAGGCCCGCGCGGCGGAGCCTGCTTCGTGCTGCGGCTGCCGCTTGCGGAGTGAGCCTCAGTTCCCGGGCGGGGGCTCGGGCAGCACCTTGGCGCCTTCAAGGAAAGTAATCGTTTCCTCCAAGCCCTTTACCATCTCCGACTCTTCCTTGCCCCGGACCCAAGCCTCGGTGAGTTCGGCCGCTTCCTTGAAGAGCTGACGAGCCTTGAGAAAAGCCGCGAGCGCCTGGCCGGGCGGGCGTTCCTGCTTGGTCCACGCGCGGTACCAGCGACCGTAGAGGTGGCGGCCGTAGTAGAAGCGAGCCCGGAAGGTGCCTTCCATGCCTCCTTCGAGCTTCACGGCAGCCTCGTAATCTTCCTCGGCCTCATCGTCGCGTCCTAACGCGGAGAGCACGTTGGCACGGTTGACCGGCCACTCCGGATCGAAGGGATTGAGGGCCTTGGCCTGGCCGTAGAAATCCGCGGCTTGCGAGAGCCAGTCACGCGAGTCCGCTGCCAGCAAGCCCGGCCGCAACGCGGCATCGCGGGCGATGTGGCCCGCCATGCCTGAAAGCTCGGTGCCGGGCCAAGCGGCCAGCGCATTGTTCAGCTTCTCCGCTGCCAAACCCGGTGAAGTCCTCGCCAGCTGCTCCCTGCCGAACATCACAGGCCAAAGCTCACGGAAGGCTCCGGTAGCCCGCAGGCCAAACATGCCCAGGATGACGGCGAAAGGTAACAGGAAAACCATTGCCCCTCCCGCCCACAGCAGGGGCCGGGCGGCGTAGTCCACACGGTCCACCGCACGGCGGGGCAAGGCAAATCCGAGGGCCAAGCCCAAGTACATGGCCCCCGGAATGGTGTGGGTCACGAAACTGAAATTCGAGTGCACCAAGGTCCCCACCATCGCTGCCAGACCACCGCACATCATCGCATCGATCGCCCGGAGTGAGGGTGGCGAGGGGCTCTCCCCGATCATCAAACCGGCAGCGCCGCACAGGATGACGACCAGTACGGCCGCAGCGATCAGGCCGGCACCGACCCAGCCGTAGTCGACGGCCGCTTGCAGAAGCTCGTTGTGAACGAAGTCGTCGTTGGGAGGCTGGAGGCCGCTTTCCGAGGGTTTCCATGCGGCATATTTCTGCCAACCGAAGCTCCGGCTACCACCGCCGCTCACGGGGTGATCCATGGTGAGGTCGACGGCGGTGCCGTATCCGTGCAAGCGGGAGCGATTGTCAGCAAAGCGCTCAAGATTCCCGTCAGTAATCCCGCGGCGCTCTTGGAAATGCTTCATGGTAGGCACCGCAACCGCGGCGAGCACCAGCGGCATCGCAAGCGTGGCGATTCCCAAAACCACGCGCTTCTTCGACTTCTCGCGCCACGCGGCCAAGGCCGAGAGCGCAAGCAGGGTGCCCGCGGCGACGCAGAGCGAGAGCATGCCACCCCGCGAGCCGGAGAGGAAGATACAAGCGACACTCGCAAGCGCTCCAAGTGCCTGGAGGAGACGCTCGGCAAGGGAGTCCTTGGCCAAGAAAGCGCGCGCCGAGAGGAAGACGGCTGAAACCAGCGAGAAGTCCGCGAGGTGATTGTAATGCCCGAAGAGGCCGGAAGGGAAAGTTGCCGGGCGATGCTGGAAGGGCCATGCAACCGAGGGATCGCCCCGCTGCTGGAGAGCGAGCACCAAGTCCACGATTCCCAGAACGGCCAAGGCGGCCATCAAGAGACGCACTGCCGCCCCGGCGGGTGCGGCTAGCAAGGCCCAACAAAAGGACGCCATCATGCCCGCTACGAGCAGAGCATCCGAGCGGGCAAACTCGCGGACCGGACTTCCCCAGCAGCGCCACAGGACCCATCCCCAAGCCAAGGCGAGGAAGGTCAGCGCGATCCAAGTTCCCTTCCCTCGCTCCTTGAGACCGATCGCGCCACTACAAGCCGTGAGGAGCGCGGCGGCCAAGGCCGTCAACGCAGGGCCCCACGTGTAGTCGAGCGTTTGACCACCGAAGGCAACCGCCAAGGCAAGGGCGGAAGCGATAAAAAGACCCGAGACGAATTGCATCAGCACCGCGCGATATTCGATTCCTCAATTCGCCCCCCGACCGAGCAGAACGGCGGGAATCGTGCGAAAGAGAATCTTGATGTCGAGCCACAGCGACCAGTTGTCAATGTAGCGGAGATCCATCTCCACCCACTGTTCGAAGCTGGTGATCTTGTTACGCCCGCCTGCCTGCCACTCACAGGTGATGCCGGGCTTCACACTAAGACGGCGGCGGTGTTCCGATTTCTCGAAGGCGTCCACCTCATAGATCGGTAGAGGTCGCGGCCCCACCAAGCTCATGTGGCCTCGCAGGACATTGAGGAGCTGGGGCAACTCGTCGATGCTCAGTTTCCGCAAGAGCGCACCGAAAGCGAAGACGCGGGGATCGCGGTCGAGCTTGAAGACCGGTCCCTCCATATGGTTGCCGTGTTCTTCCTTCACCTTGGCAAGCTGGGCCTCGGCATCCGGCACCATGGTCCGAAACTTCCACATCCGGAAGGGCTTGCCATAGCGGCCGGCCCGGCGCTGGCGGAAGAAGACAGGGCCGCTGGGGCTGGTAATCTTGATGCCGATAATCGCGATCAACCACAGGGGTGAGGTGAAGAAGATCAAGAGGAAGGAGCCGACCATGTCGATCACCGCCTTGCAGGCCAGCTCCCAAGACAGCTCGGGAGTGGAGCGGAGGACCAGCATCGGCTTCTTGCCAATGACATCGAAGGTAGGCCGGGCAATCTGCGTACGAATGAAGGAGGCAACAATCCACGCCTCCACGCCCTGCAACTCGCAAGCCTCCACGCCTTCCGCGACCTTGCCGAACTCGGTGTCCCGGGCGGCGAAGATCACGCGCTCCACGGACTTCTCCTTGAGGAGGGCATACAGTTCGTCGACAGGGCGCTGGGCGAGATCGAAGCGGGCGACGATTTTCCACAGCCCGCTGACCTCCTCGTCCACCTCGCCGAGGAAGGCGTCGATCTCCTCGTCGGAGCCGGCAATAATGATCCGCTCCTTGGCATAGTCCCGCAGCTCCTGGCGGTGCAGGTAGGAGTGGAATGCGCGATCCCGGGCGAAAAGAATGAGGAGCGTGAGGGCCCCACCCACACCGAGGATCAAACGGCTGGCACCGGAGATCTGCGCGAAGACGACCATCATGCCGATCGCCAAGGCCATGAACAGCAGGGCCTTCACGAGCTGGCTGAAGGCCTGCAAAGGGGTCTTGGTCCGCGGGCGGCGGTAGAACTGGAAGAACTCGAGGGCGAGCGGGGTGAAGGGGACCACGATGTAGAGCACCCAACTCATCTGCGAGAGGCTCATCTCGCCATCATTGTAAGCGCCCAAGGTCTCGCGAATGGGGCCGCGGAAAAAGGAGGCCATCCAGAAGGCGAACCACACCAAGCCTGCGTCGAGCAGTTGGAGCAGTTGGATCGAGAACGCTTCTTTACGGCCGACAGGCATGAATCAAATTCCTACGCGAGGGCCTAGATGAAACCGGAAGCTCCCCGGCAAGGCAAGCCCAAGCTCCCGCCAGAGAAACACGCTTTCAGGGGATACCGCGCGAGTTCCCGAGGCTCTCCCATCGAGCAACGAAAGCGTCACCTGCCGATCAGGATGAAGGCAAAGATAGGGCCGACCGCTGGCCTTGGAGAGGGCCAAACGGCTCCTTCCACTACCCCATCGCCATCAGTTTGCCGCCAGACGGACGCCGGCGAGCGTCAGAAACTCCTTCTACCCAAACGGCCTGAGCGGGCATCCGCCAGTGCCAGGCGCCAAGTCCGCCAGCGGGACGAGGACCAGCCATCATGGAGGAGGGTGGCGAGGAGATGCAGGAATCCGATCGCCCAGCCCTGCCCGCGAGATCCCTCCCGGAACTTCAACCACACGGTATTCCTCACCTCGTAGTAGAATTTCCAATCCTCCAAGCCGGTTTCAAACCAGAAGTCTTTCGTCCCGATCTTCCAGCGGCGAAGGTTCTTCGCCGAGGGATGGTCGAGCACCGAGTCCCTGACCGCCTCGAAGCGGAAACCGGCGGCGGCGAGACGGCGGGGATACTCCTCATCCTCGCCGCGGATGAAGAGCTCGCCCAGAACGGGGCCGGCTCTCTCCCAAGCGGCACGGGGAACCAGGGCACCGGTCCATGAGGCGCGGCTTTCGACACAGGCGGGGCCCGGCCACTCGTCCGGATGACGGATGGTCTCCCATGCGCCCGATGCCGAGCGGACGGGGAGAGGCCATGAGTAGTGGCCTCCCGTCGGATCGACTTGGAGGCTGTGGCGGACGGTGTGAGCGTCGAAGCCGTCTTCTAACAGAGCGCCCAGAGCCCCGGAACGCGGCCAAGAATCGTCATCTAGAACCCAGACGGCGTCGGCACCGTGGGCAAACGCGTGATCCATGGCAACCTGCACCCCGCCGGCATTGCCGAGATTGTCGCCGGTATCCACGACGGTGAGGCGATCCCATGCCAAAGCGCGCAGGGCCTCCGGAGTGCCGTCGGTGGAGGCATTATCGCCCACTACCACCATGTCCGGCTGACGGGTCTGGGCCTGCAAGCGGCGGATGCACTCCAAGGCAGTGGCGCGCCGGTTGAAGCAGGCGAAGACGGTGGCGATGCAGGGGGAAGAGGGCATGGAAAGATCAATTCGAAGGATGCCGCCGCGGGGATCCCTTGGCAGGGCTCGCTCCGTTACAGGAGTTTTATGATTCCCTTCCACGCACGCGCTGTGATCCACAGGACGCCATCTACCAGTCCGTTCAGGTAGGGATCTTCAAACAGCGTCAGCCCGTATGCGCGGCGGATGGCGCGGGACTCCACGTGCTGGCGCTCAGCCTTGAGGATGGCTTCGAGATCACGCGTCCGGCCGAGATGCTTGGAAGAAGTGTTGCCACCATGCAGGCGGAAGTCCGCGACATCCAGCGGGATGCGATCGAAGTTCAGGCCCTGCGCATGGAGACGGGCATAGAACTCACCATCCATGACATAGCGGAAGTCCTCGCGCAGCCGATGCCCGGGATCGATCACGCTGGAGCGCCGGAGAAAGCACGCGGTCGAGCCGATGTAGCAGCAGTGGTGGACATGGACGAAGGGTGACCACGAAGGAACGCGGATGCTGCGAAGGAAGCTGCCGCCTTCATCCACGAAATCGTAGGCTCCGTAGAGGATGTCCGCTGTGGAATTCGCAGCCGCTTCCTTTACTCGCGAGAGGACGCCGGGCTTCAAGCGATCATCGGAATTGAGCCAGATCACCCACTCGCCCGTGGCGCGGTCGAAGCCTTTGTTGATGGCATCGGACATGCCCTTGTCCGGCTCCTGTGACCAAGCGAGATGCGGGAAGCGGGCCGCCACCGCAGCGCTGTCATCGGTCGAGCCGCCATCGATAACGAGATGCTCGACAGTGACCCCTTCCTGCCGGGCGACGCTCTCCAAGCAATCGGCAAGAAAGCGACCGTAGTTCAGGTTCGGGGTGATGACGGTGAAATCCATCGGCACTTAGTTCGTGCGGACGCGATCGCGTAAGGCAAGCCGCTTTGCGCTTTCCGACCCGGGTAAATTCAACTTCTCTCCGGCGTGCCCCGCCCCGCCGCTGCCGCTTGCGGATATCTTCTGGCCTTGCTCGCGCTCTGCGCCTGCACTTGGGCGCTGTGGCAGTGGCGTTTCATCCCTGCAACGGAGTCACCCGCGCTGACGCTGAACTACACTCCGGAAGGAATCTCGCGCTCGAGTTCCGGACCCGTGCAGCGACAGGAAGATGCCTTGTTACTTCCCGCAGGTGGAGAGATCCCGCAGGTGGAGTATCTGTGGACTCAAGCGCCCGCCACCCGACATGCGCATGTGGCCCTGAGAGTTTCCTGCCGCGGTGTGAAGCTGGGGAAGATGGCCTGGGACGACGCGCGCGTGATCCTGATCTGGCTCGATAGCAGCGGCAAGATGGTGCAGGGCCACCTGCCCCTGTGGTCCGGGCGCGGCGACCGCCCGATCTACTATCGCGATATGGTGGTGCCTCTCGCGCGTGCCGGCACTCTGCCGAAGCTGATTCTGGAGAACCGTGGCAGTAGCGGTGATTTCACGATCGAGTCGATTCAGGTCCAAGCCGTGAACTACCGCCCCGGATTTCTCTGGATGACGGTCTCCCTCGTAGCCGGCTGGCTGGGAGTGATCGCGTGGGGCCTGCGCCGATGGGTGGCTGAAAAGCCTGTGGGATCCCTACGGGTGCTGGCCGCAGGGGTGGTGTGGGGAGGGTTCGCCTGGGCTTACTGCTTGCCCGGGCCTTGGATCCCCTACCCCCCGATGGGCACGCCCTATCCGATTGAAGCCGTAGCAGCCCCTCCACCGCCGCCACCCGCTCCAGCACCGAAGCCCGCGAGTCCCGCTCCACTTGCTCAAGGCAATCCGGCGCCGGTAGTTCCTCCCGCACCTGCGCCAGCGCCCCCACCCATCGCGGCGGCGCTCGCCAAACCCGCGATCCCTGCCGAGCCCGTTTCCCCGGAGCGCTTGGACGGCGGGATGGCGCGCTGGCTCTTCAATCAGCTGCCCTACCTCAAGCGGCCGCTCCACCTGCTTGCATTCACAGGCCTAAGCGCCCTGCTGGCCTTGCTCACGGCAAGCCGCAGGGCTGTTTGGCCGGCGATCATTCTCGGTGGCGTTTCCGAGTTCTGCCAATGGAGCTTCGGATTTGGCTTCGATGGCAGCGATGTTCTCGACCTTGCCTTGGACACCGTCGCCGCATTCGCGGGTCTGATCCTGTGGAGGGCGAGCCTGAGCCTGTGGGCCAAGCGGCCATTCGCCCTCCCGAGAAAGACGGTATCCGGGGTCTAACAGGAAACCATTTCGATCAGATTACGGGCCACGGCGGCAGCGTGAAGGCGAGCGCTCCAATCGCGCGAGATTTGGTCAGGATCGCGCCGGCCGGCGGCCCACTCGGAGATCTCGCGGCACAGGCCTTTTACCAGACCATCGCCGCTCAAGGTTTCGGAAAGGCTGCCGGACTGTTCGCTGGCGAACCAAGCCATGCTGGGAGTCATGGCGGAATCCACTCCTACAATCGAAGCGCCGCTGCACAGGGCTTCTCCGGACGCAATGTGAAAGGACTCGTAGGCGGAACTACAGAAGGAGATCTTTGCCCTCGCCATGGCCGTGGAGAGCTGGTGGTTGGAGACGATGCCGGCCAGGCTGACCCGCACACGCAAGGACGATTCCAAATTCGCGTGCCACCGCGACAATGCGCTCCCCGGCTCGCCGAAGATCTCCGCCCGCCACTCCGGATGCTTGAGCAGAGCCTGCTCGAGGGCACGAGCTAGCAGGTCCGGCCGCTTCTGCCAGTGATCCGTCCAGCGCCCCACGGACACGATGAGGTTCTCCTTCGGAACCGCCTCCCGCCGGGTGAACCAAGCAGCAACCGGATAGGGCAACAGATGAAGCCTGGAGGAGAGATCCGGTCCCAATCGTCCGGCCAATTTCCGATAGCCTCCGAGCGCACGCGGTGAAGGCACGACGATCCGATCGGCCAATTCGAACTGCTGCGCGCGGGTCTTTTCAAAACCCGGAAGACGCAGGGTGTGACCATGAAGCATGCGGGCGGCGAACCACAACAAGCCGCCCCAACTACCCCCGTGGCGATGGCGGAAATACCATGACTCCGCCACCCAATCTCCCCAGGTGCCGAGCGGACCTGTGGTGCCCGTACCATCCTGGATCAGAACCAGCCTCAGCCCTGCCTCACGAATCGCGCGAAGGGTGCGAGTATGCTCGCCCTGGCTCCACGTATGGATCACGACGGCATCCGCTGACAGCCCCTTCCACCAACGTGGGTCGGATAGCTCCGAGGCAGTGGCGCGCACGAGGTCCGCGGCGTCATCGGGACGCGGCTCACCCGCCAGGATAGGCCGGCAATCCGCGCCCGCATCCTGCAAGCCGCGGCACAGGAGACCGGTATCCCGGGAGAAATACGCATCGTTCCCGCAGTAGTCCCGCGGCGCGCAGGTAAGCCAGCGGAGAGGTCGGCTCATGGCGGGGAGAGCAGGCCGGTTTCGACTATTTCCCAAGCGGGCAGGCGCTTCTCTGCGATGGGCGCCAACATCCCGCCCCGATACCAGAGGTCCGGCATAAGCACCCGCTGGCCCTGCTTCTTGCCGAGCCATGCAGCCCACCAGGAGTAGCTGCTGTTCGCGATGATATGGTGCTTGGCCCGGCTCATGAGATGCAAGTCATGGAGGGGGTCGCCTTGCGCTTCGGGGAGCGCGCAGACCTCGGCATCGTCGCCGCCCAGCTGATCGTGACACCAGGCGGGATCGTCCGAGAACAAGAAGAAGCGCGCACCGGCGATCTGCGAACGAAGGAGATCCATCGCCCTACGGTAGTACGCGAGGCTACAGACATCCACGTCGGGATTACCGACATAGTCGGTGCGGCGGACATGAACCGCCACGCTGGGAACGGGCTCCATGAGATCCGCAACGCGACGGGTAGCATCTTGCCAGGGGAGCCGGTCGGTGCGGAGTTCGTCACGCAGGACATCCTCAAATCCCGCGAAGTAGAGGTGCGTCTGGAAGTATCCCATGAGCACGACGGACGACGGGGCTTCGAGGAAGCGCGGGGCGAAGCGGAGGTCCACGGGCGATTCCTTCAATACCGGGAAGCCGGCAAGTTCCCAGTAGTGCCGCCCCGTGAGTCTCCGGAGCGCGCGGGCCATGAAGGGCGACCGTTGACGGATCTCCGCCTTCAAGCCCAAGCGCCGCAAGCAGGAGACCGACGCCCAGCCCGGAGGATCGAACCAAGATCCGTCCATGACCAAGGGAACGCCGTGCTTCTCCGCAAGAACGCGGCCGAGGGCATACTGGAAGAGATTGTTTCCCGTCCGGCCCAGCATGACGACGCGTATCACGGCGGGGGAGAAGGCGATTCGGGTATCATCAGTGCGATGAGTGACGCCGAGTGGAAAGGGAAGAGGCGCACGAAGAGTCCGGTCTCCAGTGCTATGAGCGCTTTCTCGCCGGCGATGCGTGAAACGAGCTCTCCGAAGACAGGCACCTTGCAGTGATCGTGGGCCCAGGCTTCGACACGGAGATTGCAATGGCGCTCGGCGAGATTGCGCAGATGGGAATGATCCCAGCCCTGGAGGTGACCCTCATTCACCGGCTCGGGTTCGCGGCGCAGCGCGCGCGGGCGGGGAAGAGCGCGGAGATTCGGCACTGCCAGCACGACGGCCTTGCGGGCGATCTGACCCAAACTGCGCAGCACTTCCTTCGGGCGGTCCACGTGTTCGAGCACATGGAAGCACGTGACCACGTCGAAGGACTTCCCACCGAACTGGTCGACCGGATCTTGAGGGGATGCCAGTTGTATTGTGTCGCCGTGGGTCTTGCTGATCGCCACGCACTCCGGATCGAGGTCGGTGCCCAAGGCGCGCATTCCCTTACCGGTCGCGAGTCGCAAGGTTTCGCCGCGGCCGCAACCGTAGTCGAGAAGCGAGAGTCCGGACAAGTCACCGAGATGGCGGTGAAGCAGATCCATCCCAACGCGCTTCCAATGATTCTCATGGAAGTGGTTGCGGTTACCCGCTTCATCGATGGTTTTGGGAAGATGCCTCACGATTGATCAAGGCGTGGAAACCAAGCGGGCGTAGATATCGCCGAAGTTCTGGCTTTCTCCAACAAACTCTTCCACCACACGAATCATGGCATCCGCGGAAAGCCATTGGGCGCGTGAGAGCCGCATGGATTCACCCCAGGAATAGTTGAACTCGTAAGAGCCCAGAGCTTCCAGCTTCCTGATACAGGAGACCGCATTCCCGGGGATCTCGGGGGTCCACTCGAAGGAGAATGCGGACAGGGGTTTGGAGAGACCGGCGAGGACTTCGCTCTCGAAACCTTCCACATCGATTTTCACGAAGCGCGGCTCGCCATGCTTCGCAACCAAGGCGTCCAGAGTGGTCACTCCGACCTCTTCCGTCCCGGTCCATGAAACCGCCGCGAAACGTCCGGACTGCCGGGTCTTCTCGACGAACTCGGGGGAGATGGTTGAGAGAACGTGCATTGGCGAAGTCCGCAGAGTTGCAGTGCCAGGCGAGGCCCCCGCCGCCATGGGTTCGATCGTGACTTGCGGGTCCGCGCCGAACTCGCGTTGCAGTTGCCTCACGCAGCGTGACTGAGGTTCGACGGCAATCACCCGGCAGCCCAGCGCCCGGAAGCAACGGACGCGGTTGCCCAAGTTCGCTCCAATGTCGAAGCATAGGTCACCCTGCGAGACAAACTGGCTGTAGAGTCCGCGGAAGTTTTCCACTTCCTCGCGCCGTCTCTGGCCGCGGGTCAGGACCCTGACCAAGAGCGGGGGCAGCAAGTTGCGGTAGATCCAAGCTTTCATGAAGCGACAGGAGCTCAGCGTGCGATCCCTAGTTTGCGGGCATGTTCGTCGCGCGCGATGCCGAGGACATTCCCGTAGAATTCATCGAGCCCCTCCACCCACTTCTTTCCCTCCAAGCGGTAGAGCTTGTATCCCTGCTCCCGAAGGAAGGCCCGTTCTGACAGGGGAGAGCCGACGAAGCCGCTTTCGAAGAGGACGGAGGGACGTGATTTCCCCAAGATGCCTGCCGCGCCCTTCATGACGAGAGTCTCGGCGCCTTCGGCATCGATCTTGATCAAGTCCACCCGATCCAAGTTCTCGCGCGCTGCCAGGGCGTCGACCGTATCCACGGGCACGGTGCGGACTTCCACCGACTCCCGCTCTTCCTGCGATAGCAAGCCGCTGCCGATGTAGTTGCTGTTGTTGGATTCGCAGACCATGAAATCCACGGTGCCTTCCGCGGCCGCCACGGCTTTCTGAAAGCCCTTGATATTGGAGAAGCCGTTCAACTTCACATTCTCGCAGGTCCGCTCGTAGGTCTCAGTGGTGGGCTCGAAGAAAAACACTTTACCCGAGGGGCCGACACGGCGCGCCGCATGCAAGGTGTAAACACCGACATTCGCTCCCACGTCCACGAAGACATCACCCGCCCCTAACAGGGAGAGGGCATCCCGCATCTCCGGCTCGTACTCAAGCCCGCCGACCGAACACCAGAGTCCTTTGCCGCGTTCGAGATTGGCAAGCATGCGGATGCCATGGGTGGCGACGATGGTATTCTTTACCCCTAGGAAGCGGCACGCACAGGACTTCAAGGTTGCCGGCCACAGGGAAGGCGAGGACAGGATGGCCTTCTGGATATCGTTCATGGTGGATGTCTGTTAGATAAATTCGGGTGAAGCGGCGATCTGCCGGTAGGCCGCGCTCACGACGGCGATCTTACTCTGCCATGATTGTTCCCGGGCGCGGGAGATAGCCCCCCCGGAGAGTTGCTCGAGCAACCCCTGCTCGGTGGCAATGCGGATGATCGCGTCGCGGAAGCCGCGGATGCTGGTGTCGGGATCGAGCATCGGCACCTTGATGCCGCACTCTTCCGTCACCGCCACTCCCATCCCGCAGGCGTCGTGACAAATCACCGGGAGAGCTTGGGAAAGCGCTTCGAGCACGACATGGGGCGTACCTTCCTTGAGCGAGCTATGAACCAGCACGTGGCCACGGGCCATCAGTTCCTGCGCCTCGGCATGTCCAACGCTGCCTGCCCAGTGCACCGAAGCAGCGATCCCGAGCGAAGCGGCCATGGCCTTGCATCTTTCCCGCCGGGGACCGTCCCCGATCACCTCCAGCTCCCAAGCCAGTCCGGCCGGGAGTGAAGCAAGGGCCTCGAGCAACAGGTGGAGCGCCTTGCGATCCTCGATGAGGCCGCACCACACCAGGCGCAGGGGCTCGCCGGTATGGAGGCACCTGATCGATGGCGAATCGACAGGGCTCGCACCTGTCTCGATCATCAGCTCGCCTGCGCAGCCCCAGAGATCTTCCACCATTTCCAGATCCTCCCGGGTAACGCACCAGATCTTCGCGGCTGCGCGGGCGGCACGGCGGCTGCGGCCGGGCAGGCGGCTCTGGATCAAATTCAGGAAGTTCCGTGTCAGGTGGCGATAGGCCCCGCCGCCGCCGAAGCCACCGATGTAGTGCCATGGCATCAGGGCAGCCCCGTTGATCGGCCCCCAGACGAAGGGAATCCCCATCTCCCGGAGGTAGCCAGGTTCCCGAAAGCCGATGATGGTGAGGTGATGCACCAGATCGAAGGCCTGCTCCGCATGCAAGCGGCGTGCAAGAGCCAGCACTTCGAGCTGCCATCTACGGTAAGCTTCGTAGTAAAAGAACCACATGCCCGGGAGGGCATGCAGATCGTGAATCTTGCGGGTGAGCCCCTCCGCCTGAATGTGATGGATCGAGAGGCCGGGCGGGAGCCCTTGCTCGCGTTTGTAGCGCTCGATGTCGCGGCCAATCGGGCCATCGGCGGCAAGATCGCCGCAAATGACCGTGACGTCGTGATCCTGCGCCAGGCCCGTGGCGTAGCGCCAGCCCACGGCAGCCTCTCCACCGCGGTAGGGTGAGCAGTAGTAGGCGGAGATGAGGACCCGAAGTCGGCGTGGCATGGCGTCAGGGCTTCCTCGGCTTCGTAGCCAGCTTGCGACGCGCCGCGATCGCCATGCGGTGAATCTCCAGTTCCGAGTCGTCGGCGAAACGCGGGCAAATGGTCCTGGCCGGATTCCCGCCGACCACCATGTAGGGCTCGACATCCTTGGTGACCACGGCTCCGGATGCCACCACCGCCCCTTCACCGATGGTTACGCCGCTCAGGATAATCGCGCCGTAGCCGATCCACACGTCATCCCCCACCACGACCTTCAGGTCCAACCCCTTCCAATCGTAATCGGGATCGCGGATCTGCATCGCGAGGCGCGTGGGCGTGCCGACATGCTGGAAGTGATGGTCGTAGCGCCCGACGAAAGCGACCATGTTCGCCATGATCACATTGTGGCCGATCTCCGCGTCGCACTCGATCTGGCTGTAGCGCCCGATGTAGCAGTTCTCCCCGATCGTGATCTTGTTAGGCGCCCACATGACCACCCGGCGGCCGGCGTGAAAGCCGCGGCCGATGGAGTGCTGGCGCCACGCGACATGGACAAGGAACCAGTCGCGGACACTCTTCAGCCCGCCGAGGATCTGGGGAGGAATTCGCTTCATCGGATCAATCCTTGGAAACCGACCGGAGGATTCCGGAGAAGTCGTTCAACCATCGCTCCGGGGATGCGTTCTCCAGAAGCCACTGGTGCCCTGCCCGGCCCATCTCCAGCCGCCCGTCCGCGCCGAGTTGCTCCATGCGCTCGATATCCGCCGCCAGACGCTCGGGATCGCCCGGCTCGTGAAGGAAACCGGTTACGCCTTCCTGCACCGTTTCAGTCAGGCCTCCCGATGCCGCGGCCACGACGGGGCGGGCAAAGTCATAGGCTTCATAAACGATCAGGCCGAGCGGTTCCCACCAGATGGAAGGAGCAATCAGTGCGCGACAGCCATGAAGCAAATCATCCTTCGGCTTCCCGGAGACGAAGCCCACACAGACCACCTTCTTCATGCGTGCAACCGCGGCGTGGATGCGCGCCTCTTCCGGCCCGGATCCCGCGATGACCAGCCGGGGACAAGCGGCACCGAGCCGTTTCTCCAGAATCTTCCAAGCTTCGAGCATGGTATAGATCCCCTTTTCGGGAACGAGCCGTCCCAGGAAAAGATAGTGACTCCCCATCCGCGCGGGCTCGGGAGTGGCGCGAGGCTTCCAGCAGTGACGCAAGGTCACCACCTTGTCCGCAGGGATGCCGGCGGAAATGAACTTCCCGCGCATGAACTCGGAAACGGCGATCCAGCGCTTCACCACGTCCAGGGTCCCGGAGCCGAGAAGGCGGGATTGATACATGGCGACCAAGAAGGTGCGGAGGAAGGATCGCTCCCACGCGCGGCCGAAGACTTCCGGCCAAGGATTGCCGCGCAGGCCACCGTCATGGACACGACCGTTCACCCACATGGTGCCGGAGGGGCTGAAGGGGCGGAAGTTGTGGATATACTGGACCACGGGCAGGCGGAGCTTCGCCGCCTCGTCATAGAGCCCGAGCGAGCCGACCGGGATGATGTTGTGGAAGAGCAGCAGGTCGGGCCGTGAATTCTCCACGGCAGCCCGCAAGCGATCCCGTGAACCCGGATTATCCCATACCCGCTGGGCCTGTCGCAGCCGGGTGGGCGCACCTTTGCGGGTCCATTCGCTGCTTTGGAAGCGCAGATCGTCCACCGTGAAGCCACGTCCGGAGAAGCGGGAGATCTCGTTCACCCACACTTCTTCCCCACCCGATTCCAAATACTGATTGAAGACCTGCAGGACGCGCGGATTCGCGAGTGCGGCTGCTGGGCTCGGGTTGGGTTCCACGGCGGCGAGCATCGGATCAATCGCCCGTGGCGTCGAGAAGAGTGCGCAGGGTGGAGGCGGCACTGGCCGGGTCCATGTGCACGCCATCCGTGAGGCGGATGGAATCGGGGGGAAGGGCCGCCGCAAGATTCCAGAACGGCAGGTCGCAGCGGCGGGATAGCTCCTCCGGCAGCATGAGGTGGGGGGTCCCCGGCACCGCCCCCGGAGGGAGGATCACGATCA
Source organism: Luteolibacter rhizosphaerae (assembly GCF_025950095.1). Lineage (NCBI taxonomy): Bacteria > Pseudomonadati > Verrucomicrobiota > Verrucomicrobiia > Verrucomicrobiales > Verrucomicrobiaceae > Neoluteolibacter > Neoluteolibacter rhizosphaerae. Next base: position 191,597 of record NZ_JAPDDR010000002.1, on the reverse strand, counting down.
AGATCCTGCTACCGGTGGCGGAAAGGCGTTTCAGGATACCGCTTAGCTCTTCAAGCAAGACCTCCTCGGCCTTGGAGAATGAGGGTGCCTGCCCCTCTACCACGGCGGGACGGGTGGCTACCGCGAAGGGTGGGGCCAAGGCGGCATCGACGCTGCCAAGCTTGCGCTCCATGAGGAGGGTGTAGGCCATGGAAGAGGGTCGGCCGGCCGCGCTCAAGTTCGGCAGCTCCACACCGGTGCGGAACCAGCGCTTCTCCAAGGCTGCAGCCAACTCGGTCTCCCCGGCCCCGATGGCACGGAACAGCGTGTTCCCTTCGATGATGATCCGTGCAGCGCGGGGCACCGTGCCCCGGTCCATCGCTCTCAGGATCTCGACGGCACTGCCACCATCGCAGCCGAGATTGCCCACCCCCTCCACGCCGCGGCTGCGATCCGGAAATCTGCCGGTGATGGAGGAGCCTAGCAGCAGGACCTCCGGGGTGCCGCGGATCCCGCTCTGCAAGCGGGCGACCGACGAGAAGAAGTTCGACTCGCTCTTGGTCGTGCGGCCGCCGGTCCACCGCAGCACGAAGGTCTGCGCGCCGAAGCAGGCGGCAAGGCCCAGTACCAGCGCAGGCCAGTAGGAAGGTCTAAAACTGGAAGTAGATGAAGCCACGCGGCGCACCGGGGTTTGTCACAAGAAGGAAGAGCATCAAAGCATGGATGCTGCCCTCCAACAGGGGATGGGCAAGTTTTCCGGGAAGCCCTGGCCGGTATTCTTTCAGCCAACCCCAGGCATGGTAGAGCAGCACCGGCGTCCCGTAGAACAGCAGCGCAAAGAGCGGGGGGCCTGAAATGGCCCGGCTCCCGCCCGAGACGCCCTCGAAGAAGGCGCGGATGTGAGCCATATCGGGCATCAGGAAGGTCAACCACAGCAAGGTGACCGCGTGAAAGGTGTAGAGCGTGCCAAATGCGGAGCGGAGAGGAGAGGCCGTGCTATCCTCGAGCTTGCCCCGGCGACGGGCGAGGAAGCGCTCCACCGCCAGCAGAAGGCCGTGAAGCGTGCCCCAGAGCGCGAACTTCCATTCCGCGCCGTGCCAAAGGCCGCCGAGAAACATCACCAGGAAGAGATTCACATAGGTGCGACCCTCTCCCTTCCGGTTTCCGCCGAGCGGGATGTAGAGATAGTCCCGCAGCCAAGCCGACAGCGACATGTGCCAACGCCGCCAGAATTCGGTGATACTGCGGGAGAGGTAGGGGAAATCGAAGTTCTCCGGGAAGCGGTAGCCGAACATCGCCGCCAGACCGATGGCGATGAGCGAGTAACCGCCGAAATCCGCGAAGATCTGGAGGCTGTAGGCATACAGCAGCGGCACTACAAAGAAGGGTCCGGAATGCGAGAGTTCCGTGGTGCCGATGGTCAGCAGCGCCGTCTGCTCCGAAAGATTGTCGGCCACGAAGACTTTGAGAAAGTAACCTAGGATCAGAGTCCGGATCACATGCTGCCAAGGGATGTCTTCCAAGCGCTTCGCGGCGATCTGAGGCCAGAATTGCTTCGCCTTGACGATGGGGCCCGCGACCAGCTGTGGGAAGAAGAGGAGATAGAAACCAATATCCCGCACTCCTTTTGCGAAACGTCCGCCGCGCGATAACATCGCATCGCCCTCGCGGGTAACTTCACCCCGGGCCACATCCACGATCATGCTGATGCCATGGAAAGTGTAGAAGGAGATGCCGATCGGTAGAGGGATGCCCTTCACCGCATCCACCCAAGACGGAGGCAGGAAGGGAATCATGCCGACAACGAAGGGCGCGTACTTGAAGACCGCGAGCAGGGCCAAATTCAAGATCACCGCGAGGCGGGTCCAGTACTTCACCCGCACCTCGTCACCCGCGACCTTGTGCAGGATGATCCGTGCGGTGGCGATGCTATTGCCCACACAGGAGATCGCCAGCAGCACGATGAGGCGTGGATCCTCCCAGCCGTAGAAGACCACGCTCGCCGCCAAGGCGAGTGTGACCTGCCATGCCTTACCATGGCGCCCGCGCGACCAAGGCGCGTAGTACAGCGCAAAGGTGACCGCTAGAAGGACGGCGAATTCCCAAGAGTTAAAGAGCATCGGGGGAGCTAAGCAAAAAAGGGATAGCCCGGTCCGGCAGACCGGGTGTAGGCATCGTGTGAAAGGGAGAAATCAAGCTCCGATAAACGCAAATTTACGCAGATTTCCGGGGGTCCAGCGGACACTGCGTCAGCATGGCTTGTCTATTTTCATTACGAAGAGCGAAGGATCGAGAGGCCGCTTGCACAAGAAAGAATGCGGTGGTTCTTTGTCGAGGATGGCGCCGGTTTTGTTCCCCAAGAAGCATTCCCGATTCGACCTTTCGGCAGTTCCGATTCTCACTTCTCTCCTCGGGGCGGTGGCGATGGGCGGGCCGGTGGTATGGAACGACGCGTCCCATACCAAAGTGGCCTGCACGGGTGCGAGCATCACGTGGGGCTACTGGGATGACCTGATCATGCAGGGCAAGTCCTACCCCGACCAGCTCCAACAGCTGTTAGGCCAAGGGTATACGGTTAGAAACTACGGGGTTAGTAGCATGACAGCGGGTCGCTACCCGAATTACGAGCACCGGGCTTACTATCACACGGGGGAGCAAGTGGGATGTGTCCAATGGAGGCCGAACATCGTGATCGCCGGGCTGGGGGTCAACGATTGCAACGCTCTATGGGCCGATCCCGTCCGCTACGAGCAAGGCTACCGGGAACTGGCGGCGGCATGGCGCTCGCCCGGCCAGAATCCCGACATCTGGATCTGGAACCGCTTTACTCCGGATTTCCGCGGGCCCGTGGGCGTAGCCGGTTTCCCCGGCAACGTTTTCGGCCCGAAGTATGTGTTCAACACCGACGACAATGGAATGGCCGCGAAGCGGGGTGCGGTGCAGAACCGGGTGGACAGCTTCGCGCCTGATCTGGGAGCAGGCACCATCGATGTCTACTCGCAGCTTGCGATTCATCCCGAGTGGTCGGGAGATGGGCTTCACGTGACGGGGGACGGGCTCAGGCGTTTGAGCGAGTTGGTCTACGTGAAAGCGTGGGAAGATCTGGCGAAATCCCGCACTCCCGTATTGGCCGAAGTCTGCCCCACCCCCGGCAGCGATTCCCCGCGGGATGAGACCAACTCGAACTACCCGTGGGTCGAGATCTACAATCCCTACCCGCAAGGCGTGTGCCTGGACGGTCTGGCTATCGACAAGGGGGCGGGGACGCCGCAGTTCGTGTTCGCGCAGTCGACGGTTTTGTTCCCCGGAGAGCGCCGGGTCATCTTCCTCTCCGGCAAGAATCTCACGCAGCCGACCAAGCCGATTCATGCGAATTTTTCGGTGACGGGATCCGAGGGCCAGATCCGCCTGCTCTCCAGAACCGGCACGGTGGTGGATACGATGGGCTGGCGGAATTGGTATGTGCAGGGCTCGCTGGGTCGGGCCGATGGATCGGAGATCCGGGCCGTGGGGATCTCCTCCCCGCACCGGCGTCTGGTCACTTCCACTCCTCATCCCAACTGGTTTCTACCAGGTTTCGATGATTCGTCGTGGACGACCGGGACCGGAGGAACCGGGTTCGAGTTCCCCGTGCGTCCAGAGGGTCAGTTTGGCATGAGATGGGAATGCAACGGCCTGAACTCCGGCTACTGGCAGGTATTGAACGGAGCCGGAGCCTGGACTTCCGGTGGAGGAGCGATCGAGGCTGATGGCCAAGGCCCTTCGCTCTCCCTAAAGGGCGGCCATTGGATCGAGGGAGTGGATTCCTCCTGGACCGTGGAAGCCCGGATCAAACTGAGAAGTCCCGCAGAGGGGACCAACGACGGATTCATGATCCGTGCAGGCACCCAAAACGTCGGAGGGGGCTACGGGATCCTGTGGATCGAACCGGGCCGTGTCCTTTTCGGAAACATCAAGTCCATCGCCAACACTCTCTCCACTGCCGCAAACGACGACGACTATCATGTCTTCCGCGTGGCCTATCACGCGCCGACCCGGCGCTTCTTCGTGTGGCGGGATGGCGTGCAGATCACTTGCCAGGAAGGTGGTCAAAAGAAGGATACATCCCGGTTCAACTGGCTCACTCTTGGTGCCCTCACCGGCACCCAGAACATGGCGGCGTCCCTCGATTATGTGAGCGTCGACAGGAACGGTGCGTTTGCCCCGGCTGGCCCGGCCTCGCATGTTCCCGTGGGGAATGAATCGCAACAAGCGCTGACCAATGATTCCATTGCTCCTCACGCCAACGGAAGCGCCTCCACCCTCGTGCGGATTCCTTTCCAGAACAATGTCACCGGAATCGCTGCGATCAAACTCGGGGTCCAGTTCGACGATGGATTCCGTGCTTGGATCAACGGAGCGCCGGTTGCTTCATGCAATGCACCGAGCTCCGGCCTGACCGCAACGCAAGCCCGTGACGATGCTCGCGGGATTGATACGGTGACTCTCGATCTGAGCGAGTACATCCCTATCCTGCAGCAGGGGACGAATGTTCTGGCCCTGCAAGCGCTCGACTCGAACGTCTCCGACGGGCGCTGCTTCATCCGGGGCACCCTCGACATTCGGCAAATCGCAGAGACGAGCGGGCGCTACTATTCCCCGGTGACCGCCGGACAGACGAATGGAGCAGGTGCCGTGCTCCCGGCACAAGGCTGGCTTCTGCAACCGGATTCACCGCCGACGGGTAGCCTGCCCCTGACACTGAGGGATGATACCGATGGCGATGGGAACTCGAATCTCCTCGAGCACATGCAGGGCACCAATCCGTCCGTTTATGATTCCGCCGGCCTCACGGTCGGGCCCGCTACGGTGAATTTCAAATGGCGAAACAATCCGGAAGTCGGTTGGCGGTTGATGGAGTGCGTGGACGGAGTGAATTGGAGACCCGCGCGCACACAGGGCGCGCCTACATCAACGCCCTCCGGCACATCAGGAATGCTGGATGTCTCTCAACCGGTATTGACCACGGTCGGAATCACGTTCCGTTTGGCAGCGGTCGAACAGCCTAGCTTGGAAAACTGGCGTCTCCAGTACTTCACCGCGACCGAGATCAATGCGGGAACTCTCGTCAATCCCGCTGCCGATCCGGATCAAGACGGACTCCCGAACTTCCTAGAGTTTGCGATCGCGAGTAATCCGAGATCGGGTGAGAAGGACTTCTACGGAACCGTGAATCCGGGAGGGATGATCGGGGTCCCCGACATTGGCACGGGACGAGGCACCCTCTGGTTTCTGGAACGAAGCGGAAATCTCCAGAACTGGCAGGGAGTGGCCAATCCGATACTAAACTGCAAGATCGACCCGCGATCCGGTCGATATCTGATTCTCGCAACGGCACCCGGACTGCAGAGCAAGGAATACATCCGCGCGAGATTCCTTCCAAGCAACTGAGGGCGCCAAAGCGATTTATCGTCCCCCGGAGATCAGCACCAGCAGACGGGGAAAGTAACCCCGGATGAGATGATGAGCGACCAAGGCCAAAACGAAGAATAGCACCGCAAGCCCGAAGAAATACGGCAGGTATCCGATCTTACCCTCCACCCGCGGATAGAGAAAGCGCGCGACGGCAAAGAATGGAACATTCGCGGCGAAAACGATAAAGGAGGCGCTCGAGTGGCGGGCCATGAACTCGGCAATGCGCGGGAAGGAACGATGGATGTAGCAGCCCGTGAGAAGGATGCCCATGGCGCCTACCGAGACGCCGCCGAAGCGGGATGGAGTCAGGTGCCAGATGGAATGCACCACTCCCAGCGAGAGGCACAGAAGGAGGCCCAGACCGAGGTTCGGGAATAGCTTTCCGAAGATTCCTTTGGGCAGATAGCTGAGCAACATCCCGATGCCAAAGTAGCCGAAAGAAGAAGGACGAGGGCAACCGCGCTCCATCCACTCCAAGGGGATCTCGGGAAGGATGATAAGAGAGATCGAAGGCACCAAGAGCCATGGGCCCAGCTTTCTCAGCAAAGGAGCAAGCAGGGAGGCGAGGATCAGGTCGCGGATGAACCAAAGTGGCCCGTTGGCCGGCATGAAGAAGATACCCGTGAGTTTCCCCAAAGCCGCGCCAGTCGTCAGGACCGGCTCACTGGAGAAGGAAGCTCCCGCCCGTAGCGCCACCCAGAGCATTGCCAGGCTTACTCCGTTCCAGAAGAGATAAGGGATCCCCAAGCCTTTGATCCTGCTCGAGACGAAACCGCCCGCGGAAGCACCCGGCTTCGCAAGAGAGCGTGCCGCGAAACAGCCTGCCAGGAAGAAGAAGAAAGGCACGCGCCCCCATAGCGACAGATTCCCCACGATCAGCCAGGGAGGGTTCCCGCCGATATCCGGGCCTCCGGCCATGGAGTAGGACTCCCCCGCATGGAATAGCACGATCAGGAATGCCGCGCACAGACGGGCGATGTCGATCGATGGATCCCGCTTCGCTGCAAGGGCAGCGGTAGAGGTCGACAGAGGCTTGGTGCCGTGGGTCGGCAATGTAACTGATGAACTCAAGGCCGGTGAAACCGCAAAAATGCGGAAAAGTCCCGCGGCTCAAGCAAAATGTCTTTTCAAGGAAAGACAGGGCTTCTCCAAGAGATGCCAGCTAAGCCAAGCGAGAAGGAAAGTCAGAGGCACCGCTACGGCTCCCGTAAGCAAGGCGGCTGGCCAGATCATGCCATTCCACGCCGGGAAGGACCCTTGGAAAATCCACTCTTTGCAGAGGAGGAGGACGGGGTAATGGAAGACGTAGAGAGCATAAGAAAGCTTCCCGGAAAGCCGGACGAAGGATGTGCACAAGACACCATGGAACAGCCCGCTGGATCTCTGGAGGATCAGAAGCAGGAAGATGGCGAATGCGAGATCCACGGCCGGAAAGCCCAGCAGATTCCCCAAATGCGAGGAACGTGTGCGCCCGACGACGAGAAACACCGAGGCCGCAATGCCCGCAAGAGGAAGGAGCCGTGGCAGCCAGCGGCCCCACGCAGGAGACTCCCGGTAGGATCGGTCCAATCCGTATACCAAGGCTCCCCACAACAATGCGTCAAAGCGCAAGTGGGATGCGTGATAGCCAAGATCCGGCGTCCAGTAGCCGGTTTTGATACTGAGGATACGAAGAGCCGCGACGAGAAGAATCCCGCAGACACAGAGGGGGATCAAGGCCCTCCGGAACGGAAGCAGGAACAAGGGCCAGATGAGATAGAAATGGATCTCGACGCAGAGGGACCAGAAATGCCCCAGGTTCCCGGGTGCGGACTCATGGGAGTAGTGGTAGTTCATGAAGCCCAGCCAGAACGAGCGGGCACCGGGACCATCGAGAGTCCTGTAGGATTCAAAACCTTCCCAAGGGATGGCCGGGAACACCACGAGGAAGAGCAGGAGTGATACGAGATAAAGGGGAAGGATCCTCAGCGAGCGGCGCAGGTAGAAGTGCCCGATCGAAGGGCTCCCGGGTGTTTCCAGAAGACTCTTGGTGATCAGGAAACCGGAGAGGAGGAAGAGAAGGTCCACGCCCGTCCATAGAGGGCGGGTGGCACGTTCGATCAACACGTCGACCTTGTGGGCCGGGGCCGGCAGCAGGAGAACGTGGTGCAAAAGCACCATGAGGATGGAGATACCGCGCACCCCATCCAGAACGGCAAGGGTCGGGCGCACTTCATGCGTGGCGGCCGATTGGGGCTCCGCCAGGGGAAGGGTTTTTTCGAGGTTCATCGGGGAGGGAGGAGACCTGTAGTTGTGCTCTAGGATTTCATGAATGGATCTGACGAATAGGACGAGAATAGGATCGAAGTGAATCAATATGACAGCACCTACGCCTCAAGGGAAGATCGGATCAGGTCTGCATAGTGGCGCGCCATGGCGCCGTCGGTGAATTTCCCGAGTGCACGCTCGCGCAGTGCCTGGCCTAGCTGGAGAGCCTCCGCCCGGTGCGATGCGATCCAAGCGAGCTTGGCCGCGAATTCTTCCGGGGTGGTGGCGTAAAGGGGATAGTCTTCGCCCAGTGCTTCGCGGTTGCCTTCCAAGGGAGTAATGACAATCGGCACTGCATGCATCATCGCCTCCAACAACGAGAGGTCGAAGACGACAACCACGGGCGTATGTAAGAATACGTCCGCTTCGGCGAGGCTGGCCCTCACTTCAGCTTGAGGCTTGAGGCCCGCGAAATCAATACGGTTGGTGATTCCGGCCGCCTCCGATTGAGCGAGCAGGGACTCGGTGAGCTCGGTTCTATTGCCGTAGTTCAACAAGGTCCAATCGACACCGCCTTCCGTCGCCAAGCGCAGCGCCTTCAGCATCTGGTCGAGACCTTTTTCCCGGACGTGGTGGGCCACGGAGATGATGCGGAGAGAGGAGGAAGCGGGACGGGAGGGAGGAGCTTCACAAACCGCGACTCCATTGTAGGTGATCGCGGCCTTGCGTTCGGCGATCTCCTTGAGATGCGGATTTTTCTCCGTGAAAAGATTCAAGGCTCCACGGCTCGGAAAGACGACCCGGTCGGTATCCCGGAAGTTGAAACCCACACACCACTCGATGAAGCGGGCCCGCCACCCGAAGTGGCCGGTTTCCTCCGCCAACTCGTGATGTCGCCCGCCCTTGCTATGCTCACTATGGATGGCGACAATGTTCTCCCCCGCTCCGATGCTGACCAAGGGCCATAGATAGTAGGGTGCGAAGCTGAGAATCACGAGACGATCATATCGTCGCGCGATCTGACGAAGCCTGAATGCCTGCCAAACGAAGAGCGGTGCTCCGTGCTTGGCACCGGTATCGAGGGCCGACAGGAAATCATCGAGGGACCCTCCTTCCTCCGGCAGAAGCTTCTCTGCCATCCCGCAGAGCAAGATGTGATCCACGGACAAGGGCTCCAAGGGCTTCCCCCAAGTGGCAGAAAGGTAGTTGTAGGCCACGCCCAAGCCGCCGCCTCCGCGGGAAGGCTTGCCCTTGCAAACGTAAACAACGGCGGTCTTCTTCATGGTCTGTTAGAGTGCCGATCGGGCAGGAAAGACCGGACGGCTCAGACCGGCAGCCGAAGCTTCCATCCACGTCCCCGCAAAGTCCAAAGCCTCGCCGATCACCTGGTGCATGTCCATGTAGCGGTAGGTGGCCAAGCGCCCCAAGAAGGAGACTCCGGGCTGCTCCCGGGCGAGGGCTGCATAGTTGGCAAGGAGCTCCTTGTCCGGAGCCAGGCGCTTGGGATAGTAGGGGATGTCTGTGGCTTCCGTTTCCTTGCTGTATTCCACGAATGCCAAGGTGGAGTCGTGTTTCTCCCAAGGCGCGAAGTGCTTGTGCTCGTGGACCCGGGTGTGGGCCAGCTTGGCATCGGGGTAATTCATCACCGCCACCCCTTGGAAGTCCCCCGTGGCTTCTTGTTTCTCCCAGAATACCGTGCGGTAAGAAAGACGCCCCAGACGGTGACCGAAGAACTCATCCAAGGGACCGGTGTAGAAGACGTGGTCGAACTCTCCGGCCATTGCGGGATCGAAAGAAGTCCCCAAGCGAACCTCGATGTTCTCGTGGGCGAGGATATTGGCGATGACGGCGGTATAGCCTTCGGCAGGAATTCCCTGCAGAGGGCTGTTGTAGTAGTTGTCGTCATAGTTGAAGCGGACCGGGAGCCGGGAGAGGATGGCGGCCGGCAGCTCCCGCGGCTCACATCCCCATTGCTTGCGGGTGTAGCCGTAGAAGAAGGCTTCGTATAGTTCGCGCCCGATGAATTTCAGCGCCTGTTCTTCGAAGTTGGCAGGCTCGCCGATGCTGCGCTCCGCCTTCGATTCGATGAACTCGCGCGCTTGCGACGGAGATAGCTTGGTGCCGAAGAACTGGTTGATCGTGTGCAGATTGACCGGCAGGGAGAAGATCCCCCGGTCGATGCTGGCCTTCACGCGGTTGATGAAGGGCCGGAACTCGCCGAAGCGATTCACGTAGTTCCAGACGTCGATACGATCGGTATGGAAGATATGCGGCCCGTAGCGGTGAACCATGATGCCGCTGGCTGCATCCCTTTCGGTATGACAGTTCCCGGCGATGTGATCCCGGGAATCGATCACAAGGCTCTTGATGCCGCCCAGATCCGCAAACTGGCGGGCGAGAACTGCTCCGGAGAATCCGGCTCCGACGATGAGAACGCGTTTGGCCATGATGATATCTTTCAAGCTTTGATGCTGCCCGCGAGGAACAAGGGATGATGCACAAGCCAAGTGAACCTGATGGATGAAGGGTGCATTTTCATCGGGGGATCTTGCGGAGGATGAACGAGGTGATCCGGACCGGGCGATCAGATCCGGGAGTTGGCTAACAGCCATCCCGCGACCTCCTCGCCGGAGCGTGTAACACACCAGCGCTCGGCAAGCTCGCGGGCTCCGTGACCCAGCTTCCGGCTCAATCCGGAATCGGCAAGCAGGCTGCCCATGTGCTTGGCGAGCGCCTCCGGATCCGAAGGATTGATCCGAAAGCCGCTCCTGCCCTCGATGGCGAGTGTCTCACACGCGCCGGCGGCGGTGCTGACAAGAACCGGCAGGCCGCATGATGCGGCCTCGTGCACGACAACGCCGTAGGTATCCCCATACGAGGGTAGTACGAAAGCACCGGCAACATGATACTCGGCAAGCAAATCCGTGCCCTCACGGAAGCCTGCCAAGCTGAGCCAAGGCGAACCCTCATCCGCAGGATCCGGCTTCCACGAACCACTGCCAACCAAGCGAATCTCGAAGCGATGCCCCTGCCCATGCAGGAGGCGGCCTGCGGCGACGAGGGTGTCCAAGCCCTTGGCTGCCTCCAGAACGCCGACGAAGAGAAAGCGAAACGGTTCCGCTCCCGGTCCCAGCGGCAAAGGAAAGCGGGAGGTATCGATGCCGTGCGGAGCGAGCACCGCCTCAGGGGCGCCGGACTTCACATAGGCCGTCCGAGCCTCCGGAGTCTTCGCGATCACACCGTCGAAGAGCCCCGCGATCAGCCGGTGATAGACGAGGTGACCTTTTGTGGCGGCATGCGGTGGAGGACATCTGCCGATATCGGTGGAGAGATAACGCGGGATTCCCCGCTTGCGGGCCCACAAGGCCGCCCGCAGGTTGAGCGGATTGCGTTCGTTGAGAATGAGGATGCCCGGTGAAAGCTTCTCCAGTGCCGCCGTAACGCCGGAGCCGCCGGGCATGAGGATCTTGTCGCGCGCTCCGGATCCCAAGAGACGTTGAACCCACTCGGGTGCAGGCTTGCCCGGGATGAACGAGAAGAGAGGATCGTCTTCCGCAATACCCATGCCGGCCCAAGGCCGATAAGTGGACTTGCTGCCAACAAGGACCAAGAAGCGCCAGCCACGGGCGCGCAGGGATCGCTCGACCGCACGATAGAAGTCGATGGCGTAAGGCTGCAGGGAGCCGGTGATAAAAACGCAGAGCCGCTCGCTCATGAAGGGGAGGAAGAAGGCTTCGAAAACTGGCGACCCAGAGCGGCAGCCAGCTGCTTGGCGAAGCGAATGAAGTAAGCTGGCCAACGCAAATAGGCCCGCCAGCCGAACGCTTCGCGGAGAAAGTTCCAGTAGGTGGGGAAATAAAGGATCGAGCCGATGCGAAAGGGCTCCTGCAGAAGAAGCCAGGCCGGCTTGCTGGTGCCGAACCGATCGAAGTAAGGGTTCGGCGGATTGGTGGCGCGGGCATCGCCATGAACTTCACAGGTGATTCCTGCACGCGTCGCCCTGAGGGAGTACACCGAATCTCCTCCGTAATGCGGCAGGTCACGGCCGGGAGGAAAACCAATCCGCCCGACGACATCTCGATGAACCGCGACGAGATTGCCGTTGATCAGTTCGACATCCTCGGTTTCTCCGGAGCCGGGACAAACCATCGCATCGCTACCACTCCTCGTGCCACTGTAGGTCAGCACCTCCGGATGAGCCGGATCATGGCAAATGCCGCCACAAATGCCTCGCGTTTCCAGAACCCGGGCGACCACCACATCGATGGCACCCGGCAGTGGCATGCAGTCGTCATTCAACCACACCATGACTTCCGCGTCTTGCTGGTGGGCGTGATACATGCCTTCCAAGATACCGCCTCCCCAGAAAAGGTTTCCATCCCCATCCACGATGCACACTTCGGGGAACTCGCCCTTCACCATCTCCCGCGTACCATCCGTGCAGGCATCGTCCACGAGACAGACAATTGCCTTACCGAAGATTCCCTGCTCCCGAAGACGCTGCAAACAAGCCCGCGTGGTCACGCGACGGTTGTGCACCGGAATGATAATCCAATGAGGCAGGGACATCAGACGGAAACGGGTTCAGGGGTTCCGGCTTCCAAGCCAAAGAGTGCAAGGATGGCAGCGGCGGCGCGCTCCGGATGCAGCTCCGTGCACCAGGATCGGCTGATCTTCTCGGGATCACGGCCACCTCTGTCCCAAATCTCCAACTCGGAACACAGCGCCTCCGTCAAGGAAGCGGGAGAAGCATCACGGGTCAGAGTACCGGACTCATGGCTGGCATGCCACTCCAGCGCGCAGAGGAAGGGAGAACTTGCACCGACGATCGAGCAGCCGGAGCAGATCGCTTCCGCGGAAGCATTGTGGCAGCCCTCGTAGGCGGCACTGACGAACATGACACGGGCGCGGCGATAGGCCTCCGAAACCAGGCTGTTAGGCTGAATCCCCTCGAGCACGATGCGGGAGCGCAGTTCTGGCAGCAGCGAGGCATGCCAGTCCCTCATGAAGTCAGGAGTCTGACCGAAGATGCGGAAGAGCGTGTTTACCCGACGCCGGGCGCTGCGCTCGAACACCTCCATAAGCAAGCTTGGGCGCTTCTGGGAGAAATCGTCCCAGCGGGCCACCGCGACCACCTCGTCATGCTTGGTTTGCGAGGGATCAAAGCCGAAGTGGAAATTCACCGGTACCGGGAGAAAGCGCACCTTGGAGGCGGCATCCTTGCCCGCAAGCCGACGGACAAAGCGCCGGTGACGCTCGGCTGACCCGGGGGTGGCGGCTGCAAAGTAGTTCCCGGTGCTCATCATCCGTGCACGCGGGAAATCGTGCTTCAGGATTCCGACCGTATAAAAATACGTGATTCGTAGTACCGTCCGGGTCAGCTTGCTGAGGAAGGGCATCTGCCACTGGTGATGCCAGGCACTGATCAGATGCCCATACCAATCGGAGAGGGGGGAAAAGACGCCGTTCGTGTCGGATACGGAAACCAAGCGAATCCCGGCGGCGACGATTGCATCGGAGATCGGTTGAAACTCCGGATCTCCCCAGCAGTAGAAGACCACCCCATCCAGACGGTGGCTGCGCCACCAATCGGCACTGGCGAGTTCCTCTGCGCTGGCGCGGAGCATCTGCGGCAAATCGCCATCGCGCACAGGGCCGAGTGTGACCGCCATGGACTCCACGCCCAAGGCACGGAAGCCGCGCGAAAGCAGCCCTGACTCGCGATCGAAGAAGCCTTGATCGCCGGGAAAATTCCGGGGTGTGCAGGTAAACCAGCGCATCACGATTCGGGTGCCAAGCCAGGACGAAGCCAGCGGCCGGCGAGCGGCCGGCTGGTGGCGGGGTTTCCGGTGGCGACATGTCCTGCCGGGATATCGGAAGTGACCACGGCTCCCGCGCCCACCACCGCGCCATCACCGATCGTCACGCCTTTCAAGACGATGGCCCGTGCCCCGATGAAGCATCCGCGGCCGATCCGGACAGGCTTGGAGGTTTCCAGCGGATTGAAGCCCCAGCTCCAACCCTGCCCCGGTAGGTGAAAATCATTGTCGATGATGAGGCAGTCAGCTCCGAGGATGGTCCCCTCCCCGATCACCAATTCCTGTGCCGCGCAGAGACAGGCTCCACTGCAACCGACACCCGCGTCCAGTTGGATACGGGCGCCGGGGGTGATCGCCCACAGCGAGGTCCTGGCACTCACCAAGGGGTTTACGGTCTTGCTGCCAAAGAGCTTCACCCCGTCGCCAATGAGAATCGACGACCCTCGGGCCAGCCGGAAGTAGGGTCGGCCCACAATCTCGACATCGTGCCCCAGCTTCACGCCAAGCAGTCGCGCCCAGGCCCGCCAAAGCACGCCTTGTAGACGGACGACTTTCATCTTCAGTTCACTGGGGCTCATCTCACTTGCCAACGAGTTCGAGATAGAGGTCACGGAATGCCGACGCAGCCCGCTCGGGATGGAAGTAGGTCCGATCCGAGGCCAAGCGTTGCTTCCCGAGGTCCCTCAATCGATCGGGAGAAGCCGTGGCGACTTCTTGCATGGCGGCGGCGATCTGCCCGGGAGTCAGAGGATCGATATGCAGGCCGTTTACGCCGTGAACGATGTAGTCGCGGAGTCCGCCATTCGTGGAGCCGAGCACCGGCAGGCCCATGACCCTCGCTTCCTTGACGACCGAAGGTCCGGTATCGGCACGGGTCGGCATGATCAAAGCCAGCGCGCCTGACATCTCGCGCTTGAGTTCGTCCCATTTGAGGTTGCCGAGCCATTCCACGCCGGGAAGCTGCCGGGCTTCGAGTTCCTCTCGCAGCGGTCCTTCACCCGCGAGCTTCAGCGTCCACTTACGATCGGGGCTCAGGGCGAGCGCATCAAAGAGAAGGTCCAAGCCCTTGCGCCATTCCAAGCCACCGGAGAAGAGAAAGTAGGGCCGATCAAACTGCGGCTGCCAATCGACCTCATAGAAGGAAGGATGAACGCCCCACTCAATCACGCGCACATCGCTGCCGGGCCAATAGTGCAGGGCAAGCTCTCGGGACCACGGTGATTCGCAGGCGAGAACCGCGGCATCCGGAACCCACCTGCCCTCGTAACGCCACTGGCGGCGCCAGAACCAGATATCCGTCAGGCCGCCGATCTCCGCATAGTGAGTCAGGTTTCCCTGGATGGAAAACACGGATGGCACATCCAGCCCGCGCAAGACCGATGGATAGAAACGCTCCGAGCCCCAGCAGTGAACCACCTGGGGCTGGACCTCCGCGACGATCTTCCTCAGACGGTGACGCGCTAGGGCATAACCGAGCAAGGTATCGCGAGCAGCTTTGATATGGGGACGGATGATGAAGCGTTGGTTCTCCCGCTTTTCATCGGCCGCCTCGGTGCCAGGCTCGCCGAGAGCGGCCCATGTGATATCGAGGTCACCGTGCTTCGCGAAAGCATTTGCCAAAGGAGGAAGCCAAGTGGCCCCCTGCCCTGCCCCGCGCCCCATCGCTCCCTGGCGCAAGGCAGGAAGCGGTGAATCGGCGAGGATCAAGACCTTCGTCTTATCTCCGGTTCCCATACGGTGGCTCACTGACCGGGCTTCAGACGGAAGATGTGAAACCAGCTCGGATCCAGCCCATACGCCTGAACACTAGGATCATCGTACTTGGGAACGAGCTTGGCTAGCTCGTAACCGTGCTTCTCGATGCAAGGACCGAAGGGTCTTCCATCCTCCACGCCGAGGAAGCGACCGCCGTCGTGTTTCGCATTCGGGCAAACCACCAGCCAAGGCACGCGGTGCTTCGCCAGCAGCGCCGCCCACCAATCGATCGCCTCGAGGCTGCACTCCGAGAAACTGTGGATATTCACGGCGACGTCCACCGGTGACGCTTCCAGGACGGAATCAATCTCATCCAGCAGTGCCACACGCGTCTTGCCCTCCACACCGCGGTGGCGCAGGTAGTACTCGCAGAGGAAACTGGATTCCGGAACGGCATCGGTGCAGATGTGCTGTTCGAGATTGGGCAGGGCTTCAGCCATGCGGTGGGCCAGGCGACCGTAACCTGCACCGATGTCCAAGACCTTCAGACCGGATCTACCGACAAGACCGATCTCGCGGTCGATGAGGTTGATCTCCAACACGGAGTCCAGGAGATCCCGCGACACCGGCCGCCCGTCCACCTCGAAAAGCCGGACTGCGAAGGCAGGGTCGTCGCTCAGCTTAGCAAGCAGACCGAGACGGTCGCGAGCCAAGGTGTAGTAGTAGGTGATCACATGGGCCAGGAGACCGTAGTTGAGGCCGCCGGATTGCCACACGTAGATGTCCGCGCCACGGAAGTTCCGCAGATCCTCTTCCGTCACGTGGCCCGGACTCCACACGATCGGGGTGGTTGCATTGCGGTCATGGGCGGCATAGCGCTCGCGGAGTTCCTTCAGTCGCGGATTGTCCGGCTTCAGGTAGTCGCTCTTCTCGCCGCTACGGACCGAGCCCCGCGCCAGGGTCTGATCCTTCTGCCAATCATACACGTGATCGTCCGGCAGCAGACGATGCCCGTGCTTCGGAAAGAAGCGGTAGAAGAAGTCCCAGATGGCTTGTTTCATGGAAAGGGTTTGCCTCAAGCGATGATCACTAGACACCAATCATGCGGTCAAAGTGGCCGCCCGGAGCATTCAGGCCAGCTCCAAGGATTGGAGCCCGGAGATAAAGTCGTGCTCGAACTTCGCAAAGGATAGATCCTCCAGAAGATTGCCAGGGGAAGGAGGGCCGTCCCTCAACTGGCGCTCATGACAAGCGAGGATCGCAGTCGCCGCCGCCGCGGGATCCCGGACCGGGACCACTTCACCGTTCACACCCGGCTGCACGCAGTCCTTCGCGCCGGTGTTCTCGGAAACCACCGCAGGCAGGCCGCAGGCGAGAGCCTCGGTCACGGTGCGGGCGAAGCCGTCCTCCAAGGAGAGCAGCGCGAAGACATGGCACTTCTTCAGATGCTCCGCGAGCCGGGCATGCGGCAGCGATTCCGTCCACTCGATCGGCACATCCGCATAGCGCGGCAAGATATCCTTCATGCTGCTCTCCACCTGATCGGTCAGCACCAGTACCGCATCGCGTTCCTTCCGGAGGATCCGGATTGCCTCCAACAAGTAGGGCATGCCCTTCCGCAAGGAAACGCTGCCGGTGCAAACCACCCGGATCGGCGACTCCGGAATCTCCAAGGTCGTGCGCGGCTGGAATACAGAGAGATCAACCGGGTAAGGAAGATGGAGGATCTGCTCGCGCTTGAAGCCGCGGGCGAGGAAGGAATCCGTAACGTAGCTGGCCGGACTCAGGATATAGTCCGTGTCATCCAACATGCGTTTACCCTGGCGGTTCCAGATGGGAGGGTAAGGGGGACGACGGATTCCCCAGCGGCGATGCTCCTCCTGCACCGTGTTCCAGAAGTTCTCCGGATGAGAATTGCCCGCATCGACAAAGGTCTTCCCCCCCCCCGAGCGAGCCTTCTTGAAGGACCGGTTCGCGTAGCCGTAGCTGGAGATGACGTGGTCCCCCGGTTTCACATCGAGACCCACCCAGCGATCGAAGAGAGGGTGGCTTGCAGCGCGCAGCCATTCCGCCGTGTAGCCGGGAAGAACCCTCCGCGTGCCCATGATGAAAAGACCGAAGAGCGGATTGAGGTAGGTGAGTTCCCCGGGGATGCCTTCCGTTCCCCTCCGGTTTCCGGAGAAGTAGCCTTTCAATAAACCGTGCCGGGCAAGGACCCTGGCATGGTCGTCGCAGACGGTGCGATGGGGAGCAGCAACGATGAAAGGCATGAACGAAAACTCGGGAAGGCTCAGGCTGTCGTGAACTCGCGATAGAGGGCGCGATGGGAATCGAGCATGCCTTGGCGGGTCATCTTCTTGGCAATGATCGAAGCACGGCCCGCAGCGGAGAATTTTTCGCGGAGTTCGGGTTGGGCAATCAACTTTTGCAAGGCGGCAGCCATGGCAACGGGATCGGAGGGCGGCACCAACAATCCGGTGACTCCCTCATCGATCACTTCAGGAATCCCTCCTGCGCGAGTCCCGACAGCAGGGCAGCCGCGGAAGATTGCTTCTTGAAGGGCGAGGCCCAGAGCTTCGTGAATGGAGGGTTGGACGTAGATGGCCGCCCTGCGCTGCAAGGCCGCCACATCATCGACCGCACCTAACAGGTGGATCCGACCCTCCAGACGAGCCGCGGCAATGATTCGTTCGATCTCCTGCCAGCAGCCGTCACCGGCATCGTGACCGGCAAGCACGAGCGACCAACCCGGACACTCCGCCGCGATCGATGCAAAGGCGGCTGCAAGGATGTGCTGACCCTTCCGGAAAGCGATGTGCCCGACATTGAGGATCTCCTGGCGGCGAATCTCGCTGGACGCGGGCTCGGACTCATTAAGCCGCGAATGGTAGAGGCGGCGCAGCCGGGACGAGAGGGGGAAGTAGCGTGCGGCAAGGAGCGTCCGATCATGCTCTGACACGGCGACTTCACAGGCCACGGCACGCATCTGCCGGAGCTTCCCCGCCCACGCGAAAGGAAAGGCGGCCATGCGCACCGGCAGGGGCCGAGAGCCGCCGAGGTATCCATTAAAGGTGTCGATCACGAGATGATCGGTCCAAAGACAGGTCACCCCCTCTCGGGAGCAGCGCTCGGGAAGAGACGCCACCGGCCAGCAGTTTCCCCAGCCATAGGCGCCGCCGGCATGAAAGTGAGCCATGCGGACTCCTGACTCATGCAGACACCGGGGAAGATCACTGGTGGAGAGATCATCAAAGGACAAGGGCAGATGGCCCGCCAAATGCGATGAAACCGGATGAGCCGCGAGTGCCGCCGGTTCATCAGGGCTCGCGAGGATGAATTCGAATTCGTTCGAGAGTCCTGCCACCACTTCCTCCACGATCACGCTTACTCCGCCACGAAGGCCGAGGGAATACTCCAAGCAAAGGGCAATCCGAGGGCGACCGGACATGATTCAATGGGTGCCGAAACGGATCAAGCCGGTGGAGATCAACCGCTGGAAGCCCCACGCGGCGAGCAGGGCGATCGCGATCGTGGCCGACCATTCCATCGGCTGGGGAAACCACCCGGTATCGGCCCTAAAAGTGGGAAGGAGGAACCAAACCACAGTCCCTGCAACAGCGCCCGCAGCAAGATCGCGGATGATACCTCCATAGACGTCGCGGCGCCGGTGATGGAGCAGGACCGGGGCATTCCAGAAGATGAAAGGAACCGAAGTCAGCAAGGTTCCGACCAAGCACCCTGCCAGGATACCGGATGGTCCCCACCAGCGGACGAAGAGAGCGGCCAGCGAGATCTGCAAACCCGCATCCAGGACACTGACCATCGCCAGTCCCCAAGTCCGCCGAGCCATGGTAAAGACGAAGAAGAATGGCTTGGTCAATTGTTGGACGAGCAAGGTGACCGCAAGCAGAAGATCGAAAAGCCGACCCACGTGCATATCCGGCGAGACGTAGATGCCGACAAAGGAGCGGTTGAACACAAGGAGCCCGATCCCGCAGAAGAATGCCACGGGGATGAACCAGCGCAACAGGCGGCGGCACTCGGCCACGATGTCCCCGTTCCGTCCCTCCAAGTGAAGCATGAGCCAGCGCGGCGTCTTCGCATCCACCGTGCGGGTGAGAAGCTGGCTCAGGACCGTGAACGACTTCACGCTCACCGCGAAAGCGGATACCGCGGCTACACCCAGAACGGAGGCGACGATCATCGACTGCGACGCAAAGGCAATCTGGGCCGCCATCGAGAGAATGAAAATGCTACCGCTGAAGCCGTAGAGCGCCTTGAGCTTTTCCTTCGAGAATAGCTTGGGGCGGAGATGGAATCGTTGGCCACCCGCACGAACCGAGAAATACCAATAGGCGACCGTCACCACGAGGGAGATGGCTACCGCGCCGACGTAGGCTTTCACGCCCCAGCCCATCCTGAGGAAGAAGTAGAAGATCGCGAAGTTTGTTAGACCCTGCAGGACGTTGGCCAGATGCATGTGATACAGGCGATTCTGGCAAAACAGGACTCCGGTGAGGCCTTGGAAGGGGTTCTTCAGCGCGCTCGCGAGGATCAAGGCCCGCCACAGCATCACGGCATCGTCATGCAAGTGTGCGGGGATCGAAAAGCTCGCCAGGATAATAGACTCGCAAATCAGTCCGATGAGAAGCATCGCGGCACCTTGGGCGGCAAGGACTGTCACGAGGACGGTCCACCACGAGTCGATCTCGTCCTGATCGCGGGACTGGAGCGGCTCGGCCAGGATCCGGCTTGCGGCAGACGAAACTCCGAAATCGATCAACAGGATCAGACCCAGCGTTTGGCCAAGGACATTCCAAAGGCCGAACTCGTCTTCCCCCATGAAACGGAACGCCAAGGGCACCGACAGAAGGCCGACAGCCATCGCCGTGAACAGGGCGAAGTAGCCGCTGACGGCGGTCAAGCGGCCGGGCGTGCCGATCAACTGGCGGAGCTTACTGGGAAGCGAACGGATCATCGGGGATGCCGTGGATTAGTTGCTTTTGGAGCCAGCGAGGTGAGCTACCGCATGGTAGGCCCCGGCAAAGGCGGCCGCCGTGGCGCTGCTTTCAAAACGTCTGCGGTCCTCTCGGTGGCCCTTTTCTCCTGTGGCCCGAAGTAGCTGGGGATCTCTCATCCATGCATCCATCGCTCGCGCGAGCGAGGCCGCATCTGGATGGTCGAGGAGCAGCGCGTTCTCGCCTTCGATCAAGTAGTCGGCTTGGCCACCTTGACGGGTAGTGATGATCGGGAGGCCGACCACGCGAGCCTCCTTCACCACGTTCGGATGGCTGTCTGCCCTTGTCGGCAATACGAGACAGGATGCCCGGCGGAGAACTTCCTGATACTCAGGCCAAGCCAGTGATCCCAACCACTCGACGCCGGGAATCCGCCGCGAGATCAAGGTCGCCCGCAACGGACCGTCTCCCGCAATACGGCAGACCCAGCGGCGATCGCTGAGAAGCTCGAGCGCATCCAAGAGCAGATCCAAGCCCTTCCCTTGCGACAAGGTGCCGGCAAACAAGAGATAGGGCGTTTCGAGGTCCGGGCTCGGTTCCAAGCCATAGAATGAAGGATGGACTCCGTAGGGAGCGAGAAAGGTTTTGGCCTCCCCCAAGCGACTTCGGACTTCCTTCTGCGTCCACTCCGACTCTACCAAGATTGCATCGGCCTGCTTCAGCCAGACCCGTTCAAAAGCTGCTTGGCGCTGCCACCATCTGCCTGTCGGCAGGAGATTCAGTTCATTCAGCGTTGCGAGGACTCCGTTGAGCGAAAGAACTGCCGGGCAGGAGAGAAAGCCTAGTACGGAGGGATAAGGCGACTCGCTTCCCCAGACGTGGACCAAGTCCGGGGCGGCAACACGGATTTCCGTCAGGAGCTTCCGGCGTGCGACGCGATATCCCAACCACGTATCGACGGAAACCGGGAAGGCGGGAAGCTCGATGAAACGATGCCGCCCGCGAGACGATTCCCTCCGAAGGGAAAGCCCGCGGACCAAGCTGATCCAAGTGATTTCAAGGTCTTCCCGGTTGGTCAGGGCTTCCGCACAAGAGGGCAGCCACGAAGCGGCCGAGCCGTCGGGGCGACCTGTGGCGCCGCGGTCCAACGAGGAGAGGACAGCGTCGGCAAGCAGGGCCACTTTTAGCGGAGCGTGGATCGCAGGCACCTGGGGAAATTGGTTTTACCCTTCTCCGAGGGGTGGCTAGCGTGCCGCCGCTCCCGCATCCTTTGCATCCGCCTTTCCCTTCCCATGACAAGCACCAGCGAACCCTCTTCTCCCGGCTTGGCCAAACGCGCTGTCATTCACTTCAAGCGCGCCCAAAGCGCATTCCGGAACTTGGGATTGGTGGATACGGCAGACTTCATCATCAAATCGAAGTTTGCTCCTCCGAAGAAGGATTTCGTTCTGAACAGCCGCCATGCCGCGTTCCCCCTCAAGTGTCGTGCAGGATCCAGCGACTTGGACGTTTTCCGCCAGATCTACGTTCATCGGGAATACCGTTGCCTCGATCATATCGCGCCGCCCTCCCTCATTGTGGACTGCGGGGCAAATGTCGGCTTCTCGGCGGTGTACTTCCTGACGCGCTACCCGAAAGCCAAGCTACTCGCGATTGAGCCCGACGCCGGAAACCACGCGTGCCTGGTCGAAAACCTGAAACCTTTCGCCGCTCGCTCCGAATCGATTTTGGCCGCTGTGTGGCCGAGCTCGAAAGAAGAGCTGGTTTTCGCTCACTTCCGCGACGGCCGCGAATGGTCGCGCAGTGTCCGGGAACCCGAGCAAGGTGAAACGGGCACTGTTCTGGCAATCGATATCCCCGGCATCATGGCTCGTGCGGGTGTGGAGCGGATTCCGCTTTTGAAGATTGATATCGAAGGCGCCGAGGGCCCGCTCTTTGCGGAGAACAGCGAAGCTTGGCTGGGGAAGGTGGACAACCTGGTGGTGGAACTCCACGGCGAGGAATGCACCCGAATCTTCCACGAGGCGATCGCGCCCTACAACTTCGAGGTCTCCGAATGCGAGGAGCTGACGGTTTGCACCCGCCGATAAGCCTTCTCAAGCACCGCGCGTGCGCGGTGCCGACGAAGCGAATGCCGGAGCCGGAAGACGATTGCCGCGGACTGGAGCGGGCGCCTCTTTCGGGGCTTGCTCGGTCGCGGAAGCAAGCTCCGCCAAACGCAAGTTATCCAGCATCTTGAGGAGGCCTGCCAAAGCCAGGAATTGCGGGAATTCGAAGCGGTAAGCACCGAACACCAGCATCGACCAGAACGGATAGAGCAGGAAGGGAATACAAACGTAGGCGACCCACGGGAACTCCTCCCGCCCTCGATAGAAGCGCACCAGTTGGAGAGACTTCCGGAACAGGATCGCCATTCCCAACAGCGCCATCGCGAGCCCGAAGACCCCCGTGAAACGGATCGTTTCTACGTGGAAGCCGTGATAGCTACCGGTGGCGAGCATCTGGTCTTGGATGTCGAAATTCTGGAAGCTGTGGCCGAAAGTCTGGTCCAGCTTCGCCTGCATCTCTCTTGCACTGATCCCGAAGCCGTCTCCGAAAGCCTTGTTACGGATATAGCGGTCCGTGAAGAGCGCCAGACGCCACATCTCGAAGCGCCACTCGGAGCTATTCTCCGCATCCACCCGGGCGGCGGCGGATACATCCACCGGCAGGACGGAGAGAATGCGCTGGACGCCGAATGGCAGGCTGCGGAGCTGCCCGCTGATCATCAGAAGCGCGAGCCCGAGAACTCCAAGAAGTCCCATCACCGCGATATCCATGAAGCGCCGGCGAATGAGTGCCGACATGACGAACACCGCTCCGAGGTAAGCGGCGCCGCTTCGGAAACCGCTGAGGAGCATCATGATTCCCCCTCCCGTCGTCAAAGCGAAGAGGACGGGGCGGAAGGGACTGAAGCAACTCAAAGGCCGGTACAAACACAGCAGCGGGATCACGATCGCCCGACCGAGAATCGAGAAGCCACCACCACCACGCTCTTCACTCAGGTTCCAATCCGCACTGCCCGTGGTCGCCACGTTGAAATTGGCGTTCGAGTAAACGGGCATGATCGCGCTCGCAATGGATGGCACCCAGTCCCCCACGATGGAGATCATGCCATCCCCCAGCATCAGGGCGATCGTGAGAATCAGGGCAATCTTGATCTGCTTGAAGGTCGCCGGTGTGATCGCCAGGCAGAAATAGGCCACGAATGCGGCGCTGAAAACGAAGTAGGACTTACCCCCCGCGGAGTCGCCGCCCAGAAGCATCACGCCCGCCGGATTTCTGGCCCATGCCTGGCCGACGGCGAGCACCTGAAGGAAAATCGCGAGGTCGACCCAATCCAGGCGGAAGACGAAGTTCGAGCGGCGCATGGCCACCCGAAGGATATACATCATGGCGGTCACCGCGGCCGCCACGCCCCAAACCGGTGGAGAACCTGGCAGAGCGTTGATCGATCCGATCAGACTCGTGGTGGCCGGAATCAACATCCAGATGTTCTTCCCCATCGCGAGGATGAACGCGATGCCCATGAAGCCCGCCACCCAGGCGATCGCCTCGGTCTGGGCGGTGGCGGCAGCAACGCCGAGATACACCGCAAACATGGCGGCGATCACGACAATGAAGATGCCTTTGATCTGGGTCGATTCCATGAATGGTCAGGCTACGAGCGGCGGGAGTCTTCCCCGGTCCCAAGCTCAAGAGAAGCGCAAAAACTTCCGCAAAAGGGCAAGCTGCCGCCCTTGGTCAACCGTTCGATACAGGTGACGGGGGCGAGTCCAAGACCGCTAACGATGATTCGGAAGGAAGCATCCTCGGTTGCCGAATCTTCATACGCCGTCGGCTTGAATGTTCAATTAAAAATGAACACTCGGGAGAACCGCCATAATCATCTGAGCGCAAACAACAACCCCGGCCCCAGATCAAACAGGGCGCCTCAGCTCCCATTTGTCGTGACGGTGGGTGATGGGGAAACCGCTTTCACGAGCAAAGCGCTCAACGGCCAGGCGGACGCCGTCCCAGGACCAGTCATCGCCAAAAAGTACGCCGCCGGGACGGACGAGATCCCAGTAGGAGACGAGGTCCTGGTAGACGTCCTCTTCCTCGTGGCTGCCGTCGATGTAGATCAGGTCGGCACGAACGTCGTGCAGGGAAAACCACTGGGCAGCGGTGACGGAGGGGATCGGGAAGGGGGTGATGCGGGACTGTCGGCCGGAGCGGCAGACGTTGGCGAGAAACTGGTAGTAGAGGGTCGGGTAGCCGTGCCTCAGGCCGAGGGAGCCGAAGCGCTCCTCGTCTGCTTGGTCGGTCCACATTTCGAGGGCTCCGAGCCATGTATCGACGCAGATGATCTCGGTATCGAGGCCCAGTTTCTCGAGTTGGGAGGCGAGAGTGAGGGCGGAGCCGCCTTTCCAAGTGCCGACTTCGATGATGCGGGCCGGTCTGATCTCCGTAACCAGTTCAGCGAAAGCGGGTGAATCGGAGCCCCAGCCAGAGGAATTGTCAGGAAATGTCTGCCAATCGAAGTTTTCGTAGGGGTCGACCTTGTGGAGCAGGGGGCGGACCCTGCCGGTGTAGTCGCCGCCGCCGGAGGTATTCGCCTTGGCGGCACGGAGCCGCCGCAGGCTGAAGCCGCAATGATAGGCCAAGCCCTTGATCCAGCTTTGCATCTGGCGCGAGAGGGACATGACTTCAGGGGGCCGCAGGTGCGGCGGGTCGGGCCGGGAAACTCAGATGATCATGCCTGCCGCCACGGTCTCGTTCGAGCCAGGGTCGACCAGGATGAAGGAGCCGGTCTGGCGGTTGCGGCGATACGAATCGTGGATCACCGGCTGCGCGGTGCGCAGGGTGATGCGGCCAATGTCGTTCATCGCAAAGGTGCCAGCCCCCTCGACCTTGTGGAGAGTATTGATGTCCACGAGGTACTTCACCTCGCTGACGATCGCCTGCATCTCGCGGGAGGTGTGGCGGAGGATCAGTTTGGCGCGGGAGGCCATCGGTTTGTTAGAGAACCAACAGATCATCGCCTCGATATCCTGGGAGCTCTGGGGCGGGTTGTTCTTCTTCACGATCATGTCGCCGCGCGAGATGTCGATCTCGTCGGTCAGCGTGAGCGTGACGCTCTGCGGGGCGAAAGCCTCGTCGAGGTTACCATCCGCGGTGTGGATGGATTTGATGCGACTGGTGAAGCCGGAAGGAAGCACGGAGATCTCATCGCCCGGCTTGAAGACACCGCCCGCCACGCGGCCGGCGTAGCCACGGAAGTCGTGCCACTCGTCGCTCTGCGGGCGGATCACCCACTGCACCGGGAAGCGAGCATCCACGTGGTTCTCCTCACCGCCGACATAGACGTGTTCCAGATGATAGAGGAGCGAGGGACCTTGGAACCAAGGCATGTTCCCGGACTTATCCACCACGTTGTCACCGTTCAGCGCGGAGATCGGGATCGGCGTGATGTCGACGATGTTGTCGAGGCGCGAAGCGAACTCCTGATAGTCCTTGATGATCTGGTTGTAGACCTCCTCAGAGTAGTCCACGAGGTCCATCTTGTTCACCGCCACCACCACGTGCTGGATGCGGAGGAGGTTGGCGATGAAGCTGTGGCGCTTGGTCTGTTCGATCACGCCCTTGCGGGCATCCACCAGGATAATCGCGAGGTTCGCGGTCGAGGCACCGGTCACCATGTTACGGGTGTACTGGATGTGACCCGGAGTGTCCGCGATGATGAACTTGCGCTTCGGCGTGGCAAAGTAGCGGTAGGCCACGTCGATGGTGATACCCTGTTCGCGCTCGGCCTTCAGACCGTCGGTGAGGAGCGCGAGGTCCACGTGACCATCGCCACGGCGCTTCGAGGTTTCCTCAATGGCTTCGAGCTGGTCCTCGAAGATGGACTTGGAATCGTAAAGAAGGCGGCCGATCAGGGTGGACTTGCCGTCATCGACGGAGCCGGCGGTGGTGAAACGAAGAAGATCCATGGAAAGGCAGAAGATGGGAGATAGAAGATGGTGGATGGTAGATGGCGGGAGAATCGACGATGTGCGATCTTCCATCTGCCATCTGGAGCGCAGCGATTTAGAAGTATCCTTCCTTCTTGCGGTCTTCCATGGCGGTTTCGGAGCGCTTGTCGTCGGCGCGGTTGCCACGCTCGGTCTGGCGGGCGGCGGCGACTTCCTCGATGATCTTGTCCATTGTGTCCGCAGTGGATTCCACGGCACCGGTAATCGTGGCGTCACCCATCGTGCGGAAGCGGATGGTCTTGCTTTCCACCACCTCGCCCTCGCGGGGTTGCACGAACTCGGAGACGGCGAGGATCGTGTTGTTGCGGACCACGACGTCGCGGGTGTGGGCGTAATAGAGGCTCGGCAGGACGATGCCCTCGCGCTGCATGTACATCCAGATGTCCATCTCGGTGAAGTTCGACAGCGGGAAGACGCGGAAGTGTTCGCCGGAATGCTTGCGGCCGTTGAAGACGTTCCAGAGCTCGGGGCGCTGATTCTTCGGGTCCCACTGGCCGAAGTCATCGCGGTGGGAGAAGAAGCGCTCCTTGGCGCGGGCCTTCTCCTCGTCGCGACGACCGCCACCGAGGAGGGCGTCGAACTGGTACTCGGCAATGGTGTCGAGCAGGGTGGTCGTTTGCGCTCGGTTGCGGGAGGCGTTCGGGCCCTTTTCTTCGACCACGCGGCCTTCATCGATCGACTTCTGCACCGAACCGACGATCAGGCGGGCACCCAACTTCTCGGCGAACTCGTCGCGGTAGGTGATCGTTTCCGGGAAATTGTGCCCCGTGTCGATGTGGAGGAGAGGGAAAGGCATGCGGGCCGGGTGGAAGGCCTTGCGGGCGATCCAAGCCATCACGATCGAGTCCTTGCCGCCGGAGAAGAGGAGGCCCGGGTTCTGGAACTGGGCGGCCGTTTCACGGAGGATGAAGATCGCTTCGGCTTCGATCTGATCGAGATGAGAGAGCTGATAGTTCGGCACGGGATGGATCTTGGGTCGGTGGGAACAGGGAGCCCGCCTCGTGGCGGAGGGCGGGAGGAAAGCCGCCGCCCGCTGCCGGTGGCAAGCAATAATTACTTATTTAAGTAACTTAGTAATGATTAGCTGGAACGTGACATCCGGTGATCCAAGGCGCGCTCAAAACTAACGAGTTCGCGAAGAATCGAATTGTAGCGCGAGTATGCGTCGCCGGGTTCATCTTGAAGCATTTGGTACAACTCGAGCTCAGCGGTAATGTCCTTCCCCGTGGGAGGTGAGATCATACCGGCCCGTGCCAGACGCGGGGCGGCAATCCTTACCAAACACGCGTTGACCCCTTTGCGACCTGCGGCGTGATCCAACAGGCCCTGCTGGATCCGATCACTGCCGGGAAGCCCCGAGAGAAGCGTGGGATCTCCAGAGCTCATGACGCTTCAACAAAGCGGGTTACCGAGGCCCGGAACGACCGGGGGTCCAGTGAGGGATAGCGTATCAAATCCGGCTCAATCCGAAGAAAAAGGTCCAGCAACCTGTCGGAATTGATCAAGCCGGATTCACGCATTGCCGTCACATCCACAACATCTCTGGTGTGCCC
This sequence comes from Luteolibacter rhizosphaerae, assembly GCF_025950095.1. Lineage (NCBI taxonomy): Bacteria > Pseudomonadati > Verrucomicrobiota > Verrucomicrobiia > Verrucomicrobiales > Verrucomicrobiaceae > Neoluteolibacter > Neoluteolibacter rhizosphaerae. The sequence continues at coordinate 163,839 of NZ_JAPDDR010000002.1, read as the reverse complement.
ACGCTCCAGTTTTGCGAGGGCCTGACTGTAGAGATCGTAATGATGAAAATCCAGACTGCCGTGCCTGACGATAAAAGGAGATCGCTCGCGCCATCCCGGCAACGCGGGAATGAACTGATCCGGCGATGCCAATTCAACATTCACCGATAGGTCGTCTTTCAAGAAAGCCAAAGCCTCGAACCATCCCGAAGGCTCGGGATCCGCTTTAAGGTCGATATCGATCGTGGAGGGTCGCCAGCCGTGCAGCAGGGCAGTCGCACCGCCTGTCAGATAAATCGTTCCAGCACCCCACGTCCGCTTCCCGAGCGAACGCATGAAGGATTCAATCTTAGCAGAATCGAGGGGAGCTCGCATGACCAGACGACTCAGACGACCACAGCAGTCCGCTCGGCTAAAAATCCTGTAACTTCAGAAACGGCGTCTTCCACGCTGAGGCGCTCGGTATCGAGCGTCAGATCCGCGTTCTGCGGCTCTTCAAAGCTGCTGTCTCGGCCCGTGAAGTGGGCCACCTCCCCTTTCGCTGCCTTGGCGTATAGCCCCTTCACATCGCGGGCCTCGCAGGCGGCGAAGCTGGCCTTCACGTAAATCTCCACGAAGTCCTCGCCGAGAATGCCGCGGGCCAGATCACGATGCATGCCGCGCGGCGTGATCAGGGAGCAGAGGACGATCACGCCATTCTGAGCCAGAATCTTCGCCATCTCCGCGGTGCGCCGGATGTTCTCCAAGCGATCGTCATCGCTAAAGCCCAGATTTCCATTCAGCCCGGTGCGCAGGTTGTCCCCATCCAAGCGGATGGTGAGGCGGCCTTGCTGGTGCAGAACACGCTCCACGGCACCGGCGATGGTCGATTTACCCGAGCCGGAAAGCCCGCAGAACCAAAGCACCACGCCCTGCTGACCGAGCAGGGTTTCCTTGTCGTGGCGAGGCAGCGTGGCGTGCGGGTGAATGTTGGACATGGTCATGGGAAAGTAGCAGGGAATCGGCGGGCGGGCGACCAGAATCAAGACCGGTCCTTCATCCGGTCAAGCAGGCTGTACCAGATGAAAAGCGAGTTGTAGGCAAAGTAGCGACGGAAGAGGCGGCGGGGTTCCGCGGCGATGCGATAGGCCCATTCCAGACCGAAGCTCTGCAGGATGGCCGGGGCTTGGGACACCTCTCCCGCGTGGAAGGCGAAGGCCGCGCCGATGCCGAAGTAGACACCGGGGGGGAGACGGTCCTTATGGCGGGCGATCCAATGTTCCTGCTTGGGGCAGCCGAGGCCGACCCAGACCAGATTGGCCCCGGAATCCCGGATCAGGCCGCAGATCTTATCGAACTCCTCCGCCGACCACTCGCCGAAGGGCGGCGAATAGGTCCCCGCGATCGCAACGCCAGGGAAGCGCTCGGCGAAGTTCCGCTCCAGCTTCTCCAGCGTGGACTCCTTACCACCGAGGAGGAAGTGGCGGAATCCGGAGCGACCCGCTGTGGCCTTCAGGGTCTCCAGCATCAGGGTCGGGCCGTAGACCCGGTCCTTGAGCTTCTCCCCCTCTGGCAAAGCCGCATTGAGGGACCAGACCAGCGGCATGCCGTCCGGCACGATCAGGTCGAACTGACGCATCGATTCACCGAAGGCGGCATCCGAACGGGCGAGTGCGGCCACGTGGGTATTCGCGGCTTCCACCGCAACGACCTCCCCAGCCGCCGCTTTCTCCAAAACCCACGCCACTGCTCCGGCGTAATCCGTGCAGGCGAGCGGGAGCCCGATAACGTGTTGGATTCGCAAAAGTTAGATCAGTAGTGATAGCGTGCTTGGGCGAAAAGCACACGGTCATCTTTCACCTTGTAGACCAAGCGGTGCTCTTGGGTGATCCGTCGTGACCAGACGCCAGAACCCAAGTGACGCAAGGGCTCAGGCTTTCCTATCCCGCCGAAGGGATCGCTGCGGATCGCCTCGATCAGTTCTAGAATCCGCAATGCGACCTTCCGATCGGTCGAGACCCAGTGCGGCAGGTCGTCCAGAAAGTCCCGATCAAAGATGAGAAGGCGATCGATTGGACTCATGGCAGTCCAACCCGCCCCGCCAACTCGTCGGTGGAGAGGTTTTGCCCTTCCCCGCCCTCAAGCCGCTGAAGGGCGGCTAACAAGCGTCGCGCGTTCGCGGGAGAGCGAAGGAGGTGAGCGGTCTCCTGCAGACCCTCCCACTCCCCTACCGGCACCAAGACAACCGACTCGTGCCCCCGGCGATCGATCACCACGGGCTCGCGGGTAGAGACGGCTTCGTCCCACACACTGGCTAATCTCTCGCGTGCTTCGGAATAGGAGATCGATCCCATACCCAAAGATTAATCCCGTACAGATTAGTTGTCCAACTATTCCTTGGAAACGGAGACTTTGTGGCCGTGAGCCGCGAGCAGGGCATGCTGACGGGCGGTATCGAGATCGGAGGCCACCATCTCGGAGCACATCTCCTCGACGGTGATCTCCGGCACCCAACCGAGCTTCTCCTTCGCCTTGGCGGGATTGCCGAGGAGGGTTTCCACTTCCGCGGGACGGAAGTAGCGGGGATCCACCTTCACGATGACATCGCCGGGCTTGACCGCGGGAGCGGTGGCGGGATCCGCGGACACCACGGTGGCCACCTCATCCACGCCGCTGCCGCTGAACTCGAGCACGATACCGGCTTCCTGTGCGGACATGCGGACGAACTCGCGCACGGAGATCTGCTTGCCGGTGGCGATGACGAAGTCGTCCGGGGTGTTCTGCTGGAGCATCATCCACTGCATGCGGACGTAGTCCTTGGCATGACCCCAGTCACGCAGCGCGTCCATGTTCCCGAGGAAGAGACATTTTTCCAGACCCTGCGCGATGTTCGCGATGCCGCGGGTGATCTTGCGGGTCACGAAGGTCTCACCGCGGCGCGGGGACTCGTGATTGAAGAGGATACCATTGCAGGCATACATGCCGTAGGCCTCGCGGTAGTTCACCGTGATCCAGTAGGCATACATCTTCGCCACCGCATAAGGAGAGCGCGGGTGGAAGGGAGTCTTCTCGGTCTGCGGGATCTCCTGCACCAAGCCGTAGAGCTCGGAGGTGGAGGCTTGGTAGAAACGCGTCTTCTTCTCCAGGCCGAGGAAACGGATGGCCTCCAGCAGGCGCAGGGTGCCGATGGCATCGACATCCGCGGTGTATTCCGGGGCCTCAAAGGAGACCGCCACATGCGATTGGGCGCCGAGGTTATAAACCTCGTCCGGCTGCACCTCGCTCAGGATGCGGGTCAGGTTCGAGGTATCCGTGAGATCGCCGTAATGCAGGCGGAAACGGGAATTCTCCACGTGCGGGTCCTCATAGATGTGATCCACACGCTGGGTGTTGAAGAGCGAAGCACGGCGCTTGATGCCGTGGACTTCATAACCTTTCTCAAGCAGGAACTCCGCAAGATAGGACCCATCCTGGCCCGTGATACCGGTAATAAGTGCGCGCTTCATGGGAGAGAATTTCTGTTTTTGTTAGAGTCGTGCTTCTCCTGATTCGAGTTTCGAGAGGAAGTCTTGATAGGCGGCCGCGAGGCCTTCTTCGAAGCCGATGACGGGGCTCCAGCCGGTGCCCTTGATGCGGGACACGTCCATCAGCTTGCGAGGCGTGCCGTCAGGCTTGGTCGGGTCGGTGAGGATCCCGCCTTGGTAGCCGACCGTCTTCGCGATCAGGGTGGCGAGTTCGAGGATGGTGACGTCGTCACCCACACCGACATTCACCCAGTCCGGCGGGCTCTCAAGATCGAGCAGGTGGAAGCATGCCGCGGCGAGGTCATCGACATGAAGGAACTCGCGGCGCGGAGTGCCCGTGCCCCAAATGGTCACGTCCGGCTTGCCGGAGACCTTCGCCTCATGGAAGCGGCGGATCAGGGCAGGGATGACGTGGGAATTCTCCGGGTGGTAGTTGTCGCCGGGACCGTAGAGATTCGTCGGCATGGCCGAGTGATACATCAGCCCGTGCTGCGCCCGGTAGTGCTGGCACAGTTTCAGGCCGGCAATCTTCGCGATGGCGTAGGCTTCGTTCGTGACCTCAAGGGGGCTGGTCAGCAGGCAGTCTTCCGGCATCGGCTGCGGTGCCAGTTTCGGGTAGATGCAGGAGGAGCCGAGGAAGAGCACGCGCGGCACGCCGGCGCGGCGGCTGCCTTCCACGAGATTCGAGGCGATACTAAGATTCTCGTAGATGAAGTCGGCCGGATAGGTGGCATTCGCGTGGATGCCGCCAACCTTGGCCGCGGCCACGATCACAACATCCGGCTTCTCCGCTTCCAGGAAGTCGAAGACGGCGCGTTGATCGAGGAGATCGAGACGATCACGGCCCGCGACGATGATTTCGTTTCCGCCGCGGCGCTCCGCTTCGCGGACCAGGGCGGATCCCACCATTCCACGGTGGCCGGTGATGAAGATTTTCGACATGGGGGGATTCAGTTGGGGAAAGAAACCAAGGCGGCGATCACCTCATCGAGCTGGGCGGTCGTGAGCTCCGGATAGACCGGGATGCTGATGACCTCGGAAGCCAAGAGATCGGAGACCGGGCACGCATCCAGCGCGTGTGCGGGTAGACCGGCGAAGCACTCCTGGCGGTGCATCGGGACCGGGTAGTAGATTTCACAACCGATCCCCTTCTCCGCCAGACAGGCGCGCAGGGCATCTCGGCGACCCTCGCCCGGGACGCGCAGGGTGAACTGGTTCCAGACATGGCCATTATGACCGTAGGCGACGGGCAGGATGAAGCGAACCCCGCCTTCCGAGATCCTGGCGGCCTGTTGCTCCGGGCAGCAGCAATCGGACTCGCTGGCCTGCACGGCTCCCGGGATCTCCGAGATGCGGCTCAGGTAGTAGTCCGCATTCCGCGCGCGGCCGGCAGCATAGTCCTTGATGTGGCGAAGCTTTACCCGCAACAGCGCGCACTGAAGAGCGTCCATGCGGAAGTTCCCCCCCACCAGCGAGTGGTAGTAGCGGGGGTGCATGCCGTGATTCCGGAGGCGCAGCAGCTTCTCGGCAAGCGCGTCGTCCTGAGTGGTGACCATACCGCCGTCACCGAAGCCGCCGAGGTTCTTGGACGGGAAGAAGCTGAAGCAACCGATCCTGCCGATGCCGCCGCAGGTCCTGCCCTTGTACGTGGCGCCGAAGGATTGAGCGATGTCCTCGATGACTTCCAGACCGTGCTCCGCGGCGAAGGCGGCGATGGAGTCCATATCCGAGGACTGCCCGTAGAGATGCACCGGGATGATCGCCTTGGTCTTCGGCGTCAGCTTGGCCTTGGCAGAGGCGACATCGATGCCGAAGCAAACCGGGCAGACATCGCAGAAGACCGGCGTGGCACCGGTGCGCGAGATGCTACCGGCGGTGGCGAAGAAGGTGAAGGAAGGGCAAAGCACTTCATCGCCGGGCCCGATGCCCAGCGCCATGAGCGCGATGATCAGGGCATCCGTGCCGGAGGAGATGGAGATCGCGTGCTTCATGCCGAGCTCCGCCGCGCACTCGCGCTCGAAGGCATCCACTTCCTCGCCCAGGATGAAGCGCCCGGAGTGGAGCACCTTGTGGAAGACATCCTTCAGCTCCGCTTCGATCGGCAGGTTCTGGGCATTAACGTCGAGTAGAGGTACCGGCATGAAGTTCTAAGTGAAAAGTTCCAGGCGCCAAACGGGCATCAGGCCTTGATGACCTGCCCCTCGGGGGTGCCGACGGAGGCCATGGCATTGCGCGTGTCGATGATCAGGTCGGACCAGGCCGAGAGCTGCTGCAGATCGAAGGCGGAGTGATGGGTGGAGATGACGATGCAGTCTTGGGCGCGGATGGTTTCCTCATTCCACTCCACGGAGCGGACACCGGCCCAGTTCATGTGCTCGCGCGTAGGACCGACTACCGGCACGTGCGGGTCGTAGTAAGACACCTCCGCACCGAGGCGCTTGAAGCCATCCAGAAGGGCGAAGGTCGGGGATTCGCGCATGTCGTCCACGTTCGCCTTGTACGCCAGGCCTAGTAGCAGGATCTTCGATCCCTTCACGGGCTTGGCACGGGAGTTCAGTGCCTCCATCGCGCGATGGATCACGTAGTCCGGCATGCCGCGGTTGATCTCCCCGGCGAGTTCGATGAAGCGGGTGTGCACACCATACTCGCGCGCCTTCCAGGTGAGATAGAAGGGATCAATGGGGATGCAGTGGCCGCCCAATCCGGGCCCCGGATAGAAGGGCGTGAAGCCGAAGGGCTTGGTGGAAGCAGCGCGGATGACCTCCCAGATGTCGATGCCCATGCGATCGGCAGCCACCTTCAGCTCGTTCACCAGGCCGATGTTTACCGCGCGGTAGATGTTCTCCAGCAGCTTGGTCAGCTCGGCGACCTTGCAGGAACTGACCGGGACGATCTTCTCGAAGGCGGACTCGTAGAGGGCCACGCCCGCATCAAGGCAAGCCGCCGTGACCCCGCCCACCACCTTCGGAATATTCGTGGCGGAGAACTTCGGATTACCCGGGTCCTCACGCTCCGGCGAGTAGACCACATGGATCTCCGTGCCGACCTTGAAGCCGGCTTTCTCCACCCGCGTGACCACTTCCTCATCCGTGGTGCCGGGGTAAGTGGTGCTCTCCAGGCTGAGGACCTGCCCCGCCTTCAGGTGCGGGACCACGGCATCCACCGTATCCGTGACGTAGCTGAGATCCGGCTCGAAGTGTTCATCGAGCGGGGTGGGCACGCAGAGGATGATCGCGTCCAGACCGGCGATCACCGAGAAGTCCGTGGTGGCCTCCAGTTTGCCGGCAGCCAAAGCCTCGGCCACATGCTCGCCGGGGATGTGCTTGATGTAGCTCTTACCCGCGAGCAGGGCCTGCGGCTTGGCGGCATCGATATCGATACCGACGGCGCGGAAGCCCTTCTTCGCGTAGGCAAGCAGCAGCGGCAGGCCGACATAGCCGAGGCCCACCACACCGACAGCGGCACTCCCGTCCGCGAACTTTTTCTGGAGACTCATGATGAATGGATGCGGGCGCGCTCAGGCGACCGGCACGAAATCGCGGAAATACTCGATCGTTTCGCGGATGCCCTTGTCGAAGGGAACCACCGGCTCCCAGCCGAGGATTTCCTTCGCGCGGGAGATGTCCGGCTTGCGGACTTTAGGGTCATCGGGCGGCAGCGGCTTGGGATCGACCTTCAGCTCGATGCCGAAGACCCCCGCGATGGCTTCCGCGAACTGGCGCATGCTCATCTCGTGCGGGTTCCCGCAGTTGACGGGCTGGTGGTAATCGCTGCGGGCGAGGCGCCAGATGCCATCCACCAGATCCGAGACGTAGCAGAAAGAGCGCGTCTGGGTGCCATCGCCGAAGATGGTCAGTGGTTCGCCGCGAAGGGCTTGGCCAATGAAGGCGGGCACCACCCGGCCGTCATCGAGGCGCATGCGCGGGCCGTAGGTATTGAAGATGCGGACGATCTTCGTATCGAGTCCGTGGGCGCGATGATAGGCCATGGTCGCGGCCTCGGCGTAGCGCTTGGCTTCGTCGTAGCAGGAGCGCACGCCGATCGAGTTCACATTGCCCCAGTACTCCTCCCGCTGCGGGTGGATTTCGGGATCGCCATAGACCTCCGAGGTGGAGGCGACGAGGTAGGTGGCCTTCTTCTTGAGCGCGAGATCGAGCGCGTTGTGCGAGGCGTAGGAGCCCGCCTTGAGGGTCTCGATCGGGATCTGGACGTAATCGATCGGGCTGGCCGGGGAGGCCATGTGGAAAACGAAATCGACCGGGCCTGCGACATCGAAGGGCTCGGAGACGTCATGCTCGATGAACTCGAAGGCGGGATTGTCCGCCAGGTGCTCGATGTTCCGTGCATGGCCCGTGACGAAATTATCGAGCGCCACCACCCGCAGGCCGTCCGCCAGCAGGCGATCGACGAGGTGGGAGGGCACGAATCCGGCACCGCCGGTCACGACAGCGGTTTTGCCTTTGAGATCCTGAATCTGCTTCATTGGTTTGTTCTGGGGGGAGACTGGGAGGGGTGGCGGGGAAAACTCAAGCAAGCTGCCGCCCGTGGTCGCTTGCCCCGGTGAAGAGCAAAACCAATGCGAGCGGACACGGAAAATGTGCTTCAGGCGGCTTCATCGCAGCGCCTAGGCGGGCCGATGGATTGAAATATCGGGCTTATGTTCAATCCGAAATGAACAAATCGGGCTGCCGTGATCACGTCAGGGAAGAGGTTTGCGGGGCAGCAGGAGGGAAAAGAGGTCGACCTCGATGACTTGCTCGCGGCCAAGGAATTCGAGCAGGACCTTCACCCGCTCCCGGGCGGGGAGGACTTCCACCACGGTAGCGCGCACGCCGCCGAGCGGGCCGTGCGCGAGTTCCACTTCCTCGCCCTCGGTGATCCGGGGGCCGACCGTGAGCACCTCCTTCGCGCCTTGGCGGGCGACTTCCAGCCGCAGCGCATCGACGAAATCGTCCGGCACGGAAGGCACCTTGTCCCCGAAGCGGACGAGTCCCCTCACCCCTTGGCTATACATCACGGCGCGCTCCTCGCTCTCCAGCCGGAAGCGGGCGAGCACGTAGCCGGGGAAGAGGGCCTCCACCCACCAGACCTTGCCCCGCCGTGTGGCCTTCCGGTAGCGCAGCATGGGGCAGAACACTTCGACACCCTCCAGCTCCCGCAGGTGCGCGGCGGCGATGGCCTCGCGCTTGGTCTGCGTCTTCAGGCAGAACCACTCGGCTTCTCTGGAGGGGGAGGATCTCATTGGCCGAGGACTTTTTGGAGCAGGGGCAGCACGAAGCGCCCGCGCCCGATCCAGTATTCCAACTGCCGCACGCGGGCGTCGTAGAACTCCCTGCGGGCGGGATCCGGTTCCGCGGCGGCCATCTGGAGGAGATTGCCCGCCTTCGACTGGCCGCTCTCAAGGTGCGGGCGGACTTGCTCGCGGATGAAGCCGCCGACCAAGCGCTTGAGCTCGATCGAGGCCGAATAGTAGCTGCGGCGTGAGCCTTCCACTTCGATCTCGCGCACGGCGCCGAGGGTCTTGAGGGCGCGCAGGCCTTGGCTGGCAGAGCCCTTGCTGATGCCCAGCTTCTCCACCAGATCATCGAGGGACAGCGGATCCGGTGAAATGAAGAGGAGGCCGTAGATCTCACCGATCGACCGCGGCAGGCCGAGGACCTTCACCCCGTCCACGAAGAACTGGATGACTTGGCTCTCAAGCGAGCCGAGCGACGGGAAATCGCGGATGTCTTCCTCTTCGCGCAGCGGGGGCACGCGCGGGTGATAACTTGAGAAGGGGAAGTGTTCAATCTCAATTGAACATCGCGATATCCGCAAGCTCCTAACGGAGAATCCCTCGCTCCGCCAGATGGGAGATCCAGCGGGCGAAATCTAGGTCCGGAAACTCGGCGGCGGCTTGGGTGGCCAAGGCCTCGAAAGGGCGGGTGCCATCCATGCTGGCGAGCAGGCGCTCGTGACCGGCTGGGTAGCGGCAGGTGACGTGCCGAGCATCCACGACCGGCAAGCCGTTGGCGGAGAAGTAGCGGTTCAGCTTCGAGATCTCCGGTTGGGCGCCGGGGCTGGACGGGACTTCGATTCCGTCGGCGCGGAGTTCGAGGCAGCCGATGCGGGCCATTTGGAAGACCCAGCCGGCGATTTCCTGCGAGTGGTGGGTAGGATCCCAGCTAACGCCGAGGCGCGATGCGGTGCGCTCCAGAAGCTCCTGAACCGGAGTGCAATTGCCACCGGCGGCTTCGACCTGCTCGCGGAAGGCCCGGGTGACGGGGCTGCCGGAATGGGCCTGAGGCAGCGGCTCCGGCCCGAGACCGGTGGCAAAATGGAGGACGGCGGCGGTCGTGGTGCCTTCTTCCAAGGGAGCATCCGCCCGGCAGAGGAGGCTATTCCGGTGGGTGCGACCGGAGAGAAGGTCGAGTGTCTGTTGGAGCAAGATCGGATCTGCCGCGAGCGGTGCGAGCTTCTCGAAGGCGGCGGGATCGATGCCTTCCGGGAGGTTTTCACGGAGATCAGCCTCGCCGAGATAGCGGAGACCACGCTGGCCTGCCCAAGCGGCGAACTGGGCGAAGTAGACGGGATCGCAGACCGGGGCGAAGTCGTCGAAGGGCAAGACCTCCGGGCCCTTTCTCACGATTTCACGGCAGGTGGCTTGGAGGTGGGCGGCGTGGGCGGTGGAGTTCCCGGCCATTTCGGCGAGGGAGGCGGCGACCTCGACGACGTTTCCACCCAAGGCGGCCCCCGCCGGATTGCCAGCCAGACTGCGGATGAGCGGCACGACGTCGCGTTTCAGCGACCAGCCGGGCAGGGTGTTGTAGCTGATGCAGGCGACACCCGATTCGGAGAGAACCTGGCTGACGAGGTCGAGTAGCCGGGACTTCACGGCATCCGGCACCCAAGAGAAGAGACCGTGGACGATGAGGTAATCGCAGGGGTGAGAGGGCCGCCAGTGTTCGAGATCGGCGACTTCAAAGAGGACGTTTTCCAAGCCGGCCTCCCATGAAGCGCGGCGGGCGCTGCGGATCGCGGTGTCCGAGAAATCGAGGCCGGTGAAATCGCTCTTCGGGTAGCGGGCGGCGAGCGGAAGGAGGTTGTGGCCGGAGGCGCAGCCGAATTCCATGACGCGGGAGCCTGCGGGCAGGGCGAGGCGTTGGAGGCCGCCGAGCCGCGCTGTCACGGCGATCCGCGAGATGTCCGTGACCGGATGGCTGAGGGCCGGGTAGCGCTTTTCGGAGTAAAGTTCGCGCACCGGTTCATTCATGGCGCATTGAGGGCAGGCTGGCCGTGCATTTCAACCTCAACCCGGGCATTGACACGGTCCGCTCCGCCACGTAGGGAATCGGCCCCCGCGCGACGAGCGTCAAACGGCGGAGTAGCCAAGTGGTAAGGCATCGGTTTGCAAAACCGCTATTCGTGGGTTCGATTCCCACCTCCGCCTCCATCACAACTTATTCAAAGTGATCGGATCGCGGCAGTTGGATCCATTTTCCACAGGGTCCCACTACCGCAGAAAAGCGCTCAAAAACGCACCCATTTCTGGATGGTAAGTGGATGGTGCTTTTGGACTGCCCTGCTGCCGCCTTCCCGACCCCGGCAGAGTCCGGTCTTCGGCTGACTCTGACGCCGGGGGTCAATGTCTGCCCGAGGTCCCCTCGCGCGCGCATGCGCGCAGGCGCGCCTGAGACTCGGCTACATGCGTCCGAGGCCTCAAAACGGCCAAATTGACCCATCCGGGAGTCCTTAACCATGCAAGACGCACGAAAAGGTTGCCGAGGGTCCCGAGCGCGCTTGGCCACCACTTTTTCGAAAGACCTGACTCAAAGTCCCAGCCGGGGACGGCTTCGCGGTCTCAGGCGGCGAGGCAGCCCAAGACCTTAACACTCCTCATGCGCCAACGGGGAGTTGTTGAGGACCTTCCGGTGAGTCTATCACGGCAACGAACCGGTAGTTGTGGCTGGGTTCGATCTGGTGGGTCGCCGTTTCTGTCCACCGGAGCAGCGCGGCGCTGCTTGATCGACCCGAGTCGACCGACGAAGCTCCTCCTGGCCTACGGCCAAGGGTGCGTCCACGCGGGCCTTGGGATCCGGCCGATAGACGCTGAGGTGTAGGTTCTTGATTGCCTGCGGCCGTTCATCACCTGATGACGCTCACGACGAAGAGCTTTCCGATACTTAAGCTGCGCTTTGAGGAGAGCACCGGTTTCGTCTTGCTGGATTCGTCCAAACGGTGCGGAGTTATCAAAATCTTTGGAAATCCGAAGCCGCCCTTTAATGTCCACCCGCTTCTTCACCAACGATCAGAGCAACACGCTTCTCAAGAAATTTGAAGGGATCTTCGAGCACAACCCCGATCTCGCTCGCTTCGATGCATTGGTAGGCTACCTGCGGGCATCCGGGTACTTCGCCCTCCGGCCCCATTTGGAGAAGGTCCCCGTCGTTCGGATACTGGTGGGCATCAACGTCGACAATATCGTCGAGGAGTATCACAAAAAGGGTCAGCTTTTCCTCGCGGATGCCGGCAAGGCGCTGAAGGAGTTCCGCGACGGCTTGATCGCCGATATCCAGGGTGCGCGGTACTCGCGTGAGGTGGAGACGGGGATCCTCCAGTTTGTCGAGGATGTCGCGGCCAAGAAGGTCGAAATCCGCGCCCACCCCACGAAGCGGCTCCACGCAAAGATTTACATCTTCCTCCCCCAGGGTTTCAACGAGCACAAGCCCGGCCACGTGATCACCGGATCGTCGAACCTCACCGCATCTGGACTCGGTGCTCAGCGTGACGACCAGACCTACGAGTTCAATGCCCTGAGCCACGACTACGCGGACGTGAAGTTCGCCTCCGACGAGTTCGAGAAGCTCTGGGCCGAATCGGTTCACGTCCTTCCCAAGGAGGTCGAGGAAGTCACGAAGAATAGCTTTCTTCGGGAGGACATCACCCCCTTCGAGCTATACTACAAATTGCTCATCGAGTACTTCGGTCCCGCGATCGAATACGATCCGAACAGTGAGACCGATCTCCCGGAGGGCTTCATGCGCCTCGCCTACCAGATGGACGCGGTCACCCAAGGCTTCCTCCTCCTGCAGAGGCACGGCGGCTTTTTCCTGTCGGATGTCGTTGGTCTAGGCAAGACGATCATTGCCATTCTGATCGCCAAGAAATTCTTCTACCACAATGGCTTCCCGGCCCATTTATCGGAGACGCTGATCATCGTGCCGCCAGCCTTGAAAGATGGCTGGTTGACGACCATCGAGAAGTTCGGGTTGAAGGGGGTGCGGGTTGTCAGCAACGGGAGCCTCCACAAAATCCAGAACGCCAAAAAATACGACCTCGTGATCGTGGACGAGGCCCACAAGTTCCGGAACGACACCGCAGCTTCTTACGACGAACTCCAGCGGATCTGCAAAACCCGTACGACCCGCCGCTTTCCGGACGGCAGCTATTACAGGAAGCGGGTCATCCTCGTTTCCGCCACGCCGCTGAACAACCGGCCGAACGATATCAAGAATCAGCTCCTACTATTCCAGGACGGCAAGGATTCCACCCTTGAGGTGCCAAACCTGCAGCGCTTCTTCGCCAACCGCCAGAAGGAGTTCCAGAAGGCGCTCAAGGACCTGTCACCCGAGGACGCACGCGTCGAGATCCAGCGCATCTACGAGCTTATCCGCACCAAGATCGTCACCGAGGTCACGATACGTCGCACTCGCACCGACCTGAGGGACCACGAAGACTACAGCAAGGACCTCGACGCCCAGGGAATCACCTTTCCGAAAGTGAAGCCGCCGGAGAAGATTCTCTACCCGCTGAGCCCGGCCTTAGAGTTGCTTTACGACGAAACTCTCGCCGATCTCGACAGGGGGCTCACTTACAACCGCTACCGGGCGATCGGAGCGTTGGTCCCGGAAAAGCGGATCAAGTACCAGCAGGCCGAGCAAATATCCTCACAGCTCGCCCGGATCATGCGGACGTTGTTGTTGAAGCGCCTCGACAGTTCCTTCCACGCCTTCACCCGGTCTTTGTGCCGCTTCCGGGACAACACGCAGGCGATGGTCACCATGTTCGAGAACGGGAAGATCTACATCGCGCCGAGCCTCAATGTCTCCGAGTACATCATCGAAGACCGAGAGGACGAACTGGTCGAGCTGATCCTGGCCATGCAGGGCGACGATGCGACGCTCCAGATCTGCACGCCGGAGGATTTCGAGGCGAACTTCCTGCCGGGCCTGAAGAAGGACCTTGAGATCCTCAATGACCTCGCCGCCCGGTGGGGGGCGGTGAAGGAGGATCCGAAGCTCGACGAACTCGTCCATCGCCTGAAGACCGAGTTGCTCTCTCCCAAGATCAACCACTCCGCCGCCACGCACGGCAAACCCAAGCTTGTGGTCTTTTCCGAATCCAAGGAAACCACCGACTACCTGGTGAAGCAGCTCCACCACCACGGCTTCGAGAAGATCCTCACCATCGATTCCAGCACCCGGAAGGACCGCATGCCGAAGGTGAGGGCGAACTTCGATGCCAATGTCCCGCTCGCCGAGCAGGTTGACGACTTTGAGATCATCATCTCCACTGAAGTCTTGGCGGAAGGCGTGAACCTTCATCGGGCAAACGTCATCCTGAACTACGACACGCCGTGGAACTCGACCCGCCTGATGCAGCGCATCGGCCGGATCAACCGAATCGGCACCACCGCCTTGGAAATCCACATCTACAATTTCTTCCCCACCGCCAAGGTGGATGCCGACATCGACCTGAAGAAGAAGGCCCTCGTCAAACTCCAGGCCTTCCACTCCGCCCTCGGTGAGGACAGCCAGATTTACTCGACCGACGAGGAGGTGGATAACTTTGGCCTCTTTGACAAGGACTTGGAAGAGGAGAAGGACGAATCCCTCGCCCTGCTCATGGAGCTGCGGAAGTTCCGGCAGCAGAACCCCGAGCGCTTCCGGGAGATCCGGAATCTGCCGCTCCGGGCCCGCGTTGGCCGGAAGGACAAGATTCGGGACCAGTCCACCATCAGCTTCGTCCGCAATCGCCGGCGGGACGGTTTCTACTATGTTCACCCGGACAAGACGGTGGAGGAACTCTCCTTCGTGGAGGCGGCACGGATATTCCATGCAAACGCCCGGGAAAAAAGCGTGCCGCTCCCAGAATGCCACCACGAACAAGTAACCGTGGCGGTGGGGCACTACCACGAAACGCTCAAGTCCGAAGCCGTACGCGATCAAATCGTGGATAGCCATATCGGCCCGAACGAGCGCAAGGCCCTTCAGTTCCTCAATATTTTCATCGCCCACCCAACCCTCGCTTCTGCCGAGGAAAAGACCCACCTCAAGCATGCCCAGCTCGCCGTGCGCAAGGCGGCTTTCGGCAAGCTCCAGCGCGATCTGGTCAAGCTTGAGAAAGGCCAGAAAAAGACCCCTCTCAAGCCCGCCGCCCTGCTCGACAAGACCCTGGAGATCGTCGGCCGCTACGACTTCTCCAGTTACGACGGCGAATCCGCTGAAGACCTCAACGCAGGGCTCAGCGCGGCCGATCTGGAGCCCGTCATCATCCTCTCTGAATCCTTCACCCACTCCGACTGACCTTCCCCTCGATGAGCGAACCCAGCAGGCTTCTAGACCGTCTCCGCAAAGCCTTTGATCGGGAGGCCTGGCAGCAGGAGCTACATGACCTCTTCCCTAACGGAACGGTCACCCTTTTCGCCTCACCGCAGATCCTCTCCACCAGCCAGGAGAAGGTTACCTCCACGCTTCAGCTTGGCGTCATCAATTTGTCCGACGGACAGACCCTCGCGCTGCTGGAGGTCGAGACCAGCAATCAGGTCCTACTCGCTCGGAACCGCGTGGGACTGCGCAACTTTGTCGCCGGCTTTATTGATGAGGCTGGTGCCGCAGCCGTTCTCGCCGTGTTCCACCAGCCTGGTTCCCCCGACTGGCGTCTCACCTACGCCTCACGCCGCACCACGCTCGATGAAGACACCTTTGAGATCACAACCATAGAGACGGCACCCCGGCGCTATACGTTTTTGCTGGGCGAGAACGAACCTTGCAGGACGGCGGCATCGCGGCTCGCCATGCTCCTTGAAAAGGAGGACAATCTTACCCTCTCCGACGTGGAGAAGGCCTTCTCGGTGGAATCCCTCACCAAGGATTTCTTCAAGAAATACAAGGAGCACTATCAGGCTTTCACCGGCTATCTCTTGTCGAAAGGGATCGCAGACGCCACACGCCGGACCATCGGAATTCCGATCTCGAAGAAGGATCAGGAAAAGGCCGATAAGCCCGTCCGTGACTTCGTGAAAACCCTGCTCGGCCGGTTGGTGTTCCTGTACTTTCTGCAGAAGAAGGGCTGGCTCGGATGTCCCGCGGGGACCACCTCTTGGACCGGCGGCGATCCAGCGTTCATCCAATCCCTCTTCGCGCAGGCACAAAGTTCGGGAGATGCCGACCGCTTCCACTCCAAGTATCTGGTCCCGCTATTCTTCGACGCCCTGAACAATCCGGAGTCAAACCATCGGCCCTTCCCCCTTACTGGAAATCGTCTGCCATATTTGAACGGCGGCCTTTTTGAGGTCGATTCAAGCGCTCTCCGCAGCATCGATTTCCCTGCCGATTTGTTTGATGCTCTCCTCCAGTTCTTCAGTGAATACAACTTCACGATCGACGAGAACGACCCCGAAGACCACGAGGTGGGGATCGACCCCGAGATGCTTGGTCACATCTTCGAGAACCTGTTGGAGGACAACAAAGACAAGGGCGCCTTCTACACGCCCAAGGCAATCGTCTCCTACATGGCCCGCCAGAGCCTGCAGCACTACCTGCGCACCCACTTGGGCGACGAACCGGAACTCGAAATCCTGCTCAACGAGAAGGACCACACGAAGCACCCGAAGGGCTCCTTCGTCGCAGTCAACGCCAAGCACATCGCGAAACTGCTTGATGAGGTAAAGATCTGCGACCCCGCCATCGGCTCCGGGGCCTTCCCTATCGGGCTTCTGCAGGAGATCCTGTGGACCCGGCTGGCCCTGAATCTCGAACTCAACGAGCCGGCGGAGCGCGCCAAGCTGAAGCGCCGCATCATCCAGAACTCCATTCACGGCGTGGACATCGATCCGGGCGCCGTGGAAATCGCTCGCCTTCGCTTCTGGCTGGCGCTCGTGGTCGATGAGGAAGCTCCCCGTCCGCTACCGAACCTGGACTACAAGATCATGCAGGGCGATGCCTTGCTGGAGTCCTTTGAGGGCATTGATCTCTCCCGTATCTCGACAGGCGAGCAAGCCTCCTATGCCCTCACCGGCATCATCGGAGGGCAGAGGGAGTTTGCGCTCGACGATGCCAAGACCCAGATGGAACTGCAGGTCACCGAGCGCCGGGAAAAGATCTCCGGCATGCTGCGCGACTACTTCCCGGAGACGGATCCCGTCTTGAAGAAGCAGCGGCACGCCGAGATCGACGCGGAAGTGCTCAAGCACCTCGACCACGCCATCGCCTGGGAGCGCGAGCGGATCGAGGGCCTGCTGGACCAGCAGCGGAAGATCCGCGGCGGGAAGATCGCCGGGACTCGCGGCTGGACCCCGGCCAAGGGCGACAAGGCGATCGCCGGCTACGAGGCCGACCTCGCCGCGCTGCGAGTGAAGAGCGACAAACTACGCGCATTGCAGACCTCCCCCGAGCGGCCCTTTTTCCTCTGGCATCTCTACTTCCAAGAGGTCTTCGAGAAAGGCGGCTTCGACATCGTCCTCGCGAATCCGCCATACGTCCGCCACGAGACAATCAGCGACTATGCCCCCGTGCTGCGCGAGCACTACGAGGTCACGGCGAGCCGCGCTGACCTCTTCATCTTCTTCTACGAGCAGGGCGTGGAACTGCTGCGGGATGGCGGAATCCTGACCTTCATCACCTCCAACAAGTACTACCGCGCAGCCTACGGCTCGAAACTCCGGCCCTTCCTGCGCGACAAGCTCACGCTGCATACCCTCATTGACTTCGACGATGCACCGGTCTTCGACGCCATCGCCTATGCTTCCATCCTCATTGGGTCAAAAGGAGCGGCGGAGGAGGGCCACCGGATCCGCGCCTACAACTGGAAGCCAGAGGATTCGGTGCAACGTCTCCCGCAGGTCCTGGAGGCAAATTCCTTCGCCCTCAGGCAGGCCAAGCTCTCTGCGGAGGGCTGGCAGCTCGAACCGCCGGCTGTCGTTGAGCTTTTGGACAAGCTCCGGATAAAGGGGACACCGCTCGGGGATTATGTCGGCGGCCGATTCTATCGAGGGATCATTACGGGCCTCAACGACGCCTTTGTCATCACCGCGGAAAAGCGCGAGGAATTGAATGCTGAAGACGAGAACTCAGAAGATCTCATCAAACCCTTCCTTCGCGGGAAGGACGTCAAACGGTGGCAGGTAACTCATCATAATCTTTACCTGATTGTCTTCCCGCATGGGTTTCACTCTCAGCTCAAGAATTACCCGGCCATTCTGAAGCACTTGAAAAGCTTTGAAACAGATCTCAAAAAGCGCGGTCAGTGCACCAGCTCCCGGGGTGACAAAGGCGAAGGGCAGCACCATTGGCTGGAACTCGATAACAATCCGAAAGCGTCTTACCTGAATTGCTTCGCTGGCAAGAAAATCGTGATGCCTGCGATCGAGCGGCGCACCGCCTTCGTTGTGGATCATGGCCACTATTCGAACGACAAGACAAACATCTGCGTGGCAGACGACTGCGAGTTCTTGTGCGCGGTGTTGAACTCATCGACCACCTGGTGGGTGATTACCCAAACAGCGGCCACCAAGCAGAACGGCTACTACGAGTTCAAGCCTCTCTACATCAAACCGATCCCAATCCCTCCCGCCTCCGCCGGTGAAAAGGCCCGATTGGTGGAACTCGGGGAAGCATGCGTCGTTGCCACAGCGAAGAAGGATCCGGCTTCCCTTGTCATCCTCGAACGCGAGATCAACCAGATCGTTTATCGTCTCTTCGACTTGACGCCCCAAGAGATTCGCCTGATCGAGGGCGAGGCCGCTCATCAATCGACCGCCGGAACCCACGGGCATACCAAAGACAAGGACGCGCTTTTCCGCCGGCTGCGTGCCTACGGCCAGGAAAGCCCCTATTTCTCCATCGAGAAGATCCGTGCCGACTTGAAGGAGGAGAATCTCAAGTTCACCGACGAGCTGCTCCGCGAGTATCTGAGCGAGGCAATGCAGCGGAAACTCGTCCACGATGCCGGCAGGGGCTGGTACAGTTCGTTGGCCATTCCCGCCGTCCTCGACCCCGAGCCGGTGGCCGACCTGCGCGCGACGCTTGCGAAGCGCTTCCCCTTCCTACCGCACTATGTCTGGTCCACCCAGCAGGTGAACCCATGGATGCACCACCTGCTCGGCAAGTTCATCCGCTTCGTTCACGTCGAGCGCGATGGCGCGGACGACGTGGCGGCCTTCCTGCGCAACGAGGGCTGGATCGTCACCGTCAACCCCACGGCAAAGACCGCCAAGGATTTCACCCCCGGCGACCGCAGCGTGGTCGTCCGGGGAGTCCTCCGCGGATTTGACCCCACTGTCGAACCGCGGGTCGAAACTGTGCTCGTGGACCTGTTGCTGGAGAACCGTCGGCTCAATTTGATGGACGAGGGAGAACGGCAGGAAATGAGCCGCAAGCTCGTGACCACCCACCGGGTGGAGATTTCCAACCTGCTTTCCCGGTTGGGGGATCACAAGCGGTCGCTTATGGATCTCGTTGGTTTGGCGATTCCACCAATTATCGCGGAAAAATAGGAAAATTCCGAAATCATGGGCAGACTTGAATTTTTCATATATGATTCCAACCCATTGCTTTCAAGAAACTTGGCTTCGCGATCAAGGAGCTGCGCTCCGTGCACGGGACCTCCGAACCCTTGAGAAAAACATGCTGGCGCTGGAGCTCGTCGCCCGCCTCCAGCAGGGCGGCTTGGAATTCATTTTCAAAGGTGGAACGTCTTTGGCCCTGCTCTTCACCCCGATCCGCCGCCTATCCATCGACGTGGATATTCTCAGCCTCGAACCACTCGATCGGTTGAATAACGTCTTGGCACGGGTAACGCAGGATCGTCCGCCATTTCTCCGGGCAGAGCATCAGGACCGCCGGGACCGCGAGGCCCCTCCCACCAAACACTTTAAGGTCTACTACAGCTCCGCGCTGGATCCGGGTGGGATTCACTCGATCCAACTGGATGTGATTGCTGGGGAGAGTCCGTATGCCACGACTGAGCGCCGACCCGTGCGGGCTTCGTTTTTCGAGGTGGAGGAGGAGGTGCAGGTCATCATGCCGACCGCATCAAGCCTCCTGGCGGACAAGATCGCTTGCTTCGCCCCCTCGACCATCGGCTACCCGTACCACCCTCTCGTCGCACGGACTGGAGCGCCGGCCGATCCCCGGCCGATGAAAGTGGTGAAGCATCTCTTCGATATCGGCGAGCTGGCAACCATCGCCGACAACCTACCCGAAACTGTCGCAACCTATGCTCGTGTGCATGAGGAACAAGTCCGCTTTCGTGGCGGCGACTGGTCCATCGATCAGACTCTTGACGACACGCAGGACGCGGCGTTCTGGGTCTCCCGTGTGGATCTTCGCCCGAATGAAGTTCATGAACGAATCGACTTCTTTCGTGGTGGGGTGAGTGCCTTGGACAGCCACCTATTCAACCACCCCTTCCAGCGCGCGGAATCCCGGCTAGCTGCGGGCAGGGCCTCACTGGTCGCGGAATTGATCCGCAGGAACTCAGCTGGATTCGACTTGCGGGGCTTTCTCGCGGCCGAAACTGACAATGCCCTCGTTGGGCCCGCAACCTTGGCCGATCCTTGGGCCAATCTGAACCGCCTCAAACAAACCGACATCAAGGCGTTTGATTGCTGGAATCAAGCGCAACTCTTACGAGCCCCGAGCGAATAATCGTCTCGAATGCCTACGGCCATTGCTGTTAGGGCAGGGCAATACCGCCAAAAGCCACTATCCTGCCCAAAATGAAGCGCTATATTGCCTGCCCCGAGTGCGCAACTTTGCTGGTAGCCCATGCTGACCTCACCGGCCAGCGCGTGCGATGCTCGGGATGCGGTCGAGCCTTCGTCGTGAAATCCGACTTCTTGCCTCCCCAGCATGTACTGACTGAACCTGTACCCCAGAGCAAGCCCCGCGCAGAGGAGACTGGAACGGGAAGATCTCCCACTCCGACCGAACGGCTGTGGGTTGGATCGATCATGGACCTAGTGCTTTGCCAAATCGAAGAAAGCGGCGCCCGCGATCTGGAGCATTGGACCATCGTAATCGATGAAGACCGCAACCAGCCTTATCTCGTACTCGGCAGAACCCACCAAGGCCGCAGAAGGGTAATGTTGGGGGACTGCATGACGTTCCCTCTCTTCGCTACGTGCGCGGAGGGTCCCGAAGCGGAGATGATTTTCCAAGAGGTGGCGCTCGAAATTTATAGAAGCTTGTCGCGGCAATGAGAGGATCTCCGCTGCGAACGCAGTGGCGGAAGCAACCCGATCTATTTGGGGCCCATCCTTGGGACGAGCACTTTTCACCCAAGATGATCCGCGAACGATGAAGGAAGTCTCCCGCTAGTAGCATTGCCTGCACTCCCCCCGGCGTGTTCCAGGACCCGCGATCAGGCAATTCGAGAGGCAACGACTAAGACGTCCTGTGCTCTCGTTGCAGGCCTCCCACGAAGCAGATCTTTGTCCTGCGCAGCAGTGGCTGCCCAAATCCCCCGAAAAAATCCCGAACGCGCCCTTTTCGAGAAACCGCATACGCTCACGCGGCAGGTGTAGAAAGTACCGACGAAGAGGTAGCGGAAGCGAACGGGAAGTTGCGGGCGAAGAATGACGAGAAGCGCAAGTAGAAGACTTCTTGAAAATTAATAAAGCGTGTGCTTGAACCGTCGCGCCACGCAATCGCGTGGGCTGGGCGTCAGAACCCATGACAGCCAACCGGACAAAGGGTCCGGGAGGCACCGGCGCATGTCCAAGGGGCCTCGCATCGCGGGGTCCTGAAAGGCCCGTGCGGTCATGCTGTCATGACTTCTGAACTCCCGGGCCACCTGGTGCGGGCTTCCTCCCATGCTTGAAGAAATCCTCACCGTTCTGTTAGTTTGCGGAGTTCCTGCCGCCTTGGTTTTTCATGGGTGGAAGAAAGGAGGTCCGATCGACCGACTTGAGTTTCTCCGCGACTGTATTGGAGTTGCCGTGACCAGCTTTGTCGCGGCGGCGTTTCGAGACGGCGCAGGGGTGGTTGTGACCCTTGCTGCATGGATTGGTTCCGCCCTTTGGATGTTCCGATCCCTTGGGAGGAGACTCAAGGACGCTCGGGTTCCTGCATGGTTGGTGTGGGTCATGGGGGCCGCTGGCATCACGGGGGTTCCCTACCTGATAGCTCTCCTTCTTCCCTCGCAAATGCTCAAAGAGGCAGCCGCGCAAGAAACCAATCGCTTGGAATCAACAGCCCATCCCGAGCCCGAACCCGCTATGAAACACAGTCATTACTCCGTCCACATTCCCGAAGGAGAGGAACTCTCCGAAGGATACGTTTCCATGGCCCATGGCTCACCTTACACCATCCGCCTCGAAAACGGGGGTCAGCGGAGATGCGATGCAAAGGTGGAAATCGACGGCCACGACGTTGGCACGTGGCGGGTAAACGCGCGGGATTTCGTGGTTCTCGAACGGCCCGCCCATGATACTGGCCGCTTCACCTTCTTCAAGGTAGGCACTGCGGAAGGAGCCCGGGCCGGTATCGTCAAGAATGAGAAAACTGGTCTCATTTCCGTCACCTTCATTCCCGAATCATCGCCGTATTCAGGAGGGCTTTGTGCTGCACCTCTCAGCGATGATAACGAAGCAGGAGGAACCGGACTCACTGGTGAGAGTGCCCAGAAGTTCGGAACTGCGGAAGCCATCGAACGAGCCGAGAATGAGGCTTTCACCATCCACCTCCGCTTGGTCGCCAAGCCGGAATTCATCCGGCCACTGATTCCACGATCAACACCAATCCCTCCTCCGATCGGGACGTAAAGCTCCATAGCTCTAGCAGCTGACCTTCGGAAGTACGTCGCCGAGTGCGCACCCTTGAGCTGAGGTCGCCCATCCCTTCTGCCCGCTAGAAACTAGCTGCTTGGACCTCCCCTATCGCGATCTCTTGGCCGCGGGGTGAACATGGGATGCACTCCGGCCACGGATGGGTCGGACGGCTCCGGAATCGGGGGGAGTCCGGAGTCCGGTATCTATAGATATACCGGACTTTCCGGACTCCATTGGTCCGATAATCCGAAGATCCAATTCTGGACTTGCCGGACTTTCCGGACTCATTCCTTGACCAACCTCCCGGTGCCCACCTCAGCGCGGTATGCCTTCCGTTGCTGAAGGGCGTTTTTCAACTCGTAGAAGACCGAGCGGGATACTCCGCAATCCTCGCTCGCCCGCTCCTGCCACTCCTTCACGTTTGCCGCCGGGAGGTAGGCGAGCATGGCTTCGGGCTGATAGGTTGCCTTCCTGCCTGCCGTCCTAGGCTTGCTCGCCATCATTTCGTCCTCGTGATGCACCACGCAGGACGTAAGGGGCTTCCCGCGGCGGTTCGCGCCGAGCATTACTTGCCGGAGCGTGAAGGGCATCGGTTCGCCTGCTTCAAGGTCGCGCTGCTTGGTCACGCGGACGGTGGAGACGCGCTCGCCCTCGGGACGGAAGATTTCAATCTCGGTATCAACCGCAGCCCGGAGGGAGGAATGCCCGCGGGCTCCTCTTGCCTCATCCTTGCCGCAGTGGTGGACCACGCAGACATGCGCCCCGGTCGCCGCCCTGATGACGTCGATAGATGCAACCGCAAAGGTCATGTCCTGCCCCTTGTTCTCATCGCCCCCAGCCATCGCCCTTGCGAGCGTGTCGAGGACCACAAGGCGGCAGGGCAAGTTTGATTGGCTCGCTGCCTCCTTTACAGATTCGGCTAGCATCCGGGCATGGCTCGCTTCCAGCAAGGACACCGGGGCAGTGCAGACGTAGAGAGGGGCATCATCCGGCAAGCGTCCTTCGCGGCGGAGTGCCTCAAGCCGGTTCTTCAGCCCGTTGGAGCCTTCGAGCGCCACATAGACCACCGCGCCCTGGTCCACCTCGATTTCATCCCGCCATGTTCTGCCGGTTGCGACATGCACCGCAAGGTCGAGAATCCAGAAGCTCTTGCCGACGTTGGATGCGCCATAGACCACGCTCGCGCCTCCATCGGTCAGGAGTCCTTCCACAAAGTCCGCCGCAACATGCATGCCCTCCAAAAGATCCGCCCGTGTGATCGGGAACGATTGTGCGGCCTTTGCGTCGGGGTCTGGCGGACTCTTCCATTCATCCGTTTTCATCCACCCTCCTTTCCAAGCTTGGAGGGATCGAAGTATGCGACCTCTTGGCGCTTTCCCTTGTCGGCCCGCCACCCTTGGGGGAGTCGCACGAACTGAGATCGGGTCCATGTTGCCGGATCCGCGCCGATGGAAACCGCGTAGCGCATGAACTCCCTTACGATCCCACCTTCCCCCTCAGGGCACTTCCACCAAGCGTGGAGGGACTTGCCGCCGGAAGACAGGACAAGAGCGAGAGTCGGGGCAAACTGCCGGAGATGCCAGATAAGCGCCGCCTGCTCGTCAGCGGCACCCGAGTCAAATTCGGTCACGAGAAAGCGCCGAGGGCCGGTGTTGTCCAGCGTGTGGGCCGAAATGCGGCCGTCCTTGGTGAGGCCGGTCGCCATCGACATTGGGGAAGGCACGATGAGCGAAAGCTCCGAAAGCTGACCACGGAAGTCTTCACGCGGCGCCGTTCTGAAATTGGAGTTGCTGACTCCAATGCAGAGCAGAGGGTTGCCTGGAAAGAGTGAATCCGCGAAGAACTCGGCATCGGTCGCATCCAAGTCACAGCGGGTCGGGCTAGCGTCCCAAAGATCGGCTAAGCCCAGGATTCCGGAGGTGGCTACAGCCTTGGATCTCGCTTCCGCATGAAGCGCCGGCCACCTACGTTGCACGGGCTCGACTATGGCCTCGCGGGCGCAGTTTGGCTGCCACGCGGTTGCCAAGGCATTCCGCACCGCCTCTTGAATCTCGCGCTCGGAAACAGGCCGGCCGCAGCCTTGAACCGCCACAGCGAGCAAATTCACAATGTCCTCCGGCTTTCGGTGGGCGTGAAGGTGCCGGGCTACCTTGTAGAGCCACTGGTGAACCCCCTCTCCGTGCTTTGGCGGCGCGGCGAGGTGATCCAAGAGCCATTGGGGAAGGCCGCACCTCGTGAAGGTAGGAGACGTCACGGGGCCCTCCTTTCACCGCGATGAAGGGCCGCCTCGAACCGGCTGGACTGAAGGTCTTCCGATCTCTCAGACCCATCAGCGGCGACGATGGCAGCTTGCGCTGCAAAGTTTCCTGTGACAGTCTTCAGAAGCGTTTTGAAGATCTGCCCCGTCCCCGGCTGGCGGGGCTTTCTCCTTTCACGCCGCACCTCCCTTGCGACGAAGCCAAGCAAGCACTTCGGATTCAATGTATCGCCGACTGCGCCCGATCCGCAGGCAAGGCATGCCCCTTGCCTGGAGGTGATCGACCGATCGCAGGGAAATGCAGAGACGCTGCGCCAGCGATCTCCGGGTATGGATGACCTGATCCGATGCAGGGTCCATGTCATTCGGTAGTGTGGTGGCCATGGCGCATTGGTGCGCCTAAACACGCCCCAGTGCACCTTTTCCACGGTCCACCGTTGTCCTAGGGACACTGATGGATAACACTGGAAATCAACATGCTAAGCATCTTCAATTATTTTTGCCAGTACCGCACCGTAGTCCGAGCGGTGCGAATTCCCGAACCCTAGACGGCTAATGTCCCTCTTTATCCGCTCGGAGGACCTAACCGCATCGTTGCCACCACCGAGTTTCCAGAGGATTTCATCCGCCGTCATTGTCCAAAAGGAACGCGGGAGCCAACCGAAGGCGACGAAATTGAGAAACTCCGGGGCCTTCCTATTGGTCCCCCGTTTCTTCTTTCGGGTTTCGGCCGCGACCTTTCGGCGCTGTATGTCGGCAACCGAGTCTGCGAACGCATCGGCGCTGGCCGAGTGCTCCAGCGCTGCATGAAGCCAATACTTCTTCTCTTCCGGATCGATCGGCGCGTCCGGCTCGATGGCCTTGATCGATGATTCAAGTCCAGCGTATGGCTCAGCGTATTGATAGACCCTTGTCCAATCTTCGAGCGCAGAAAGGAAGCCCTCCAATTGCGTGGCCAAGCCAAACTTGGCGAAGGCGACTGGGCCCAATTCCCAAGCGTAGAAGGCCGCATCGACGAGTGCGAATCCACGCGAATTGCCTGCCGCGGCCAGATAAATCAGCTCATGAGTTTCGACAGGACAAGCGCGCCCACAAAGCGCCAATCCGAGGTACTTGGAGCGAAAGTATGTTTGCGCGATCCGACGCTTTGCGGTTGGGGCTGCTAGCAACCAGTAGTCGTTGGGGAGGTCTATGAGTTTACGGAACTCCTCAACACTCGGGGCGAACGGCACCACGGGAGTAGCGCCTTCTGCCCACTCGCTAAGTGTCCGGGAGAGCGGGTGCGAGCGCTTTTCACTCATGACGCGGTTCTCAACACGTTATCCGAGCCCCTTTGCGAGCGACTCCGTTCGGACGATTTAGGAGGCTGAACATCAAACCATTTTGCCCCGGCATCTTTGGCCACCGCATGGCGATACCTTGCAACGAGCAAGCGAGGGTCCCGCGCGTGGCCAAGCCAAGCCGCGACCTTCGCGAAGTCCTCGTGCATTGCGCAGGCGTGCGACGCGAAGGAGTGCCGCAGGGCATTCGCCGGCCAATCGACGATTCCTGCTTCTTCGCGCACATCTTTCAGCCAGCGGATCATCTGGCCCTCCGAACGGCCTTCGGAGCCCCCCGGAACGAGCTTCCCCACCGGGGCCACTCCTGCTGCTTCGGCAGCTTCCAGCCAAGCAACGAGGGCCGAAGGGATGGGCACAAATCTCGCTACCCCGCTCTTGGCCACCTTGGCGGAAATTCGAAGCTCCATCCGCTTCCTATCCAAGTCTTCGAAGGAGAGTCGGCATATTTCCGCTCTACGCGCCCCACAGAAGGCCCAAGTCGCCAAGGCGGGCACGGCGCGGACAGATCAGCAATGCCGTCCTGAGCAATCCTAGAAGCTGTGAGGGGGTAATGGTGCCGACCTCGCCCTGTGTGACCTTGGGTTGCCTTCGCCTTGGTCACGGGGTTCGTGATGATCAGCCCGCGGTCGATCCCCCACTGGAACAACCCGTGGGCTGCGGTGCGGATTCCTTTCACAGTCTGCGCGGACAAGCCGCCGGCCCGCATTGAGCTCAGGGCGGATTCGATCTCCTCCGTAGTGATGGCCCCGGCAAGGTCACCGGGGGCGAAGTACGAGACGAAGCGCTTGAGTCGGTGCTTCAGACCAACCAAGTGACGCGGAGAAAGCTCTTCCCTAGCCCGCGCTTCGAGGAAGCGATCGCGAAGCTGTCCGATCTCGGGACTTTTCACTCCAGCCTTCTGCCGCTCGATTGCTTGGCGGATGATGTCGCGCAATGCCGGGGCGTCACGGCCGGCGGTGCTCTCCGCTGCGACGTATTCCCGCCAAACCCGGAGCGCGTCGATCTCGTCCGAATTGACGGCCGCCGCTCGGCCATGCCGCTGCCGCTCCTTCGTGAGGGTAGCGATGTAGCGGTCGGCATCATCCGGATCGGTGAAAAGGCGTGCGATCACCTTCCCGTTGGCATCGCTCGACCTAACGCGAAGGTAATCTCTGCCGGTTTTGGGATCAGTCCATGACCGGGCCTTGGGCTTCCTCATGCCTAGCATTTTCGCCCCTTTTCGCTTCGGTGCGTCAAGGCGCGTTTTGGATGGTAAGTGGATGGCACGCCAGCAAATCCACATCTAGCGTTGTTAACTGCGGTTTGCAAAACCGCTATTCGTGGGTTCGATTCCCACCTCCGCCTCCAGCTTCTCTAAAGCTGAGGACAAAAGGGTTTGAGTCTCCTGTCCCTCACTTGGCGGCGGTCTATGATTCACCAGCGGTATTCGACGCCGGTGAAGACGCCGCGGCCGTCTCCGGGGAGGAATTGGCGTTGGTCGGTGCCGTTGGCGTTCTCGATGACGCCGGTGGTGGCGGCGTAGCGCTCGTCGGTGAGGTTCTTGCCCTCGATGAACCAGGACAGGCCTTCCTCGACACGGCGGCCGAGTTTGAAGCCGAGCAGGGCGTAGGGGTCGGCGGAAAGGGTGTTGCGATGATCGACCCAGGTCTTGGTGGGAACCCACTCGAAGGTGGGGCCGGCATACCAGCCGCAGTCGTTTTCCCAGAGGAGTTCGCCGCGGATCAGATGCTCGGGGAGACCGGCGATGCGGTTGTCGCCGTAGGTGCGATCATCATCGAAGTGGAAGTCGCCCCAGGTCCATGCGGTGCGGAAGACCAGACGATGCGCGGGGTTCTCCAGCCAGGATTTTCCTAACAGATCGATCTCGGTGGCGAGTTCGACGCCCTGGTGGATCGTCTGGTCGGCATTGATGGTGCCGGTGGCACCGATGGCTGCGGGCGGCGGGAGCTGGACCGTAAGCAACTCGTCCTCGACCTGCGCATGATAGACGGAGGCATCCCAGCGGAAGAAGGCTTGGGTGCCGCGGGTGCCGAGCTCGTAGCTGGTGGCTTCCTGCGCGCGGTTCGCCACGACGGCGGTACCGGATTCGCTGAAGGAGGGCGGCTCGTAGCTGCCACTGACGTTCGCATAGACTTGGATGTCCTCATGCTCCCAGCGCAGGCCGACTTTGGGCGCGAGGTCGTCGTAGGTTCGGTCGTAGCTGCTATTCGGCGGGGTAGCGCCGAAGATGCGGCGGGTTTCGCGCTCGTTCCGCGAGGCAGCGGCACCGAGCACGGAGGTGAAGCCGTAGCCGAGTTCAAGCTGGCTTTCGAGATAGGTCTCGAGGTTCTGTGAAGTCTGGTCGTCCTTTTGCACAAGCGCCCCGCGTTGGCCGCCGACATTCAGGTAGTTCGCCGCATGGGTCTCGCCGCGGGAGTAGTTCACACCGGCACGAATGCGGTGGCCGAGGCCGAAGAGGTCATCGGTGTTCGTGATCGCGAAGCCGAGGAGCGCATCGTTCGACTTCTGGTCGATGACTTGGAAGATCGGGTGGTTGAGATCCTTGTAGGTCCAAGCCGCGATCAGATCCACGGTGGTGTTGTCATAGGTGGCCGTGGTCTTGCTGGCGAGGCGGTAGAGTTCGAAGTCGCGGCGCTGGTCCTGGAGAAGGTTGTTAGGAGCGGCCATCTTGGGATCCGTCTCCAGTTCGCGCTTGGTCAGATTGCCCGGGAGACGGGAATCGGTGGTGAGCGCGGTGACGTAGAGGCGTGTCTCGATGTTGTCGGCAATCTTCCAGCCGAAGTTCGCGAAGAGCCGCTGGGCATCTTGTTCCGAGTGATTGCGGAAGCCTTCCTGCGATTGATGCGAAAGGCTGAAATAGGCATCGAGCGGGCCTTCGGACAGGCCCGCCGCCACCCGCGTTCGGAGGTAATCGAAGGAGCCGCCTTCCATGCGCAAGGAGTATCCGGGCGAAGTCAGGCCGGTACGGGAGACGTAGTCGATCGCACCGCCCAAAGTAGCGGACCCGTAGGCAAGCGAGTTCGCACCGCGCCACACATTGATGTACGATGCGGATAGTGGATCGAGGGCCTGGAAGTCGAAGCCGCCGTCCGCGAGGTTGATCGGCACGCCATCCTGAAGCACCCGGAGTCCGCGGCCGTGGAAGGTCCGCTGCAAGCCGGAGCCGCGGATGGAAAGGCGAGCTTCATCCGAGCCGAAGCGCGGCTGGGCGAACACGCCGGCCGAGAGCGCGAAGGTATCCGCCACGGTGCTGGCGCGGCCGGTGAGATAGCGCTCGGCATCGACCGTTTCCGCACCGCCCGGCACCTTCGCCAACTCGGCGCGGCTGTCTTCCGGGGAAGGAACGGTGAGAGAGGGGCTGGTCCTACCTTGGGAGGCGGTTACGACGATTTCCTTGAGAGGGGTCTCCTCCTTGGAGGCGGGATCTTCGGTCTCCGGGGCAGCGCCCGCATGGTGGAAGGGAGTGAGGATGCCGGCGAGGAGCAGGCTGAATCGAATCGAGTTCACGGGATGAGGAAGTTGGGTGGAAGTATGAGAGAAAGAGAGGGGAGGAAGTCCCTCCTGCCGCCCGGGGACGAAGCCCCCACGGCAGGAGGGTTCCAGTCCCTTTGTCCTTGCGCGTCCGGCACGAGGCCGGAGTTGCGGGACCGGAAAGTCGCTAAAGGCCGAAGGCCGCGCACAAATCGCCAGACATCTGGCGATAGCCCTTCAAGTGCGGCTTCACTCCGGATGCCGCCGCAGCCTCAAGGGCGCGCGGCGAAAAGCATGATCCGAGGATAGCCACCGAGACCTGCGAACGCAGGTCCCTTAGGGGCACACGCGAGCCTTCAAGCAAGCTGCTTGGGAGGCGGAAGGGCGGGCGCGATCCTGAGGATTCGCTCCAATTCGCAGCGGCCCGGAAAGGCGGGCTGAAGATAGGCGGTCGAGCGCGGGGGACTCAGCAAGGGAAGGTCCACGGCCACGAAATCCTGGAGAAACTTGCCGAGCGAGGGCAAAGGCAAGGGCGTCTCCTTACCTTTGGGATCATCCTTCCGCGCTTCGGCGATCTTGCAGCAGAGCTCGCAGGGTTTCTCGCCACTGAAGGTGTCTTTGGCACCTTGCAGAAGACCTTCGGTCTTCGAGTAATTCACCAACATGCCGGCCCATGCATAGACCTGCATGAGCGAGTACGGGCCGCCCGCCAGATGGAGGCAACCGAGAGAGACAAGCACGAGTTGGAAGAGCTTCTTCAGGGTATGAGATTGCTACCGAGTTCGAAGCGCAAGGACACCTTTACCTAGGAAGCCCCCTCCCCCACCGCAAGGTAAATCTCCCCGACCGCTCTTTTGTCATCCACGCTGCGGCCTGCAGCTTTGCTTGAAGGAAACGCAGGCGGCTGAAAGTATTCAAATCCAGAACATGAATCGATTCCTTCTAGCCGCCTTCGCCTTGATCACGACGAGCCGTGGCGACATCGCAGCGGTGGATCCCAAGGTCCTCTCGCTGCAGAATCCGGAGGCCGTGGACGAGCTGCCGCGCCTGTCGTGGAGAATCGAATCGGAGGACAAGAATGCGATCCAATCCGCCTACCGTCTCCTGGTCGCCTCATCGGCCGAGCTACTGGCGAAGGATCAGGGCGACCTGTGGGATACAGGGAAGGTGGTCTCGCAGACCACGCTGCATCTGCCTTACGCCGGCAAGGCCCCCGGCAGCGGCACGCAGGCGCACTGGAAGGTCATGGTCTGGGATGGGCAGGACAAGGCCTCGCCATGGAGCGAAGCGGCGCGATGGCGCACGGGTCTGTTAGAGAAGGGCGACTGGAAGGCGGAATGGATCGGGCTCGATGAAGTCGCGCCCGCGGATCTGCCGTGGCGCGAGACGATGCCGCCGCTGGATGCCTTCGCAGGGGCAAGCTGGATCCGCGCGGGCAAGACGGATGCCGAGGGCAAATCCTGGTTCCGGGGCAAATTCCAACTGCCTGCCGACCGGCCGGTGAGGCAAGCCACCGTGTTCTTCACCGCTGATGACGAGTTCACCCTGGCGGTGAACGGCAGTGCCTCGCTCTCGGGCAAATCATGGCGAAGCGTGGGCGTGAAAGCCGTGGCCGCGGTGCTGCAACCCGGCGAGAACACCCTGAGCGCGGAAGTCGTGAACGGTGGAGCCGCTACCGGTCTGTTAGGCGCGATCACGGTCGAGTTTGCGGACGGCGGCGTGCTGAACTTCAGCACGGGCAAGGACTGGGAAGCCTCGCGCGACGGCAAGCGCTTCGAGGCGGCCGATGTGCAGGGAAACAACGGCTCCGCGCCGTGGGGTGCGCTGAAGCCGGAACCGGTGGTGAAGAGCTACCTGCCCGCCACGCAGCTCAGGAAGGACTTCAGCGTGACGCGCCAGCCGAAGCGAGCCGTGCTCTACACCACCGCGCTCGGCCATGTGCAGGCGCGCTTGAACGGCGAGCCGGTGGACGACTCCTACTTCGCACCCGGATGGACCGACTACCGCAAGCGGCTCTACTACCGCGCCCATGACGTGAGCTCACGGATCAAACCCGGTGCGAACACCCTGGGGGCACTGCTCGGAGACGGATGGTTCCGTGGCAACATCAGCATCCTGGGCCAGAACCGCCACGGCACGAAGACCCGGCTGAAGGCGCAGCTCCACCTCTACTACGATGATGGCAGTAGCGAGGTGATCGCGAGCGACAGCTCATGGAAAGCAAGCACCGGCCCGATCCTGGAGGCCGACATGTTCGCCGGGGAGAGCTACGATGCACGCCTGGAGCAGCCGGGATGGGACGCGCCCGGGTTCAAGGACGAGGGCTGGAAGCCGGTCGTGAGCGGCCCCGAATTCGAACCCGCCACGCTTGAAGCCTACCCGATGCCGCCGGTCCGCAAGGTGGCCGAGTTGAAGGCCGTGAAGATCGTCTCACCGGATCGCGGCCCGCAAATGTTCGACTTCGGCCAGAACTTCTCCGGCTGGGTGCGGCTGAAGGTGAAGGCCCCGGCCGGCACCGTGATCCGCCTGCGATTCGGCGAGATGCTGCAACCCAACGGCAAGCTCTACACGGAGAACCTGCGTTCCGCCCGCGCGACCGACCACTACATCTGCAAGGGTGGCGGGGAAGAGATCTGGGAACCACGCTTCACCTTCCATGGCTTCCGCTATGCGGAGATCAGCGGTCTCCCCTACCCCGCGGAAACCTCCACGCTGACGGGCATCGTGATCAGCTCCGACCTGGAGACGAGCGGTTCCTTTTCCTGCTCCGATGCCCTGATCAACGCGATCTACAAGAATACCCTGTGGGGCCAGCTCTCCAACTACTTGGAGGTGCCGACCGATTGCCCGCAGCGCGACGAGCGGATGGGATGGAGCGGCGACACGCAGGTCTTCGCCCAAACGGCGGCCTACAACATGGACGTGAACGCCTTCCTGACCAAGTGGACGCAGGACATGGTGGACGCACAAAGTCCGGCTGGAGCTTTCCCCGGGATGGCTCCCGTCTATCACGACATGTGGAGCCCCGGATGGGCCGATGCCGGGGTGATCGTGCCTTGGACCCTATACCGCATGTATGGCGATACCCGGGCAGCCATGGAACACTTCGAAGCGATCCGCAAACACCTCGCACTCTACCGCAGCAAGGCACCGCAAGACATCGGCCCGAACGAGGGATTCGGCGACTGGCTGGCCGTGGGCGGCGACACCCCGAAGGACCTGCTCGGCACCGGCTACCATGCCTATAGTAACAAGCTGGCCAGTGAACTGGCAACCGCGCTGGGCATGACGGAAGAAGCGGCGGCCTACGCCAAGCGCTTCCAGGAAATCCGCCGCGCCTTCCAAGGCGCCTTCGTGAAAGCCGATGGCAAGATCGGCAACGATACCCAGACCGGCTATCTGGCGGCGCTGAGATTCGAGCTACTGGATGAGCAACAGCAGGCGAAGGCGGCGAAGCACCTCGCCGCCGCGATCGATGCCAAGGGAGGTCACCTCGGCACCGGCTTCCTCGGCGTGAACCTGCTGCTTCCGGTGCTGAGCGAGATCGGCCGCGATGATCTGGCCTATGCCCTGATCCGGAAGAAGACCTATCCCTCGTGGGGCTACTCGATCGAGCAAGGTGCCACCACGATCTGGGAGCGCTGGAATAGCTACACGGTGGAGAACGGCTTCGGCGATGTCTCGATGAACTCTTTCAACCACTACGCCTACGGCGCCTGCGTGGAATGGCTCTATCAGAGCGTGCTGGGGATCACCCCGCTGGAACCGGGGTTTGGAAAAATCTCCATCGCACCGGTCCCCGGCGGCGGACTCAGGCATGCGAAGGGACACTACCAGTCGGTGCGTGGGACGATCTCTTGCTCGTGGCAGACGGATGGAAAATCCTTTGAAATGGAGGTAACGGTGCCTCCCAACACGAGCGCCGAAGTGAGCGTGCCGGCACGACCCGGTGCGAAGGTCACCCAAGAAGGGGCAAGATTCCTGCGAGAAGAAAAGAACCGAACCATTTTCGAGACAGGCTCGGGAACCTATCGCTTCCAAGTAACGCTGAATTAGGCCAGCTGCCGAATAGAAACCGGATGCAAGATGCAATTCCGGAAGGTGCGCTTTGCACTATTGCTCTCATGCGGTAGAGGCCATTTGCGGCTTCCTAGCTCCGCAATTCTAGGGGTAATAGGGCATGCCGATCTTGGAACAGGAGTTGCAAATGAAGTGCTCCCGCCGGGCGGGGCGGCATCTCCGCGCCCTTAAGCGAGCGGCTGCTTCACGACTCCGCGATACCGATGCCTGACGTCCCCCCTCTTGCCCATCGTCCGCAACAATGGCTCTCCGATCGCGAACGCGCTCTCTCCCCCGGCGAGCGCCCGGAGCGATACCGCTGCATCGGCTTTTCCGGAATACCGCTCAGCTTCGGGCAGCAGCGACGGGATGGGCGTGGTCTATCGTGGAGGCTTGAGAATAGCTCTCAAGGCCTTCGGGGAAGCGACGTAGTAGGGCCTCTGGAGGACCGCGAATTTCCCTGCATTGAAGGTGTCTTCGCCTTTGAAGTGCTGCGCATGGCGGGACTTGATCCGGCGGGCTACCGAATGGCCCCGCTGATCAGGCGTCTTCCCGCCTGCCTTAGGGCGCTCCGAGTACCGTCCATCGCGGTCGCCAAGGATCTGCTGACCCGGCAGCCCCCGAAGCTGCAACTCGCGATCGATGCCCTGCTGATCGGAACGAGTTCCTTTTTCCGCGACGACCTAGTCTTCGAGCATCTGGCCGATGAGGTGATCCCGGCCATGGTGGCCCGAACGGGAAAACCGCGGGTCTGGAGTGCCGCGTGTTCGAACGGAATGGAACTCTACTCCGTGGCCATGATGCTCGCCGACCACGCTGCGCTGAGCCTCAAGCAACTGCTGGGTACGGACTTCCGCAGCGAAGCGATCTCCGAAGCGGAGCGAGGCATCTACTCTCCCGAGGCGGCCTCGGGCATCCCGCCGACGCTTGCGAAACGCCACCTGATCCGGGGCAAGGCATCGGTAGCCGTGGCACCCGCAATCCATGCCTCGGTGCGCTGGGAATGCCGTGACCTTTTGACCGACAGTGACCCCGGCCCATGGGACATGATCTTGTGCCGCAATCTCGCCATCTATCTGGAGAGCGGAGTGGTGGCGCAGCTCTGGAAGAAACTCCGGGCCGCGCTCGCCCCCGGCGGCGTACTGGTGGTGGGGAAGGCGGAGAAACCCCGTTTGAACGGCCTCACCCAAGTGGGCCCCTGCATTTATCGGAAGCACCCAGTGGAATGACCCGCATCTCCTCATCCGCGTCGAAACGGCGCCAAGCACCCCCTTTCGCGTTATCCCTGATCCTCAGCCTCGGAATCATTGGGCTGATGGCCTGGCTGAGGCTGAGCGTGTACAATGACCGGGTCTTCCCGATTTCCACAGGCCTGCCGCTACTGCTGTGTCTTTGGACCCGGGACCGATTCTGCCTGTATCTGATGTCGGCGGCCTTCACTGCCACGGCGCTGGTG
Organism: Luteolibacter rhizosphaerae; assembly: GCF_025950095.1. Classification (NCBI taxonomy): domain Bacteria; kingdom Pseudomonadati; phylum Verrucomicrobiota; class Verrucomicrobiia; order Verrucomicrobiales; family Verrucomicrobiaceae; genus Neoluteolibacter; species Neoluteolibacter rhizosphaerae. The sequence goes on along the minus strand of NZ_JAPDDR010000002.1, from coordinate 128,744 downwards.
AAAATCCTGTGGCTAACCCCGGCGGGCGTGAATACGCCGCAGTACGAACAGCTGCTGATCGGCTCCCAGCTCGCGAATATCTGGCTGGTTGCAGGGGTGATCCACGCGATCCTGGCGGCACTGGACCGCATCGAGCGAACGAACGACGAGCTTTCACAGTTGAACGTCGAGCTGGAGACGAGCAACGAGGAACTGGCCGCCAGCAACGAGGAGATCGCCGCGCGTGAAGAGGAAATCATGCGGCAGAACGAGGAGTACCAGAGCCAGAGCGAGGAACTGGAACAACAGTCCGAAGAACTCCGGCAACAGGCGGAGGAAATGGAGCAGCAGAGCGCCGAGCTGAGCGATGCCAACCACGAACTCCTGCGGCGCGAACGCGGCTTGCAGACCCTTCTGGAATCCGGTCGCTGGCTGCAGAGCGACATGAACGAGGTGATGGTGATGAACGGCATCTGCCAAGCGGGCGTGCAGGTGCTGGGAGACGAGGTGCAGGCCGCTGCCGTGGTGATCGAAAACGAGGGGGCGATCGAGCTGAACGGGAGCACGGGATTCGGCCTGCATGGTGCGGTGCCGCCGGACTTCAGCTATGATGAGTCCTTCTCCTCGCTGCTTCTGGACAGCGGACGGACAGCCTGCATCGAGGACATCGAGGCGAGAGCGGATCTCCGTCTGCCGCAGCCGGGTGCCGGGCGCCCCTTCCGGGCGGTGCTCGGTTCGCCGATCTGGCACGAGGGGCGTCCGGTCGCGACCTTGGAGCTCTATAGCAGCTCGCCCCGACGCTGGTCCGAACACGACTTCCGGATCGCGGAATGGCTGGCGGGACAAGCGGCGCTCGCACTGCAGGCGATCCGCTTCCGCAAGGAGATCGAGGAGAAGCGCAAGGCCGCGGAAGAGGCCTCGATCCAGAAGACACGGTTCCTGGCGGCGGTATCCCACGACGTGCGGACCCCTGCGAATGCGATCTCGCTCCTGGCCGAACTGATCGAGCGCTGCGCGAAGGATCCGGCACGGGCTCACCAGGTGCCTGCGCTGGCGACGAACCTGTGGAGCAATGCCCGGGCGATGATCGATCTGGTCAGCGACGTGCTCGACCTGACCCGCTTCGACTCCGGCCGATTGGACCTGGACCTCTCGGAATTCTCACTGGGCGAACTGATCCGCTCGGAGCTGGCTCAAGCCGAGCCGCTGGCGGAGCGCCGCGGGCTGGTGCTGAAGCATGTGCTACCGCGGGAGGTGATCATTCGTTCCGATCGGACGAAGCTAGCGCGGGTGCTGGCCAATTTCATTTCAAATGCCGTGAAGTTCACGGAGTCCGGTGAGATCCGGGTGGAATGCCGCGATGGGCAGGACGGTGGCCAGGTGATCGACGTGAGCGACTCGGGAATCGGGATTCCGAGTGAGCATGTCGGCTCAATCTTCGATGAATTCTTCCAGCTCAGGAACCCGGAACGCAACCGGGACAAAGGGGCGGGGCTGGGACTGGCGATTTGCCGGCGATTGCTGGATGCCCTCGGCTTCGAGGTGACGGTGAGAAGCTTGGTGGGAGTGGGCACGACCTTCTCCATCCACATCCCTGCGGAGTGCGTGGAAGATGGGATGGCGAAAGATACCGGCGAGATCCACTGCGACTCCCTGAAGGACCGAAGCATCCTGCTGGTGGAAGACCACCAGGTGGCGCGGGTGACGACGGCGCAGCTGCTGGAAGCGGAAGGAGCCACCGTACAAACCGCGGAAACCGGGCGCGAGGCGATCCATCTGCTGGCGAGCGGCCAGCACGATATCCTGCTGCTGGATTTGAATTTACCGGACTTCGACGGGACCGAAATCCTGCGCAGTCTGCAAAGCTCCAAGCCACCACGACTCCAGTGCATACTAGTGGTAAGCGGCGACGTACGCCCCGAGCGGATCGCCGAGGTGAAGAGCTTGGGCGCGCAGGACCTACTCCCGAAACCGGTCAGTATCGAGCGGATCCGGAAGGTGCTCGCACTCTGCGCCAGCGGGGCCTGAGCGCTACTTCTTCTTTTGATCCGGGCGGGTTTTGGATTGATCCGTGCCGGGTGGCGGGGTCGAGACATCCTTCTCCTTGGGGAAGCCGTCGTTGGCCGGCTCGATGGGCTTGGATGGCGTTTTCGTGACTTCGGATTTTGAGGCCATGGTCGCTCACCCTCGGCCGAAAACAGGTCATTTCAAGAGTGGCATTGTTCTTGCGAAAGATGATGCATGGAAACGGATCTGAAGGGTGCTTATTTCCGGAAGCTGCGGATGCTTCATTGCAGCGAACTCCAGCTGATCAGCTTCTATTCGGAAGCAGCTGCGCGTTCAGGCGACCACGGCGTGGAGGCCTTGACCGATCATAGCCGGGACCGCCGCAATCTCCTGGAGAACTTGGCGGAGACCCATGGGATTTCCATTTCGGGGGACGATTGCCAATCGATGCGGCGCCTGATCGCGGCTTCACGCTCGAAGATGACTCAAAACTGCGATTCCTGCAGCGATCTGGCGGAGGACATTTGCGAGTCGGTACATCGGCTGCAGATTTTGAATTACAGCGTGGCGCGTAGTCTCGCCGCCAAGCTGGGAGCAAAGGATGATCTGGTTCATCTCGACCAGGCTCTGAACGGGTTGCTGGAATGTTTTCCGATGGCGACCGAGTCCGTGATCCCGAGCGGGATGACGGGCGAGCTGGTGCTGGCCCGCCCGCACTGAAAGGTCGCTGACGAAAATGCACGGGTTGAGTGACTGCCCGATGCAGATTGCATATCCCGGAAAGAGGGAGCGGAAGGGGCTTATCCCTTTGCAACGCGGGTTTGAGCTCCTTGCTGCAATCTGGACCAAATCGTGCAAACTTCCCGGTACTCATGTTCCGGTTTCTACCATGGAAGTTTCTCGTGAAGCACGCGGCCCGTCGCTACGGGGTCATCGATCCCGCGACCTTCATGGCGCGGATGCGGCGCTTCTCGCAGCCTTCCGAAGTAGCGGAGCCCTTGGAACTTCTGCGGGCGGGAATTGTCTTCCATGCGCGCGGCCTGGTGAACGCGAAAGCGATCCAGCATAACCTCGACTGGGTCTGGCCCTACTGGGTGGAGCGGCAGTTCAATCCGAAGGACCCTTCGTTTATTCCGCGGGCATTCTCATTCAGCCATATCAATCTGACACACCGCAACTGGACGGCGGTGGGACTGCCGGGGGTGGCCGCTTATCCGATCGTGGATCCGCGGGGGCTCGTCACTCCACTGCATGACGGCTGGTCGCTGGACTTCTGGATCGTGACCGAGAAGCGCCGCCGGTTGCTGCCGAGCAAACTGGATGACTCCGCGGTGACACAACGGTTGATCCTCGACCCGACGCTGATCGTTCTAACAGAGGTCGCGAAGGATGGCCTGAGGCTGGACCTCGAAACCAAGATGGTGCTGCGCGAGGGCAAACCGGAGGTCTGTACCGAGGTGCGCGCCACTGCAGACGAAGACGGCTGGGTGGTGGTGGCGGTGAGGCCCTACAACGCGGAGGGGGTGCAGTTCATCAACCGGATCGAGATGGAGAGCTGCGGGACGGCCTTCCATGTGAATGGTGAATCGAGCGTAAAACTGGGCGAAGCTCCCGACTCCCTGCGCATGGCCCACTATGCGGAAGGCGACGTGTATCTCGATCTGCCGGGTAGCAGCGAGCAGCGCGAGACGAGCTGCGATACAGGCATGGCCACGGCGGCGGCCTTGTTCCGGATTCATGCGGGCAAGCCCCGCGTGCTGGGAGTATCCGCCACTCTGGATCGCGATACCAAGGAAGCGAAGCATCTCGATGTGAATCTGGGATGGAAGGAAGCGCTGAAGGAGACGGCACAACTGAGGGTGCCGGATGAGAAGATCCAATTCCTCTACGATGCGGCGGTGCGGACCATGCTTCTGCTTTCGGCCGAGGATCTGGTTCCCGGGCCCTATACCTATCGTCGCTTCTGGTTCCGCGATGCCTGCCTGATGCTTCACCCGATGCTGGCGATCGGATTGGTGGAGCGGGCGACGCGGGTGCTCGCGGCATTTCCCGGCCGACAACAGATCAACGGCTACTTCCTCTCGCAGGAGGGCGAATGGGACTCGAACGGGCAAGTGCTCTGGATCGTGGCCCGCTACGCGGCGATGACGGGTGGCAAGCTGGATGCGGACATGGAGCAAGCCTTGCGGAAGGGTGTGCGCTGGCTCGATAAGAAGCGGCTGACGACGAATGACCCGGTTGGCACAAAAGGTCTGCTCCCTGCGGGCTTCAGTGCAGAGCATCTCGGACCTAACGACTACTACTACTGGGATGATTTCTGGGCATGGGGCGGTCTGAAAGCGATCGCGGACTACTGGCACAAGGCCGGTGATACGGCGGCGGCCAAGGAAGCGGAGGATCTGGCAAAAGCCTACGAGACCAGCATCGAGTCAAGCTTGGCAGGCATCCCGGCGAAGCGCTCGCTCGGGGCGATGCCGGCCGCGCCGGGCCGCCGCATGGATGCGGGTGCAATCGGGTCGATGGTGGCGGACTACCCGCTGCAGCTCTATCCCGCGGGCGAGCCGCGGCAGTTGAAGACGGTGGAGTTTCTGATGGAGCGATGCTTCCAGCAAGGCGGCTTCTTCCAAGAGATGATTCACAGCGGGGTGAATGCCTATCTCACGCTCGACCTTGCGCAGACGCTGCTCCGGGCCGGGGATCCGCGCTTCGCCGGATTGATCCGCCGTGTGGCCGAGCTCGCTTCTCCTACGGGACAATGGCCGGAAGCGATCCATCCGCTCTCGCTGGGCGGCTGCATGGGCGACGGGCAGCACGGCTGGGCGGCGGCGGAATGGGTGATGATGATCCGCAACTGTTTCGTGCGCGAGGAATCCGACGAACTCGTGTTAGGCTCGGGTATCCTGCCGGAATGGCTGGAGGGCGAGCTTCACTTCGGCCCGACCTTGACCTCATGGGGAACGGTGACGGTGAAGGTCGCCAACTCCCAACTGACCTTGGAAGCAAACTGGCGCGGGGAAGCGCCGCGCGTTAGGATCGAGGTTCCCGGATTCGTGCCAATCGGCGCCGATGGAAGCCGTGAGGTGTTTCCGCTACAACCGAGCTAAGACCGTTTCTCTTCACAATTGCCCTGATCATGAGAATCGCGATGTTCACGAATACCTATCTCCCCCACGTCGGTGGCGTGGCGAGGTCGGTGAATACGCTTGAGGAGGCCTGTCGTCGGCAAGGCCACGAGGTGAAGGTGATCGCGCCCCAATTCGATGGGGCGATGGAATCACCCGACGTTCTGCGGGTGCCGGCAATCCAGAATTTCAACGGCAGCGACTTCTGCGTGCGGCTGCCGCTGCCGAACGTGATCCGCGATTTCGTGGAAGACTTCGGGCCGGACATCATCCATAGCCATCATCCATTCCTGCTAGGCGATGCGGCTCTGCGCGAGTCATGGAAGATGCAGGCACCGATCGTCTTCACCCATCACACGCTCTACGAGCGCTACACGCACTATGTGCCGCTGGATTCTCCCGCCCTGAAGCGGATGGCCATCCAGCTGGCAACGGAGTACTGTAATCTCTGCGACCGGATCATCGCGCCGAGCGAAAGCATCGCGAAGCTCTTGCGGGACCGTGAGGTCACGGTGCCGATCTCATCGATTCCGACCGGGATTGACACGGCGGCTTTTGCAAAGGGCGACGGACCGGGCTTCCGCAGGCAAGCGGGGATTCCGGAAAGTGCGCGGGTGATCGGGCATGTGGGACGACTCGCGAAGGAGAAGAATCTGATCTTCCTCGCGGAAGCGGTGGCTCCGCTCCTCAAGGAAGATCCCGAGGCGGTCTTCCTGTTAGTCGGTGATGGCGATGCGCGAGAGGAGATGACGAAGATCCTGGCCGATGCCGGGGGTGAAGGGCGGATCTTCGCGGTGGGCAAGAAATCGGGGAGCGATCTAACAGGAGCTTACGCCGCGATGGACTGGTTTGTCTTCGCATCACAAACGGAGACGCAGGGGATCGTGCTGGCGGAAGCGATGGCGGCTGGAAATCCGGTGGTGGCGCTGGATGGTCCGGGGGTGCGGGAGATCTTGAAGGATGGTGAGAACGGCCTGCTTCTCGCGGCGCATGCGAGCGCTGAAGAGTATCGCGCCGCCCTGAAGCGTTTGATGAACGACGACGAATTGAGCCGGCATTGCGTGGAGAATGCGAGACTGAGCGCGGAAGAATACGAGACGGACCGGTGCTCAAGCCGGATGATCGACTGCTACAAGGAGACGATCGCGCGGCATGACCGCCTGGCGGACGATGATCCGATGCCTTGGGACCGGCTCATCGACGGGATCGGGATGGAGTGGGACCTGCTTTCCGCCAAGGTCTCTGCCGCGGCAGCCGCGGTGATCGTAACCCCAGCCACGGAGGCCAGCCTTGATTAGCAGCATCGCCGTCCGCCTGAGATGGCTGCGGCGAAAGGTCAGCCGCACGCATTGGGCCGCGCTCCTGTTGGGAGTCACGCGGCCATCGGGAGAGACCGACGAACCGGGCTTGATCCTGATCCAGATCGACGGGCTTTCCCGCACGCAGTTGGAAGCGGCGATCGAACGGGGACGGATGCCATTCCTCGCACGGCTGACGAAGCGCGGCCACTTCTCGCTGGAGAACTTCTATTCCGGCATCCCTTCAACGACACCCGCGGTTCAGGCGGAGATCTTCTACGGAGTGAGGGCTGCGGTGCCCGCATTCCATTTCCTTCATCGCCCCACCGGCAAGATGATGCGGATGTATGAAGCTGAATCCGCGTCCGAGATTGAGAAGGAACTTTTCGACCGATGCCCGAACCCCTTGCTCAAGGAGGGACACGCTTACTCCAATATCTATCGCGCCGGTGCGAGCCGCACCCGCTATTGCTCGCAGGACCTGGCACCGGATGAATTGCTGAAACGGCTTCATCCTTTCAAAAGCCTGCTGCTGATCATCGTCTACCTGCCAAAGATCCTGCGCATGATCGGCCTAGCAGTGGTCGAGTTCGTGCTGGCTCTGATCGATGCGGTGAAGGGCCTCTACGAACGGGAGAACTTCCTCAAGGAGATCGCCTTCGTGCCCGCACGCGTGGTGGTGTGCATCCTCGTGCGGGAGTTGATCCGCTTCCGAGTGCTGCTGGATATCGAGCGCGGAACGCAGGTCATCCATGCAAACTTCCTAGGCTACGACGAACAAGCACACCGCCGCGGCCCCGACTCTGCTTTTGCTCATTGGACGCTCAAGGGCATCGACCGGACGATCCGCGATATCTATCGGGCGGGTCACCAATCGGGTCATCGTGACTATGAGCTTATGATCTACTCCGATCATGGCCAGGAACACACCGAGCCTTACGAGAACCGCCATGGCCGAAGCTTGGAGATCGCGCTGGCCGAGATCTTCAAGAATGGACCGCTCGCCGGATACGGCATCTGGTCGAGGAATTCCCCGGACTTGGTGGGCAGTGCTCCCAATCGTCGCCGCACGCCGCCGAAGAGTTCTTCCGGAGACGAAGCGGATCCTTCGACCCAAATCGTGGTGGCGGCGATGGGGCCCATCGGCCACCTCTACTTACCCTGCCAGGTGGGAGCACTCGCCATGGAGGACTACGCCCGCGCCCTGGTCGTAGAAGCGGGCATCCCCTTGGTGATGCTGAAGCAGAAGGACGGAGACGTGAAATGCTTCAATCCCCGAGGTGCCTGGATTCTGCCCGGCGATCGCGCTGAAGTTCTTGGTCCGGATCATCCGTTTCTGGATGAAGCCGCGGATGATCTTGTAAGCCTCTGCTTCCACCGGGATGCGGGCGATATCGTGATCAGCGGATGGGATCATCGCGGAAAGCCAATGTCGTTCCCGCTGGAGAACGGCGCCCACTGCGGTCCGGGCTACGAAGAGACACGCGGCTTCCTGCTCGTGCCGGACCGTATCCGGCGCTGGCATGTGGCACACTTGGCGCGCACAGGGCAGCGGGTCCGCGGCGAGGATCTGAAGAAAATCGCGGAACACTATCTGGGTCGGGACGGGGTCCGGGAGGAACGCGTGCCAGAGCATGCAAAGCGGGAGGCCGATCTGCCACTGCGGGTAATGACCTACAATATCCACAGTTGCCTGGGGATCGATGGCAAGTTGCGGCCGGAGCGGGTCGCGCGGGTGATCAACCATTTCGATCCGGACGTGGTGGCCGTGCAGGAGGTGGATGCCCACCGCCCGCGGAGCCGAGGTCATGATCAGGCGCAGCTCATCGCGGACCACCTGAGGATGACGCACGTCTTCCACGCGATGCTTGAGGAAGAGGCGGAGCGTTACGGCATCGCCATTTTCTCCCGCTACCCCTTCCAAGTGGTTAAATCGGGTCTGCTCACGGGCGCGGAACACAGTTTCATCAAGGAAGCCCGGGGAGCGATCTGGGTGAAACTGGAAATCGAGGAGCGTCCCGCATTCCATTTTATCAACACCCATTTCGGACTGGGGCGGCAGGAACGCAGGATGCAGGCGGAGGAGCTGTTAGGGAAGAACTGGATCGGGGGCATCCCGGAGGATGAGCCGGTGATCCTGTGCGGGGACTTCAACTCGGGGGCGCGGTCGAAGGTGTTCAGGCGGTTGGCGGGAGCGATGCGGGACAGTCAGACGATCGCACCGGACCACGTCCCGCTCGCTACCTTTCCTTCCACCTCGCCATTCCTGCGGCTGGATCATATCTTCACGAGCTCGCATTTCAGCGTCGAACGGGTTGAGCGACCACGCACACCGACCTCCATAATGGCATCCGATCATCTCCCGCTCTGCGTGGAGCTAACCCTTCATCCGCCCACATGAAGCTCACCGAACTCATGATGAAGCACCGGGGGAAGATCGCCTCGACGCTGGTGATCCTGCTGCTGGCAGGCTGGATGATCTGGCACCACCGGGCGGACTTGAGCCGCGAGGCACTGGTGGCGTGGGGCAAGGACCTGCACCCGGCATGGTTCATAGCGGCCTTCTGCATCCTGCCGGTGCTGGGCTTTCCGCTGAGCATTCTGCTACTTCTGGCAGGCGTGCGCTTCGGGCTCACGGGCGGGATGATCCTGGCCACGGCGGGAACCTTCTTCCACCACTTCGCAGCCTTCTATCTGGCGCACGGGTCTTTCCGCGACAGTGTCCGGCGCAGATTGGAGAAAGCGGGACGGAAGATCCCGCCGATCAAGGAGAAGCACCGGATCTGGTTCACGGCACTCTTCGCCGCGATTCACGGTCCGCCCTATGCAGCCAAGCTTTATCTGCTCGCGCTGACCGATGTTCCCTTTCGCGTTTACCTTTGGGCGGGTGCGCCGGCCTATGTCCTCTTCTGCTTCGTACCGGTCGGTGCCGGCAGTGCGGTAACGACATTCAATCCGACGTGGATCTACATCCTCACGGGTGTGATGGCGGCAATCCTGCTCGCGGGATATCTTCTGCGGAAGCGTTTCGGAGCCATGATGAATCAGGACGAAGCCTCCTGATTGCGATCCGCATGATCGCGGAAGCAATTTGCTTCAGAAACATCAGTTTGAACCGAACGATCGCCGCTCCTTTTTGAACTTTGGATCGTGGCTGTGGTCGTGACCGTTCTCGATCATCGAAGTGCAGGAAAGCTGCGTGGCAGCAAGGATTGCAACGGCAAAGAAGGCGGAGAATCGGATCTTCATATCGCGTTCTCCAGCGGATGGCGTGCCGGTGGTGGCACAGCGGTTGCGATTGTAGCGCCGAACGATGCCGCGGGTCATTCCGCGATTGTCGGACTCAACCATGAATCCCATGAAAACCATTACCAAAGCATTTGGAATCGCCAGCTTGATGGTCCTTCCCGTCGTGGCCCAGGTCACGGAAACCACCGAAACCACGGAGACCACCGAACATGAAGATGGATCGGTGACCGAAACCACCACGACCACCACGCGGACCTTCGATCCGGCGCTGCGCACCAAGGTCGTGAGTTACTTCGACCCCTACAAGGAAGAGCGCTACGGCCTACCCCCTGGCGTCTACACCGATGAAGTGGTGACGAAGATCCCCACCGCCTGGAGAACAACCGCGATCGCTCCGGGAGTGGTCGTGACCGAGAAGGAACGCCCCTATCTCGTCGCGGCTCCGCCGAAGCTGATCAGCCTGCTTCCGCCCGCTGAAGAGCGTCACGTGAAGTACTACGTGGCCGGTGGCAACGTGGTCGCCGTGGACAAGGAGTATCGCGTGGTCGACTCCGTCCACATTCCGACTGTCAAATTCACCGTGGAAGAGTAAGATTCTCCCACGATCGACAATGGACCTAGGGCCGGGCTCGCTGAAAAGCGGCCCGGCCCTACTGCTTTTCACAAGCTCGCATGGCAGTTTGCGAGGATGAACGTGCGTCCGGCAATGGCATGGCTACAGTATTTCCCCGCATTATTACGAATCATAATTCATAATGAATTGTTTATCAATATCGAACCTCGGTTACGGAATCCGGGCCTGACCATTGCTCAGGGAGACGCTCCCATGAAGAACCAATCGAATCCCATCCGTCGTCTCCTCGCAGCCACTACGCTCGCCAGCGGCTTGGCCCTGAGTTCCGCCCAAGCAGGTGGGCTCGATGCCAACGCGATTTTTGTGGCGGCAGACTTGGACATCTCCGGCACCCTGAGCCTCGGCGAGTTCACCACCACCCTTGATGCAGGTGTTTCCGCACGGGCCGCGCTGAAGAAATTTAGAGGTGCGGACCGCAACGTCAACGGTTCGATCGAACTGACCGAGTTCCTGATCTTCACCGGTACCATCCCGAAGCCGACGAAGATCGAAGAACTTTTCGACCAGACCGACACAAACGCGGACGCATCGATTAATTTCGACGAGTTCACGGCGACCTTCAAAGCGAAGGCATCGCTCGTCTCTATCCGCCGACACTTCGTGCGGGCGGACGTCGATGCGAGCGGTGGCATCTCCGAAACCGAGTGGGAAAACTTCAAGCGCGGTCGCGGTCAAGCCGGGATCAACCTCACCGTCTTCGAACTCGCCGACTTCAATGCGGACAATCAACTCACGGTCGTGGAATACGGCTACGTCTTCCCGCGCACCGCCTCCGAGGCGAAGGTTCTGGCCAAGTTCAACAAGCTGGATGATGACGACAACGGCGTGTTGGTCACCGCGGAGTTCAATCCGGGGGTCCGCGCCGGCCGCTGAGACTTTCCCCCCTTAAGAAGACGGGCGCGGGCATGCCCTGCGCCCGTCTTTCATTTTGCGCGATTCGGAACAGGTGACAAATGGCAGATTGCAACTGCCGTCTGTTTGGCACGCGATAGAAGGCCTGAAACCGGACGGCACGCGTTGTGCGGGAATGATCCCCTTATGGCTCGTTCCATCTGGAAAGGTTCCATTGCCTTCGGCTTGGTGAATATTCCCGTGTCCCTCACCGGGGCCGAGGTGAGACCGGACGTGCAGCTCCACATGGTGGACAGCAAGAATCACGCGCGGATCCGCTACGAGCGGGTGAACGCGGACTCCGGCGAGGAGGTGCCATGGGACCGGATGGTGCGCGGCTACGAATATGAGGAGGGCCAGTTCATCCTGCTCTCGGACAAGGAACTCGAATCGGTGGAACCCAAGCTGACCAAAACGATCGAGATCTCCGAATTCGTGAAACTGGACGAGATCGATCCGCTTCTATTCGACAAGCCCTATTACCTGGAGCCCGACAAACGCGGCCGGAAGGCCTACGCGCTACTGCGCGAGGCGCTGCGGAAGTCGGGCAAGGCCGGCATCTCACGCGTCGTGATTCGAACGCGCGAGTATCTCTCCGCGATGTTCGTGAGAGACGATGTACTCGTACTCATGCTGCTGCGATTTCCGCAGGAGATGAAAGCCTCCGCGAAGCTCGATCTCCCGGTGTCGTCCGACAAGGAGTGGCAACCTGCCAAGCGTGAGATGCAGCTTGCGGAACGGTTGATCGACGAGATGAGCGAGAAGTGGAACCCGAAGAACTACCACGACGAGTATCGCGAAGCGCTGATGGAGTACATCGAGAAGAAGATCCGCAGCGGCGACACGGTTGAGGATGTGAAGGAAGGCGACGAGGAAGAGCCGAAGTTGAAGGGCAATGTGGTCGATCTGGCCGCCTACCTCGAACAGAGCATCGGCAAAAAACCAAAGGCCGCTGCCGCCAGGAAGAAACCTGCAGCGAAGAAGACTGCCAAAAAAGCCGTGAAGCATGCCAAAAAGTCCGCCAGCAAGAAAGCGCGCCGCTCCGCTTGAGAAATATCGCGGCAAGCGCGACTTCAAAGCCACCCAGGAGCCCGCAGCGAAGCGCAAGAAGGAGAGCGGCCACAGCTTCGTGGTGCAGGAGCATCACGCACGCTCGCACCACTTTGACTTCCGGCTGGAGATGGATGGCGTGCTGGCAAGCTGGGCGGTGCCGAAGGGCGTGCCGGAGGACACTGGCTCGAACCGGCTCGCCGTGCACGTGGAAGATCACCCGGTCGACTACGGCACCTTCGAAGGTGAGATTCCGAAAGGAAACTATGGCGCCGGGAAGGTGGCGATCTGGGACAGCGGCAGCTGGGAGCCGCTGGAGAAGAACTGGAAGCGCGACTTCGCGAAAGGTAAGTTCAAGTTCATCCTGCACGGCAAGCGACTCGACGGTCCCTACCTCCTCGCGCGGATGAAGGAGGAGCCGAACTGGCTGCTGCGCAAGCTCGACCCGGCCACGCATCCCACGGGTACAATCCCCGGGCCAGCGAAGGAAACCGCCGCTTTCGTCGCGCCGCAACTCGCCCGGCCGGTGCCAACGGTCCCGCAGGGCAAGGACTGGCTGCACGAGATCAAGTACGACGGTTATCGTTTGATCGCGGTGAGAAAGAAGGGCGAGGTGCGGCTCTTCACCCGCAAGCAGCTCGACTGGACCGATCGCTTCGCTGCCCTGGCAAAGAAGCTGGGCAAACTGGGCGGCGGAGACTTCGTTCTCGATGGCGAGGCTGTGGTCCTCGACGGCAAGGGGCGGACGAGTTTCGGCGGCCTGCAGGAAGAACTGAAAGGCAAGGGAGAGAAAATCGAGTTCATCGCCTTCGACCTGCTGAACGCGGATGGCAAGAACTTGCGGGATCTGCCGCTGAGCCTGCGGCTGGAGCAGCTCAAGAAGGTGGTGCCGAAGGAAGACGGCCCCGTGCGGCGCTCGAAGGTCTGGCAAGGCGATGAAGGCCCCAACCTGTTCCGTCAGGCGTGCAAGCTCGGTCTGGAAGGGATCATCAGCAAGCACAGCCATGCCCGCTACCTGCCGGAAAGCCGGCGCGACTGGGTGAAATCGAAATGCCGGCCGCGACAGGAATTCGTGATCTGCGGTTACACGCCTCCCAAAAACTCCTGCCCGGCCTTCGGCGCCTTGGTCCTAGGCTCTTACGAGAGCGGCAAACTGGTGCCGCGCGGCAAGGTGGGAACGGGTTTCAACGAAGCAGACCGCCGTGCACTCCTCAAGCTGATGGAGAAGCGCGCCGTAAGCACCGCCCCCTTTGATGCGGAGAAAGGCGTACACTGGATCCGCCCCGAACTGGTGGCGGAGATCGAGTTTGCGGAGATCACCCGCGACGGCTCGATCCGCCAAGGCAGTTTCATCTCACTCCGCGAAGACAAGACGGCAAAAGAGGTGCATCTTGATTCCGTGGACCAGGCATCCATCGGCGAGGAGGAAGCCACCGTGCGCGGCATCGTGATCACACATCCGGAGCGGGTGGTATTTCCCGATGACGGCATCCAGAAACTCGAGGTGGCACGCTACCACGAACGAATCGCCGAGCTGATGCTGCCCCACATCGTGGATCGTCCGCTCGCCCTGCTGCGGGCCCCGGATGGCATCGGGGGCGGAAGCTTCTTCCAGAAGAGCTTCAAGGATCACGTACCGCCGAAGGTGAAGACGAAGACCCTGGAGGACGGGACGGAGGTGATTCACATCGGCTCGGAGGAAGCGCTGATCTCGCTGATTCAGTTCGGCGTGTTGGAGATCCATCCTTGGGGTTCATCTTTCGCGAACATCAACAAGCCGGACACGCTGATCTGGGATCTGGATCCCGACTCCAGCGTGCCATGGCCGGAGACCTTGGGGGCGGCCTTCCTGCTGCGGGACTATCTGGCGAAGCACGATCTGGAATCGCGGGTGAAGACCTCCGGTGGCAAAGGGCTGCACGTGATGATGCACCTGAAGCGGAACCACGACTGGGAGATCATGAAGCCCTTCGCGAAAGCGGTGGCGGCGCGGATCGCGGAGCTAAGCCCGCGGCGCTTCACCATCACGGCGAGCAAGGCGAAGCGCGGAGGGAAGATCTACATCGACTGGCTGCGCAATGGCAAAGGGGCGACTTGTGTGGCGCCATGGGGACTGCGGGCGCGACCGGGTGCGCCTGTTTCCACGCCGATCAACTGGAAGGATCTGGGAGACCTTGATCCGCGGGGCTTCACGATGAGGGAGCCATTCAAGCTGCCTTCCGATTGGAAGGACATCACGCCGCAGTCGATCAGCAAGGCGCTGATCAAGGAGGTGATGGACGGCTAGAGAACGCCGGGAGATTACACCGCGTCCTTGAATCCGGCTCTGCCGCAAAAAGGCGCAAAGGGCGCGACAACTGAAAGGCAGGAAAGACGAGAAGCCTTCCACAACAAGCACCCTCCCGGGCTGTCACTCATGGCATGGGCGATGCGAAGGAAGAAGGTGTGAAACCCATCACCGACTCGCTTGTCCCGCTGGCGATCCTGAAGCAGCACGACCTCGTTTTCACCCATGATGCCATGCCCGGCTACACGCGCCGACGGAGCGGCAAGGGATTCAGCTACCGCACGCCGGAGGGAGGAGTGCTGAAGAGCAAGAGCGAGCGGGAGCGGATCACCTCGCTGGTGATTCCCCCGGCCTATGAATCGGTGTGGATCTGCAAGGTTCCCAACGGACATTTGCAAGCGACCGGACTGGATCAACGCGGGAGAAAGCAGTACCGCTACCACCCCGAGTGGCATCTGCTGGCGGGCGACCGGAAGTTCCATCTGCTGCCCGAGTTCGTGAAAGCCCTGCCGAGGATACGCCGGAAGATCAACAGCGCGCTCTCCGAAGAGGGTTTGAGCCGCGAGCGGATCATCGCCGGAATCGTGGCGCTGCTGGATAGCACCGGCTTCCGAATCGGGAACCACCGCTATGCGAAGGAGAACCGGAGCTTCGGGATCACTTCCCTGCTCTCCCGGCATCTGAGCGAGGGCGAGGGTGAATGGGTGCTGCGCTTCAAGGGCAAGTCCGGCAAAGAGCACGAGGCGCAGATCCGGGACACGAAGATCGCGGCACTCATCGCCGAGCTACAGGAGCTACCGGGGCAGCGGCTTTTCCGTCATGAGGACGAGACAGGCGGCTGGCATGACATCGGCAGCAGCGATGTGAACGGCTGGCTGAAGGAAATTGGCGGAGGGGAATTCACCGCGAAGCAATTCCGCACTTGGAAGGCGACGCTGCGCTGCGCGACGGAACTGGGAAAAATGCCGCCGGGGGAATCCGAGGCGGCCTGCAAGCGCGCCGAGGTGGCGGCGATCCGGGTGACAGCAGAGGCGCTCAATCACACGATGGCGACCTGCCGGAAATACTACATCCACCCGGGGATCCTGAAGGCCTATCGGAGCGGATATCTCTACCGGGTGATGTTAGCAAAGCCACCGCGGATGCGGCGGGCGGATGAGAGCGCGAAGCTGAGGGCAGACGAGCGCCGGGTGCTCACGCTGATTGAGAAGTATCCGGCGCGACCGAGGAGGCGAAGGGGGTAGAGGTCGAGCGGTTCCTAGCCGTGGTGGAGCGGCAATCTGCACGGATGCGTGTGCGAGAGTTTGCGTTCCGCTCCGGCTGGCTGTCCCAAGGCGCTGAGACTGTGCGTCCCAGCGCTTGGAACGCAGCGTGCGAGAATAGGATCCAAACCAAACCCCAACGCCATGACACCGATTGATCCAGTCGAAGCCATCCCCTCCACCCGCAAGTCCCCGACCGCGCCGCCTTATGTCGATGAGGAGCCGAACATCACCCTCGTGGAGCAAGGTCTGGAGGTAGCGGAAGACGAAATCCGCGGCGCGGTAGCCGACGCCTATGAGGAGGGTGCGCGCGGCAGCGCCGAGATGAGCGATTCCTTGGACGACATCGACTACGTGGAAGCGGAGGACGAGTCCGTGGCTCCAGAGCTGGCAGCCATGCACCGCGAGTCTATCCCGGAAGACGAAGAGGAAGAAGATTGAGTCAGTCGGTGGCGGCTGGCGCAGCTTGTGCGAAAGTAATCTTATGAGCGCGGCCCTCATCCTCTCGATCTTCCTGATCTGGCTGATGGTCTGCGCCATATGCATGGCATGGTTCACCGGGGCGAAAAGGAGCTCCGGCCCGCATCACAGCGCGGTTCCCGACCAAGCTTGGGGAACCTATTTGTGGGCCGGGCTTTTCACGGCTAGCTTGATCGCTTGGATTTGCATGCGTCTTGCAATGGCGCATTAAGCACTTCCGAGCCGTGCATTTTGCAAGAACACTCCCCTCATGTTCAGCAGCTTCAAAGATAGTCTGGCCTCCAGCGCCGCGAAGAGTCTGCTAGCAGGACGGATCGAGCGCTACGGCAGGCTGATCGAGCTGCGAATCCGGAGTCGGGAGAAGATTATCCGGGTCGAAATCCTTTTGGCCGGGGAGAGCGAGGAGCTGAAAATCGAAGTGGAGCGCTACCGGGTGACGGAATCCGGCGGTAGCCACGCGATCGTGATCGAGCGGATCCGGGCCTCCCGGCAGTGGGTGCAGCTGCTCTTGGAAGACTTCGTGGTGGGCAAGCCGCTCCCGATCCCGGCGGTGGCGATCATGGCGCTGGGCGGGCCGGAAGCGGCCGCGCCGCCGCAACCGGGCTTCCCGGCGGCTTGACAGCGGGCCGCCGCCATGCATCCTCCCGCTCCCCGCCGCGTCGGAAACGTGACCGGGGCCCTCTAACGTCATGAAAAAGGATCTCCATCCGAAATATAATCCGGTCGTCTTCGTGGACATGACCACCGGTGCCCGCTTCGTTTCCCGCTCGACCAAGTCTTCCGAGAAGAAGGAAGTCATCGACGGTGTGGAACATAGTGTGATCTCGATCGGTATCACCTCCGACTCGCACCCGTTCTTCACGGGCAAGGCGCAGTTCGTCGACACCGAAGGCCGCATCGACAAATTCCAGAAGCGTTTCGGCGCTGTCCGCCGCGCGGGCAAGCCGACCCTCTGATCGCTGGAATCCCACGCGCATCGTTTTTCCAGAGCGCCCGTCCGCAGCTTGCGGCCGGGCGTTTTTCTTTTCAAGGGGGAGTGGGACCGGAATGGGAGGGTATGGAGCGGTCAGGAGGTGTCTTGCTTACGTCTTCGCAGAGTCATGGCTGCGTTGACTGTTTTGTCGTGATGCTTTATCTCCGCGCGCGTGAAGATCCTCCCTGTCTGCTTGGCCCTGATGGGCTGCGCCCTCGCTGTGGAACCGGTGCAGCTCCCGCTGGCGATCGGCACTCTAAAGCTGCGCGACGGCAGCGTGTATGAGGAGGCGAAGGTGGTGGGACAGGATGCGGTGGGGCTGAAGATCATGCATGCCGGCGGCACGGCGCGGCTGCCCTACGTGAAGCTGCCGAAGGAGCTGGCAGACCGCTTCCCGCGCGATGCGAAAGCTGCCAAGGAGCAGCTGGAGAAGGAGGCCAAAGAGGCCAACGCTCACGAGCGATCCGTGGACAAGGCCGTATCCAAGCAGAAGGCGGAAGAAGTGGCAGACGAGGGTGATCTACCTTCCTGGGAGAAGGCCCCCGATCCCGAGGGCAACCCGCTGGTAAAGATCGCCGCGCTGAATGCCTACATCAGTCGGCTGGAAGTCGGGATCGAGAAGGCGCGGGAAGATGCCGCCCGGAACCGTGAGCGCGCGATCGATGCGCGAGGGAAGGCCACGGTCCACTCGACCCGAACGGACAGCACGGGCCAGATCTACAGCGAGGTGCGCACGAGCCAAGCCAAGCTCCGGCGGGCGGACACTCTGGACCGGAGGGCGCGCGACCTGGACAGAAGGTGCCGGGACGCGGAGAAACTGATAGATCTCACCCAACAGCGGATCAAGGAGCTGGAAGAGGATCTGTAGAAGTCCCCTGCCATGCCTCTGCGAGCGCGGCGCGGACAGAGGCTAGTGCGTGGGCATCCATCTGCAGCATGAGCGAGCCATCACGCGCGGGTCCGCTCATGTGATCCCGTGCAACCCAGGCCTGCTCTTCCCTCTGAAGTGAAGGGACGGCCAGCAGCAGCACCGCGGCGGCCACGGTGTAAGCCGGGACCAGCAGGCGGGAGAGAAGGATGCCTTCAAAAGACGTTTCTTGCGGCTGAACCGCGGTGATGCCGGCGCGCCAAACGATCCAGAGCAAGGGGATGCCCAGCATGGAGCTGCCGAGGACGAGGAAGGGCTCCTGATGGCGGGTAAGCATCCCGACGATGCCGATAAGCGGGACGAAGAGCGCCGCCACCGCAGCCATGACCCAGCCGACCCAGAGGAGTGGTGACCGCAGTCCGATGACGCCCATGCGCCGGGCGAGCCGCCAGCGCAGGGTCTGCTGAAGCATGCAGACGGAGAAGGCGAGGCTGCCTGCGGCCTGTTGCATGGCGGGCATCATGTCCCACTCCATGAGGCCGATGTGACGGCAGCCGAGCGGGGTGAAGCGGGTGATGCCGAGGTGCCATGCGAAGGGTAAGAGGACTCCGAGGCAGAATGTCCAAGCCACATCGGCCGGACGGAAGAGGGGCAGCAAGCCGGCGGCAAGGCCGCGCCGCGGGAGCAGGCGGCGCCAGCCTTCAAAGGCTGCGGCGAGGGCAAAGAAGGCGAGAAGCGAGGCGCCGCAGACAGCCATGTAGCGATCGGAGACGGCATGCTCCGCCAGCCTGCCAGGGGTGAAGTCCGCCGCGGTGAAGGTGCCGGGGAGAGCTTGATCTGCGTTGTTCCGCACGATGCTAGATGCCTCGCGCCGGAAGTCCGTGACGGGCGGCGATGCCGTGCCGAAGCCATGGCTCAGCGCCCGGAATCTGGAGACGACCGCTCGGACGCGTTTGAACCGCTCGGCATCGACCCACTGGCCTCGGCCACCGCGGTGGCCTCCCATGACCATCGCCATGCGATCCAGATCCAGAAGCTTATGGATCTCCGTGTCTCGAGAACCCCATGGCTGGAGGCGGAAGGCCCAGGATTCCCATATTTTCTTGGATTCAGCCCAGGCTTCGAGGTTGTCCGCGCGGGTGTAGTCGATGTAGTGCTTGGAGATTTCCTGAGGTGGCCAGGACCGCTGGCGGAAGACGAAGAAGCCCTGCTCCACCTGCTCGGCCAAGGTGCGGGGGGTGCCGAGCATTTCCATGCGGAGCTTCGTCCGCGCGGGGAGGTGGCTCTCGACCCGGGGCTTGGTGAAGGCTTCGAAGAAGGGGGAGGACTCCTTGGAGTGCAGCGCGACGAGGAGATCCCAGAAGCCATTGTCCGGCTCAAGGGAAGCACCGAACTTGTCGAGACGCTCGAGCAGGAGGCGATCCCGCGACTCGGAGGTGAGGATGGCCTCCTCCAGCCAAGCGGGATCCGAGGGCATTTCCTGCTCGAAGGATTGCTGCCACTCGAGGACTTCCGGGAGATCGGCGTAGCGGGTATTGGCGAAGAGGAAGAGGCGCTGCTCCGAATCCATGCCGCGGGAGAGCCGCTCCTCCATTTCTTTTTGATGGCGGACCTTGTGACCTAGGAAGCCATAGTGAGGGTTGAGCTGCTTGATCTCGGCATAGGCATCGGTCCAAAGCATGGAGAGGATGCCGAGAAGGGCTAGAAGTCCGCTGAAGATGAGGGCCGCTTGGCGGAGGGGTCTGGGGTTGCCACGCTCCAAGCGGGCACTGGCCATCTCCAAAGTATCGTCCGCGGCGGCGGGATCCGCGTGGGCTAGGCGGTCCATCAACTCGCCGCGGGCAAGCTCGCGGGACGGGGAGCCCGGTCCCAAGGCGCGCAGGGCAAGTTCGATGAAGCGGAAGCGCAACTCAGCCATTCACCCCGGCTCTATCAGATGGCGGGGCAATGGGAAGTTTCACTCGCCGGGAGCGGGCGCGTTTCCGATGATCCGGGACGATGCCCCAATTGCCCAGCGGACGGCTACTGAACGAGACCCGGGCGGTGAGCTACACGATCGTGTTCGGGATCTGGGCGGAGGTCTTCCTCTACTGCCTGCTGCACGACCAGTATTTGATCCGGATCTCGCCAAAGCATTTCACGCTGTATCATCCGCCGCTGTGGGGGATCGAGGATCTCACCTTGCTGGCGGCGGCGTGGGCATTCCGGGCATCGGTGGGGCCGGGGCTGGGCCTCGGACTGGCGGCGCTTTTCTTGGGCCGGGGCGGGAGTCTGCCGAGGGTGGAGCCGCGGCGGATGTTGGCGATCGTGCCGTGGCTGATCCTAGTGACGGAGTTGTGCGGTCTGGCGGCGGGGGCAGTGGCATGGAAGACGGGGCGGCCGGTCTATCCCGAGGCGATCTATCCCGAGATGGGGCTGCCGATCCTGATCAGCCAATCGATCCAAGTGACGTGTTATCTGGCGGGCGTGGTGACTTCGGTCGGCTTTCTGATCTGGCTGGTGGTGTGGCGACGGGCGAAAGGGAGGGGTGCCGCCCGCACCGGGGCGTAGGGGAATCCCTGATTGTGAGGGGGCCAAGGGATTTGGGATTGAGCCAAGGGTGCGATGGGGGTGAGGTGCAGGGGGTAGACCGGTGCTTGCCGGCCCGCTCCTCACTTCTCGTCGTTCCCCCGCGCATGAGACCTCCCCCACTATTTCCCCCAGCCGGTCGATTCCGGCGGTCGTCGCTTCCCGTGCTTCATTTCTGGCACAATTCTGGGATAGCTTTTTGGAAAACCGGGCATCGCTGCTGCGATAGGAGTCACTGCGCTTAAAACAAAGCGCAGGGAAAAACCCTCTTTTCGCCTGCTTTCCCAACAAAATTTGATCGACGGATCGCAACCGTGACGAAAGTGTCACTGTTATTGTAGTGATGAAGCGTAATGCGCCCTTCCCCGGCTTCAAACACGTTTCGGGATCGTCCCGGAACGGGGGTGGACATTTCGTTGGCATCTCGTTGAAGATCAATGTGGGGAATTCCGTCTCAACCTGCGGAATCTCCACGGAACCGGCTGGCCGTTCCGAGCGCTCCTCACCCATGCGCTAGCCAAGTCTCGGTCCCCCGACTGCAATGGACGCACATCAGAATCGTAGAGAGTTCAAGTTCGTACTGCCGCCGCACTTGGCGGGAGTGCTGCGTGCCCGCGTGGCTGAAATGATGGTAGCCGACCGCGGTGCGGAAGACGGCTATCCGGTGCTATCCGAATATTTCGATACCGCCGAGCGAACCAGCTACTGGCAGAAGCAACTGGGCGTGCCCAACCGCCGCCGTGTCCGGAGCCGGGTGTATGGCCGCGCGGACGGGGTAATCCCGGCCAGCGCGTTCATCGAGGTGAAGCACAAGCTGGACGGTGTGACGGTGAAGCGCCGTGTGCCGGTGGAGCTGGACGAGCTCGGTTACCTTTCCTCCGGCCGTCTGCCCGCGCACAAGGGCACGCCGAACGCCATTGACCAGCGGGTGATGGCGGAGATCGACGATCTGGTGAATGTCCACGGCAGCCGCCCGGTGGTGCAGATCAGCTATCACCGTTTTGCTTTCGACAGCGGCCCGGAAGGGACGATCCGGATCACCTTCGACATTGATCCGCGCTGCCGTTTCCGGCTGGTGCCGCTGACTCCGGGCGATCCGGACTTCGAGCTGCCGCTGCTGGAGCCGGGTTCTGAGATCATGGAGGTGAAAACGATCGGGCCGGTGCCGTATTGGTTCCGGAACCTGATCGGCGAATACAATTTGGTACCCCGCGGCTTTAGCAAGTATGCCGCCGCGCTGGAGATGTACGAGTTCAAGAACAAGGAGAAGGCCCGCCAAGCCGCGGAGCCGCCCGCGCCTCCGAGCGGCGGGCCGCGAGAACCGGTCGACGAGAAGGGGCGTCCGCGCCCTGCCGCCACATCCGCCCTGCCCCGCCGCGCCCGGATCCCGGAGCCGGTGAAGACGGGCGGTATCTTCCGTCTCCTAGCACTGAAGTGCCTGGCATTCCTGCAGCCGGCGAAAGCCCGCTAAGGAATTGACCGTAAATGCCGATCCCCCGTTTTGCCCTAAAGAACCCGCATGTACCCAGCCGACCTGTCTCAGTCCGTTTTCAGCCTGCTCTCCGCCACCGAGTCCGGGGGTAGCGTTACTTCCTTCTTCGACCAACTGCTGGGTGGCAGCAGCGCCGCCGCGGTGAAGCAAGATCCCGTGGATGTGGTGATCGCAATGTGCGTCAGCCTGGTGCTGAACCTGATCATCGCGCTGATCTACCGCAAAACCTACAAGGGCACCCGCTATTCGCAGGACTATGTCCAGACGCTGATCCTGATCGGCGTGGTGACCACGATCCTGATCAAGGTGGTGTCCGGCAACGGCAACATCGCCTTCGGTATGTTCGCTGCGTTCTCGGTGATCCGCTTCCGCCGGACGCTGGGTCAATCGCGGGACTTGGCCTTCGTGTTCCTGGCGATGGCAGTGGGCATGGTGGTGGGCGCCGGGGATTACCGGATGGCCGTCATCATCACCGCGATCATCGCTGCGGCGATCGTGATCCTGACCGCGACGGATGCATTCGCGCCGCGCCGGGCCTCGCACATGGTGACGCTGCGCATGACGAGCGACATGGACTTCGAGAAGCTGCTGGTACCGGTCTTCAATGAATTCGCCGATGCGGTGCAGCTGGTGAGCGTATCCTCCGCCCAAGCGGGGATGATGACCGAGCTGCGCTACGGCCTGCAGCTCAAGGAAGGCGCCAGCACGCCCAAGCTGCTGGAGGCGCTCCATCTCGTCTGCGGCAACAACCGCGTGATCCTTACCCCGACCGGCAACGAGCTCGACATCTGAGCCGAGGTCACCAACCCAACCCCGTCCTGCCGATGAAAACCCTGCCCAAACTGCTGCTCTTATCCCTGTTCGTCAGCCCCTTGCTGCCGGCCCAATTGAACGCTGCCGAACCGGCCGCCGAGAAGTCGAAGGCCGAGGACGGCGGCAAGAAGAAGAAAAAGAAGAACAAGGATAAGAACAAGAACAAGGGCCAGAAGGACGAGCCCGCCGCAGCCGTGACAGGCGGAAGCGCCAAGGACGCACCGCCGGAGATCGCAGAGCCCGCGGCATCCAACAACGGCGACTGGTGCACCTGGCTCCAGAACGATCCGGGCCTTCTCTACGACAACGACAAGAATCCCTGGATCCAGTCCTTCGAGATCGGCGGGCGTTTCCACTATCAGGCCGCCTACGTCGAAGGCACGGACATCAACGGCCTCGACTTCAACGACAAGTACGACGAATACCGTAGGTTGCGCCTCGAAACCAAGACGGAGTTCCTGCGCTTCCTGACCGCGGAGATCAACGTGAACCTGGTCTCGGACAACCGCTTCCGCGACGATTTCTTCAGCGACCTGGAGTGGGGCTACGACCGTTTCGACGAAGCTTCGCTCGAGCTGGACGTGGACAAGATGCTCGGCACCGGCGGTCCGTTCGACAACATCAAGGTCAAATACGGCCGGATGAAGCTGAAGATGACGGAGGAGGTCCACATGTCCTCGAACGAGATCTACACCATCGAACGCTCGCACATCGCCGACAAGCTGGGCGGCAACCAGAGCCGCCCGACCGGTGCCACGCTCGAACTCGACAAGGGTCCGTGGGAACTGGTACTCGGCATCTACAGCGCGGAAGACGACGCCGACTTCATCGGCGGCTGGAACGACGGTCACTTCTACTACGGTAGCCTCGCTTGGCAGGCCACGGACGAGTTCAAGTTGCAACTCGACTACAGCCAGAACGAACTCGACGACCGCGCGCTGGTGGACGACGCGCTCGGTTACTCCTGGGCAACCGCTCTCTCGGCCATCTACGAGAAGAAGGACTGGGGTGTGATCGCCGAAGCCATCTACGGCGACAACGGCGGTGCGAACGGCCTGATCCCGCGACGCGCCGGTGACTTCCACGCCTTCGTGGTCATGCCGTGGTACTGGATCATCGAGGACAAGCTGCAGGTGGTGGTGCAATACCAATACGCCAGCTCACCGGAGTCGCAGGGTCTGCAGATCCCGTCCCGTTACATCCGGGCCGATCATGAGAACCCGGCGGTGGACGTAGACAACGGCCGCGGCAACGAGCACCACTACCTCTACGCCGGTCTCAACTACCACCTGTGCCGCGACCGCGTGAAGCTGATGGGTGGCGTGGCACTGGACGACCTGACGACCCGCCGCAGCGAGGTGAAGGGCCTGACCTATCAGGTCGCCTTCCGCACCGCCTTCTAAAGCGAGCGCAAAGCAAGTCTTGAGAGCCGGAGATCGCCGAGTGCGATCTCCGGCTTTTCATTGGCCGAGAAGTGAGGGCTGTTCCGCGTTCTCAGGCCGGGCGCTTGCGACGCAGAAGACCCAAGCCGAAGGCCGTAGCAGCCAAGACCATCCCCGACGGCTCGGGCACCGGAGTGTGGGTCAGGCTGATATCGTCGAAGGCCACCTGGCGGTTTCCGCCGGCACCGAGAATGCCCCCTGCACTTCCACCGCTCCCCAGTTGTTCAAGGTCGCGGCATCAAGCGTCTCTTGGGTCACGGTGTAGGTCCAGACCCTCTCGGTCCGTAGGAGCGGCCGGCAGGTCGCTGCGATAGGTCGTCCAAGCGGATATCGTCAACTGGTCGCCTACCGCGAGCGAGGACCACATAAGCGTGGTTTCCTGACAGATCGTTTGATGAGAACCGGCAGAGTAGCTAAGTCCACACGCCCTGCTGGAGGAGCTGCCTGGTGGCGGCTTCCGCCCAGCCACGGTTGGCGGCGGGTGAGGCGGGGCTGGGATGAAGGACGCGGCCGAGCTTGGCAGTGCTGCCGGTGAGCTGGGCGGCCTGCTTCAGGCGTTCCTCGGCGAAGCCGCCGACGCCGATCAGCCACTCGGGATTGAGCACGCGGATGGACTCCGCGAGGTGTTCCAGGCAGGCGGCCTCCACTTCCACCATCTCGCTGGCGGGGAGCTTGTCGGGCGTGAGATTCGCGCCGGTCTCGCTCATCCAGACGAGCGGGCAGTAGTTGAGGACGAAGTGGTCCGCGAAGAAGGATTCGGCGCTGCCGAAGCGCTCCGCGAAGAGGCCCCAGAGACGGCGGCCGCTGACCTCCGACTTCGGGCAGGCGAAGCCTTGGACCGGGCGTTTCGGGTGCTCGGGAGCGGGCTTGCCGACCGGCAGATTGATCCCCATCCAATCGCGGACGGAGGGAACCTCGCCAAAGGGAACGCCGGTCTGGGCCATGCCGAAGGGGCCGGGGTTCATGCCGAGGAATACGACCTGCTTTTTCCCCTGCCCGAAGCGGCGGAGGTACTCCTCATGCGGGGCGCGGGCGTAATCGAGCGGTAGGTAGGTGTAAGCCGCCTTCGAGAAGACGAGCGGGCGGAGGCGCTCGGCAAGATGGCGGGAGGCGGCGATCAGAGGCAGGTCGGACACGGGCCGACTCAAGCGGTCCGGCGACGGCGGATCAACCCTGCGACGCCGAGGATACCGAGCAGCGCGGCGGAAGGCTCGGGAACCGCGGTGAGCTGGATGGAAAGCGTGCTGGTAGGCGGGGCGTTGGTGGCGAGCCAGACCGGGATCCACTCGCCGCCGGGATCGCGGAGATAGAAACGGCTGGGGTCCGTCTCCGCGCCGACGGGGCCGAGCAGGGCGGCATCTTCAAGCTTGGGGCCGAAGGCACCACCATCGCTGAAGTTTGAAATGTCTGTAAATGTCAGGGTCCAGAAGATATCGTCGGGAACCAAGGTGTTGATCCCGGAGAACACCAACTCGTTCAGGTTCAAATTGTTAGATCCATCATCCTGGAAGGAGAAGAGAAGCGGGCCGGAGGACCAGAGCGGGGTGTCCGAAGGGCGGAAACCGGCAAGGTTTCCGGGGGTGACGCCGGGCTGGCCGACGGGGCCCTCATACTCGTTCTCATCCGGCACGGCGGTGTAGAAGGAGAGGGTGACGGAGCCTTGGCGGGCGACATTCGAGTAAACGGTGACGACGGCCTGATCGAGCACACGATCGGTGCCCGCGAGGTGGGCGGAGTCCGCATACTCGGTGCCCTGCGAGACGGTGAGGTAGGTGAAGGGACCACCGGTTTCGCCCGGGAGAGTGTAGACCGGAGTCTGGGCCGGGAGAGGTGCCGCGAGAGCAAGCGCGAGCGCGCCAAGAATGGGGGGGAGTTTCATTCGGGGGGGATGAACGCCTGAGCCTAGGTCAGGCGGGCCGGTCGAGTCGATGACTCTTCGATTCGTCTTCCCGGACTATCAATTCATGCCCCATGCACCCTTCCGGTCCTTGCGGGCTTCCTTCTCCAACTGACGGAGGCGGGCTTCGTAGTCCCTGCGAGAGGTACCATCGGGAAGGTCCGCGCCCTTGGTGTGGATGCGGGCGAGGCCTTCACCGACAAGGACCTCCTCCAAGGGCCTGCCGCCGACGGTGCTGACGAAGGCATGGTAGCGGCGGTCACCGAAGGGATCCTCCCAGCGGGTGTGGAGGACGAAGGGCTTGCGGGCGATCAGTTCTTGGATGCGTTCCTTGGCGCGCTTGCCGATCTGGACGGCCTGTTCGTCCGAGATCCCGAAGGCTTCCGCCTGTTCGTGGATGCGCTTGTGATTGTCCGCGCCGCCGCGGTAGGTGCGGAACTCGCTCTCCGGGCAATCGACGAAATAGAGGCGGAACTGCTCGACGCGGCCATCCGGGAACTTCACGCGGAAGCTATCGCCATCGTTTTGACGGTGATCCTCGTAGCGGAGATCGTCGAAAGTTTCGTAGTCCCCGGTCCGCGTGGAAGACTTGGGAGCGGAAGCGGAGTCGGAGCGGGAGGGTGCTTCCCAGCGGGGCTTGTCCTTCTGCGGCTTACCCTGCTGCCGCTGCTCACGAAGGTACCAAGAGAGAGCGGCAATGATGACCAGAGCGAGGATACGCCCGGACGTGGTGCGGGAGCGGGCCATGGATCAGAGGCCCTTGAAACCCTGATACTCCTGATAGGTGCCCAAGGGCATGGCCACCTTGCCCCAATCGCGGTTCAGGCGGCGGTACTTTTTGATGAACTCGGTGGGGTCCGCCCAGTTGTTCATGTCCCGGCCGACACTTTCGCGCTGCATGCCGATGCTGAGATTGTGGCGGATCTCGAAATGGAGGTGGGCGGCATACATCCCGCGGTTGTTGCCGATGGTGCCGACCTGCTGGCCGCGCTTCACCTGCTGACCGACGCGGACTCCCATATCGCGAAGATGGCCGTAAAGCGCATCAATGAAGCGGACCTGGCCGGAGGCGGGATCACGATAGCCGTAGCGGATGATGACGACGTTTCCCCAGCCCTGCCGGACATCGTAGGCCCAGGTCACAACACCATCGCCGATGCTGTAGACGGGAGCGCCCATGTCGGTATCGCCACCGCCGCGGCCGTTCCAGTCCTCACCAAAGTGCACGGGCGGGCGGAGGCGCAGGCCACGGGCCTTGTAGTAGCCTGCGGCGTCGGGCTTGCCGACGGGGTAGTCGAAGCCATCGGTCAATGCCACCCGGGCCGATCTCTGTTGAGCCGCTGCCGGTGCGATGAACGCGAGAAGCAGGGCGAAGAGGACGGGGAAGGCGGGTTTACGCGGCAAACCGCTCACCCCACCAGTGCAAGGCCGCCGGGGGCCAGGGGCAAGTCAAATTCGAGGGGTGATGCGGGAGTGCCCGGTGATCAGCGAGCGGTGATCAATGGAAAGCCTGCAAATAAAGCTGAATTTCACCTCCGAACTCAGGAATGGGCGAGGCCGAGGAAGTTGGTGGCGATCATGGCCGCAGCGGCAATGGCGGCGGCGATGCGGTACCACCCGAAGACGCCGAGGCCGCGGCGGTTCAGGTAGGCGACCATCCATTTGACAGCGACGGCGGCGGAGACGGTGGCGGCGATGACGCCGATGGCGAGCGGGACGAGGCCATAGCGGTCCCACATGAGGAGAGCACCCCCGAAGGCGGTATCGTACTTGGCGGCGAGACCTTCGATGGGCCAGACGGCTTTCTTGGCGGTGGCGGCGCCGAGGGTGGCGAGGCCGAGGAGGAAGGAAAACTCGACGGCGGCGCTAAGGCGGAGGCCGACGAGGATGCCGCCGATGATGGTCATGAGGCTGCGGGAGGTGCCGGGCCACATGGCGACGCACTGCATGAGACCAACCAGAAAAGCCATCTTGATGGTGATCTCCGCGAGTTCCCTACCCTGCGAGCCACCGCCTTTCTTCATCCAGCGATCGACGACGAGAATGCCGATGCCGCCGACGAACCAGGCCCATGCGATCCACTTGAAGTGGAAGAGCTTTTCCTCGATCCAGTCATTCGCGAGCAGGCCGATGACGGCGGCAGGCAGGAAGCCGGCGATGATGGCGAAAATGAGCTTCAGGCCCTCCGGGTTCTTGCCGAGGAGGCCGAGGAACATCTGACGGACACGGGGCCAGTAGAGGCCAAGAACGGCGGCGATAGCACCACCCTGGATGCAGATGGCGAAGCAATCAGCCGCGGCCTTGTCCTCGGGACTGGTGCCGATGCCCATCATCCGCTGGGCGACGATGAGGTGGCCGGTCGAGCTGACGGGGAGATATTCGGTGATCCCTTCGATCACGCCTAGAACAAGGGCTTGCCACCAATTCATGAGGGAGTGGCGCGACCTTGCCGGTCATAATGCGGACGGGCAAGGGATTTGCGGTTGCTTCATTTACCTTTAAGAAGGAAATTCGGCGCGGATCGATCCGCGGGAAGAGGAATGAAGCGACGCTACCTATGGCTCGTCCGGCGCGCGTACCGCGCTCTGCGGCACCCGCGACTGCGACACCGGGAATGGTGGCAGGACGTCACGCATGCGCTGTTTGAACGGCGCCTGTGGATGCCCTGCCGCGATACCGTGGCCTCGGGTCTGGCGATCGGGATGTTCTTCGCGGTGATGCCGGTGCCGCTGCAGATGCTTTTCGCCGGGGTGGCGGCGATGAAGTTCCGGGCCAACGTGCCGATCGCGATGACCTGCTGCTGGCTGAGCAACCCGGTGACGAATCTCCCGCTGTTCCTAGGGCAGTTTTGGCTGGGCGCAAAGATCTCCCAGACGCTGGGCCTGAATCTGCCGGACATCCAGTGGTTCAAGAACTTCCTGATCTGGCTTATGGGCCAAGAATCGGAGAATGAGCGCTCCTTGCTGGATACGATCCGGCACGGCAACACCGGAGACTTCTTCCTAGGTGCACTTGCCTCCGGGATCCTGCTGGCGGCGCTCGCCTACCCCTTGGTGCATCTGTTTTCCGCGATCATGCCGCACCATTTGCCGGCCCGGAAGCATGCGACGACCAAGGTTTCCTCCTTCATGCGGAAGATCAAGGCGCAGCGCGACGCCCGTAAGGAGGCGAAGAAGGCTCAGAAGGAAGCGCCGAAAGCGCTGTGAGGTGAGGAGGAGACAGCTACAAGGGCTGCTTCGTCCGCCTGAAAGCCAATTCCGTCAAAGACTCATTCTGGAATCGGAGCCCACATCGAGGCTCCGGCAGATCGACCACGGATTATACGGATTTAGAGGATTGCACGGATTCAAAGACAGGATTCGGAGGATCTCGAAGGGGAAATCTCTTTGCGCGGAGCCAGCACAGCTTCATCCGTGCAATCCGTTGAATCCGTATAATCGGCCGTCAATTCGCCCAAAGTTCCTTGGGGATAGCTCTTCAGAATTGAGTCTTTAACGGCACTGGCCTGAAGACGGAACTTCGACCTACTTGCCGAAGTGGCGAGAGCTGACCTTGCCGCCACCGTAGGGGGCACCGAGGCGGATGCCGACGGCTGCCTTCGGGAAGACGAGGCGGTCGCGGGAACGAGCTTCGGCGCGCTTGAGACCAGCGACGGCGAGGAGGGCGAGAAGGCCGGTGACGGCGAGGAGGCCGATGGCGAGAATTACCATGCGGCCGCGGGTGTTACCGACGGGTGCGGCAGCACGTTGGTCGAGGGTAATTGAAAGCTTGGCGGCGAGACCGGTGGAGAGGGTTTCGGCGAAGGCGGCGCGATCCGCGGTGGCAGCCTTCAGAGGGGCATCCAGTTCGGAGATGATATGCTCAAGCTCCACGAAGGAAAAATCGGTGGGCCGGATGCGCTCGATGACCTTGCCGGGTTCGATCTCGTCCTTGAGCGGAGGGGCTTGGCCGAACTGGAACTTGTAGCTGTCCACCTCCAGGACGAGGACCATGCCGGGCTGTCCGGCGAGCCACTTGGCTTCAAGGAGGGCTGCCTGATCCTTCAGGCTGCGCCCGATGAGGGTGCTGTAGGTGGCGAGGTAGAGGCGGTAGCCGTGGCGGTCCTCGAGAATGCCGAGGGTCTCGGAGACGACGGCAAGGCGCTGGGGATCGCGGGCGAAAACGCGGGCTTCGTCGAGGACGAGGTTCGCGGGGGCGGGAGGGATGGGGTTCTCATCCTCGAGATCCTGGGCAAGGGATTGGCCGCCCAAGAGGAGGGAGATGCAGAACAGGAGCCAGTGGAGGGGCCTCACGATGTGGTATCATTTCCGCGAGGTGACGCGTGGCAAGTCCGGGGTGGGAGATCAGGACCGGGATGAATAGGATGGATGGGATTTAGAAGAGGGTGATCCCGGGTGGAGCTGGTTGCTTCGCAGGGACGGTGGGGCGGACTGAAGATCCGCGGTCCCGGGGAGAGGCCGACAGAAGGCGGCGCACCCGGTGTTAGCCTTTGGCCTTCTTTTCGGCGGCGGCTTTCATGTCCGCGCGGAGGCCGGTAAAGAAGAGGAGAGTGGCGGCGATGCAGATGCAGGAGTCCGCGACATTGAAGGCGGGCCACTGCTTGTTGATAACCGGAATGGTGAAGTCGAGGAAGTCGACGACGTAGCCCGCCTTGAGGCGTTCCCAGAGGGGCTCGCCCTCCATGTAGGAGAGGCGGGAACCTTGGACGAGGCGGTCGGTGAGATTCCCGAAGATACCGCACAGCAGCAGGGCGACGGAGACCTTACCCCAGTTCCCGATGAAGAATTTCTTCCTGACGCCGAGGGTGATGAGACCGAGGGCGACAATGGGAACGATGAGGAAGACGATGGGCGCCCAATCGCTGCCATTCCCGAAGCCGAAGGCGACGCCCTGGTTATGGACGCGGGTGAGATTGAAGAAGCCGGGGACGACGGTGATGGCCTCCGAGGGCTGGATGCTGGTGTAGCCGTAGCCGGGCTCCGGGAAGCGACCGACGGTCCAGAACTTCGACCACTGGTCCAGGATGTACAGGGGCAGAGTGAGCAGGAGCAGGACCTTGGAAAGGGCCCACTCCTTGGCCTCTCCGGCGGGGAGAGGGTGCACGCTGCTCGATGTGGGACGGGCTTCCATCACGCGTGAGATACAGCTTGAACGACGGACTCGCAACGGGCGCAGAGGCCGGACTCGCCGAGCGGCTCGTATCGGCGGCAGCGCGGGCACATCTCGTGTTTGGTCTTCGAGGCCTTCGCCGAGAGCACGGAGCCTGCGGAGACATCGAGATCCGCGATGATGAAGAACTCGGTGGCGAACTGGCGATCGCGGAGGAGATCGTAGACCGGCTCCTTCTCCGGGACGACGAGTTGCACGGCGGCCTCGTTGTTCTTCGAGAAGGTCTTCGCCTGCACCTGCTCTTCGATGGCGGTCTGGACGACGCGCTTGATCTCAAGCAGGCGGTTCACGGTCGCGGTAGCCTTGCCGGAGGCGAAGGCGGGATCCGGTTCCGGGAAGTCCTGTTCGTGGACGCTGCCTTCCGTGAAGGAGGCGTTCTCCCATGCTTCATCCGCGGTGTAGGCGAGGATGGGGGCGAGCAGGCGGCTGATGGCCGAGAAAACATCATACATCGCCGTCTGGCTGGCGCGGCGGCGCACCGAGTTCTTCGCGTCGCAGTACATCCGGTCCTTGGTGGCATCGATGTAGACGGCCGAGAGATCGGTAGTGCAGAACTGGTTGAGCGCGTTGAAGACCTTGCGGAATTCATACTGCTCGTAAGCCTTGCGGCACTCGGCGACGACCGCGTTGAGACGTTCGAGGATCCACTGATCCAAGACAGGCATGTGGCTGGCCGCGACGCGATCCATGCCCGGATCAAAGCCATCGAGATTCCCCAGCAGGATGCGCAAGGTATTGCGCAAGCGGCGGTAAGGCTCGGCGACTTGCTTGAAGAGATCTTCACTGAAGGGCACCTCACTCTGCCAGTCGACGGAAGAAACCCAGAGACGGACGATATCCGCGCCGTACTTATTGTAGAAGAATGCGGCGTCGATCGGCTTGCCGCTGCTGCCTTCGGACTTGGAGAGCTTGCCCTTCTTGTCCTTGTCCACCACGAAGCCGTGGGTGAGCACGGACTTGTAGGGAGCCTTGTCACGCCAGGCGACGCTCATCATGAGCGAGCTCTGGAACCAGCCGCGGTGCTGGTCGGTGGCTTCGAGGTAAAGATCGGCGGGGGCGTGAAGCTCCGGGTGCTTTTCAAGCACGGCGACGTGAGAGCAGCCGGAGTCGATCCAGACATCGAGGGTATCGCGGCACTTCTTCACGCCCGCGGGAAGGCCGAGATTCTCGGCCAGCTCGGCATCGGAGAGCTCGAACCAGATATTGGTGCCTTGCGTTTCGACGAGGTCGGCGACCTTGCGGGCGACATCCGCGGAGAGGATGGCCTTGTTATCCGTATCGAAGAACACGGGCAGCGGGACGCCCCAGGTGCGCTGGCGCGAGATGCACCAATCCGGACGGGATTCGACGGTGCCATAGATGCGGTTGCGGCCCCATGCGGGGAGCCACTCGACCTGGTCGATCTCGCGCAGGGCCTTGCCACGCAGGGTCTCCAGCGAGATGAAGAACTGCTCGACGGCGCGGAAGATGATGGGGGTCTTCGACCGCCAGCAATGCGGGTAGCTGTGGCGGTAGACCTCGCGGGCGAGGAGAACGCCCTTGCTCTCCAGCAGCTCGACGATCGGCTCGTTCGACTTGAAGACGTGCTTACCGACGAGATCGGGCAGGCCTACTTCGGCGGTGAAGTTGCCATCGTCATCGACCGGCGAAAGCACGCCGAGGCCGTACTGCTGGCCGACGACGTAGTCATCCGCGCCGTGACCGGGTGCGATGTGCACCGCGCCGGTGCCGGTCTCCGTGGTGACGAAGTTGCCGAGGATGATCTTCGAGGTGCGGTCGAGGAAGGGGTGACGAGCTTCGAGGTGCTCGAGCTCGCGGCCCTTCACGGACTTCAGCACGGAAGTACGACGCATGCCGGACTTCGCCTCAAGCTCGGCGACGAGTTCCTTCACGACGATGAGGATCTCACCGCGGCTGCCGCCTTCGAACTGGCAGACCTCGTAGGTGAACTCCGGATGGACGGCCACGCCGAGGTTGGCAGGCAGGGTCCAGGGAGTGGTGGTCCAGATGGCGATGGAGGCATTCCCGATGCCGAGCTTCGATGAAGACTCAGGGGTGAGCGGGAACTTCACGAAGATGGCGGGGCTCTCCTTGTCCTGATACTCGACCTCAGCCTCGGCGAGCGCGGTGTGCGCACCGTAAGACCACTGGACGGGCTTCTTGGATTGGTAGACCACGCCTTCCTCCACGAGCTTCGCGAAGACGCGCAGGATCTCCGCCTCATAGGCGTGATCCATGGTGAGGTAAGGTTTGTCCCAATCGCCGAACACGCCGAGACGGCGGAAGGAACCGCGTTGGACATCGATCCAGCCGTTGGCGAACTCGGTGCAGCGGCGGCGGATCTCCGCGGGCTCGAGGCCGGTGGCTTGCTTCACCACCTTGAACTCGATGGGCAGGCCGTGGCAGTCCCAGCCGGGAACGAAGGGCGCGGCGTAGCCGGCCATGGTCTTCGACTTCACGACGAGATCCTTCAGCACCTTGTTGAGCGCGGTGCCCATGTGCACGTCGCCATTCGCGAAGGGCGGGCCATCGTGAAGGATGAAGGTGGGAGCCTTTTGGACGCGGCGGCGCTCGAGAATGCGGTGGTAGAGGTCCTGCTTCTCCCAAATGGCGAGACGCTTCGGCTCGTTCTCAACGAGATCCCCGCGCATCGGGAAGCTCGTCTGCGGAAGCAGCAGCGTGTCTTTGTATTGGGATTCGGAACTCATTGGCGGGCGCGGACGCTAGCAGCGGTCCCGGAGGGGGTCAATCACCGGGGAGGGGTGGAAATTCGGGGTTATTCCCGGGGCGGCGAGGGCGGGATAAATCCCTAATCACCAATCTTCCCATCACCAATCAGAGTGGGAGGGAATGGTGGGCGGGAGCGGTTACCGAGCCGCTTGGCTGGCTCCGGGCTTGGATTTGCGGGCGTGCCGGGGCTAGGGTAGCCGCTTTGATAATCCCGGCGGTGGCAGCCATGTGAAAAAATCACAGGCGTTCTCCGCGTTCAGAATCAGGACCCCATGAGAACCCTCGCTTGCCTATTGCTCGCCACTGCCATCGTTCACGGTGGCGAATTCGTATCGCTTTTCCCGAAGGACGGGCTGCCGGAGGGCTGGAAGGTGCAGCGCTGGGACGATGTGAAAGAGGAGGCTCCGCCGGGGGCGCTGTGGCGGGTGAAGGACGGCGTACTGCACGGGAGCGACATGCGGGGAACCTGGCTGGTGAGCGAGAAGGAGTACGGGGACTTCGTGCTGGAATTCGAATGGAAGCTGGGGGAGCAGGGCAATAGCGGCTGCGGGCTGCGCTTCCCGACGGAGGGAGATCCGGCCTTCGACGGGATCGAGCTGCAGATGGCGGATGCGAGGTACAATCCGCAGGCGAAGGAGTCCGAGCTAACGGGCGGGCTCTACCGGGCGGTGGCACCGAGGAAACAGGTCTACAAGCCGACGGAGTGGAACCACTACAAGGTGACGATGAAGGGGCCGCAGGTGACGGTGGTGCTGAACGGTGAGACGGTCCTGGATCTCAATCTGGACGAACAGAAGGAGACGGTGAAGCGACACGACGGGAAGGATGCGAAGCCGCTGGCGGAGAGGCCGCGGAGAGGACGGATCGGGTTTCAGGAATTGAGCCGCGGGGGGAGCTTCGTGCAGATCCGGAATGCGCGAGTGATGGAGCTGTGAGGGTGAGGAAGAGGAAGCAAAACCACGGAATACACGGAACACACGGAAAGGCTAAGAGAGGGCCCGGTTTACTTCTCGAGGAGCCAGGCGACGAGGTCTTGGAGGTCCTTGGCGGGAAGGGCTTGGAAGCTGGGGGGCATGAGAGACATGCCGGTTTCCTCGTTGGAGATGATGTCAGACGCGGGGATGCGGTGCTCTTGGCCGGCGGCATCGACGCAGACGAGGACTTGGCCGAGCCTGCCGCGCTCGAGGCCGGCGAAGGTGCTGCCGTCCTTGCGGGCGATGAGGTGAAGGCGGAAGTGGGCGTCGACGTTGCGATTGGGATCGAGGATGTCCTCGAAAAGTCGGGCGGGGCCGCGATTGCCGATGCCATCAAGCTGCGGACCGACCAAGGCACCCTTGCCGCCGATGGCGTGGCAGGCGGCGCAGTGGGTGGTGAAGAGTTCGGATCCGCGGGGTTTGTCAGCCGCGGCGGCATTGAAGGCGGCGCTGTGGGATTGGATCGCTTGATCGGCGGCAGCACGCATCTCCGGGGTGATGGCGGATGGCGG
Organism: Luteolibacter rhizosphaerae; assembly: GCF_025950095.1. Classification (NCBI taxonomy): domain Bacteria; kingdom Pseudomonadati; phylum Verrucomicrobiota; class Verrucomicrobiia; order Verrucomicrobiales; family Verrucomicrobiaceae; genus Neoluteolibacter; species Neoluteolibacter rhizosphaerae. The sequence continues at coordinate 93,047 of NZ_JAPDDR010000002.1, read as the reverse complement.
GGCGGGCGGAGGCGCGGGGAGGTAGGCGGCAAGGCGATCGCGGAGACCGGCGGGGGCGGCGTATTTCAAGAGCAGGGCTAGGCGCGAGAGTCGGACGGCGTGACCGGAGCCGGAGGAAAATGAGGCGACATCGATGAGCGCGGGCTCGAAGCCACCAGCAGCGAGCCACGCATAGGCGGAGCCGCTATCACCATCGGTAAGCTCGAAGCGGACTTTCTTCCCGGCGTGCTCGCCGAGTTCCCAGCGGATGCGAGTGGCGGCATCGTTCCGGGGCGGGGCGGCGCGGCGGAGTTCCTCGCCGGTGGTTTCATCGACAAGGCGGACGAAGGTGCGGGTGTGAGCTTCCTCGCCGAGCGGACCGGCATGACCGCAGAGCACGAAAGTGAAGGCAGGTGGAGCGGAAAAGGCGGCGGAACGCAGGGTGCCGGTGCGGCTCTCCGGCTCCGGGCCGCCACCATCGAGGCTGGAGATGACTTGGAGATCGCCGCCATCCTGCAGCGGGCGGGTCTGGATGGCCCACGGGATGGCGGGCGAGGCGGGATCGGCGATGGCGTTCCATGCTGCGGCGGACTGAGGCTGCTGACTCTCTAACAGCTTGGTGGCGATGGCCGAGGCCCAGCCGGTGATATCAGCCGCGGGCAGGTCGCCGCGCTGCTGGATGCCATCGACGATGGCGGCGAGGAGATCGGCTTGGGCGGCGAAGTCCAAGGGGAACTGCTCCTTGGCCAAGTCGGCGAGTTCGCCAGCGGGGATTAAAAGCGCGAGGCGGTTGAGTGACGCGGCGAGCTCCGAGGCGGGCTGTGGATGACTGCGGAGCTCCGCAAGAAGGTAGCGGGCGGCGCCCTCCGTCTGGACGGAGCGGGCGATGCGGAGGAGCTCCGCCTCCAGGCCTGAGGACATGGGGCCGCGGGGCAGCTTGGCGAAGGCATCCGGCAATTCGAGGTGCTTGCGGATGACGATGCGAAGCTGATGGCGAAGGGATTCGTCTTCCTCCGGAGCGAGGGCCATGGCACTGAGGAGATCCGGCAGCCAATCGACGGAGACGGGGCGGATGAGGGCCTCGACGGCGGCGCGCTTCTCGAAAGGATCCTTCCCGCCGAGCCAGCGGCGCACGGTGTCCAGTTGCTCCGGTGCGAGCGGGCCGGAGCGGGCCGCGAAGCGGAGTTGAGCGACGGGATCCGGCGCGGCACTCCCCTCCCCTGGCATGCCGTCGTTCTTCACGATGCGCCAGATGCGGCCGCGCTCGCGGTCGCGACCGGGGTGCTCCAAGGGAACTTCGTAGTGACCGATGACCTTGTTATAGAAATCGGCGACGTAGAGCGCGCGATCCGGGCCGATGCGGAGATCGACAGGACGGAACCAAGGATCGGCACTGCTCAGGAAATCCTGCTCCTCCCGGGCGATGGGGGTGCTGCCCTTGAAGCTCACGACATCGCAATTGATGCGGGAGGTGACGACATTCCCGATGAGGATGCGGTCCTGCCAATCATCGCCCCAAGTACGGGAGTTCAAGTAGGTGATGCCGCAGATGCCGGTGGAGGAGTGGCTGTGATGCATCATGACCGGGCCGAAGCCGAGGCCGTCATCCGGCTTGCCGAAGCTGGGATATACGGCACCGGGGATAAGCTGATAGATCGGGGCGCTGTGGCAATCCGCGCTGTAGAGATTCCCGAGATCGTCCCAAGCGAGGCCGAAGGGATTCACCTGGCCGGCGCTGAAGAGCTCGATGCGGCTGCCATCCGGGAGGAAGCGGTAGACATTGCCCGAGTTCAGCGTGAGCTCGGTGCCGGGATCCGCGGGCTTGGCGCCGTTGAGATTCTCCGGGCGAACCTTGAAGTGGCTGGTATTGCTGAAACCGTGGGTGGCATAGATCCAGCCATCCGGCGCGAGGCGGAAGCTGGAGTTGTTGCCATGGACATCCTTCTCCCAGCCGAGGGGGCCGAAGAGGATCGTGCGCTTGTCGCAGATGCCATCGCCATCGGTATCGTCGAAGAACCAGATGTTAGGGATGCTCCAAGCGATGCAGCCGGTCTTGTACGGGAGGACACCGGTGGGGATGTTCAGGCCATCGGCGAAGACGGTGCGCTTGTCGGCGCGGCCATCCTTATCGGTGTCTTCGAGGATGATGATGGCATCGCGGCTATCGGCGACCCGGGAGCCTTCCGCGTCTGACCAGCGCTCGCGGACGGCGGCGTAAGGATACTCGTGCGTGCTGGTGACCCAGAGGCGGCCGCGCTCGTCGAAGGCGATATTGATCGGTTTGTCGATCTGCGGCTCGGCGGCAAAGAGCTGGGCCTGAAAGCCGGGAGGAAGGCTGAAACCCTTGAGCTCTTCCTCGGGAGACAAGGGCCCGGATCCGCGAACCAAAGAGGTATCGAGAGCGAAGGCCTGCGAAACAAAGATGCAGCAGAGAATCGAGGACTTGGGTTTCATCCGGATCGTCTCTTACCACCCTATCCGGAGCTTCTTTGCAAGCTGACGTACAAATCCTATTTGTTACCTTCTTCGATCAGATATTCGCGCAATGCCTTCACCCGTTCGCGGGTGAGCTTGCCGCGAACACCTTCATGAACCAGCGGCCACATGCTGCCCCAGCGGGCCTCGGCATCGGCGCGGAAGGCGGCTTCGGCATCGCGGAATGCCACCCATGCGCGCTGGGAGCGCTTGAGCATTTCCTTGGCCTGGTCATCGAGGACGCCGATGACCTTGGCGTAGACCTCGTTGAGCTCCTTGTCGGCCTTGGCGAATTCGGCGGCGGCCTTGTCGTTCATCTCGAGCTGCGTTTGCGCGAAGGCGAGGGGAGCGCAGGCGAGGACGAAGAGGATGAAGGAGAGTTTCACGGCTCCAGACTGAGGCGGAGCAAAGGGGCATTGGCAAGAACGCGCTCGATCCGTGCCGATGGTCCTCCCGGTCGGGGAATGGCTAGCCGTCGAAGCCAGCGTCGATGAGGAGATCGCGACCGGTGGCGGCGGCGACGGCGAGGACGTCGCAGCGCTCGTTCTCCTTGTGGCCGGCGTGGCCCCGGAGCCACTTCCAAGTCATCTTGTGAGGGTCCGCGGCGGAGGCGAGGCGCATCCAGAGGTCTTGGTTTTTCACCGGCTGATTCGAGGCGGTGCGCCAACCCTTCGACTTCCAGCCCTTGATCCAGTTCTTGGTCATGGCGTCGATGACGTAGCGGGAGTCGGAGAGCAGTTCGACCTCGCAGGGCTCCTTGAGAGTCTCCAAGGCCACGATGGTGGCGAGGAGTTCCATGCGGTTGTTGGTGGTGCGGGTGAAGCCCTTGGCGAGTTCCAGGCGGTGCTTGCCGCAGACCATGACGACGCCGTAGCCGCCCGGGCCCGGGTTGCCCTTGCATGCTCCATCGGTATGGATGACGACGCGTCTCATTCGGCGGGGCGGAGGGAAGCGGGGCCGGGCGGAGGAGTCGAGGATTTCGTTTGGGGGTGCGGTTTGGGACCCCGGGTGTCACAAACGGGATCTTGGCGGAAGGGCGGGAATTTGCGAAGAAGGCTAGATACCCGGCCCGCGCCGTGCTGTCCGGCTCCCCTTCCCCATGCTAACAGATCTGCTCCGCGCCCTGCTCGGCCTGACGGCCATCATCGCCATCGGTGTGGCGCTGTCGGAGAACCGCCGGGCGATCGATTGGAAACTGGTGGGTGGCGGGTTGACGCTGCAGATCATCCTGGCGCTGCTGTTTCTGGTGGTGCCGGGGGCGGACGGAGTTTTCGAGTCGCTGGCGCAGTTTTTCGTGTGGGTGACGGATTTCTCGAAGGAGGGGGCGCAGTTCGTCTTCGGGCCGCTGGCGGATCCGGCCGCGATGGGCGGAGTGTTCGGCGCGGGAGGGGCCTTCGTGTTCGCCTTCCAGGTGCTGCCGACGATCATCTTTTTCTCCGCGCTGTGCTCGATGCTCTACTACTGCGGGGTGCTGCAGAAGGTGGTGTGGGCCTTCGCGTGGGTGACGAAGAAATTCATGCGGCTGTCCGGCGCGGAATCGCTGGCGGCGGCGGCGGAGATTTTCCTGGGGCAGACGGAGAGCCCGCTGATGATCAAGCCCTACATCGACCGGATGAACCGGAGCGAAATTTTCGCGCTGATGACCGGGGGTATGGCGACGATCGCGGGCGGGGTGCTGCTGGCCTACATCTCGATCCTGGGTGGCACGGATGAGGCGCAGCGCGTGGCCTATGCAAAGTTCCTGCTCTGCGCTTCATTCATGGCGGCACCGGCCTCGCTGGTGGTGGCGAAGCTGCTGATCCCGCAGACGGAGCCGATCGACGACTCGCTGCACGTACCGAAGGACAAGCTGGGCGCGAACTTCCTGGATGCGCTGGCGAATGGCACGAGCGAGGGGCTGAAGCTGGCGGCGAACGTGGGCGCGATGCTGATCGCCTTCATCGCCTTCGCGGCGCTGATCAACGGGATCCTCTCGCACATTCACCCGAGCCTGTCGCTGAACGTGCTGCTCGGCTATCTGTTCGCGCCGATCGCATGGCTGATCGGGATCGAGGGTGCGGACATCAAGGAGGTGGGCTCGCTGATCGGGACGAAGTTGGTCTTCAACGAATTCGTGGCCTATCAGGAACTGGGCGGGATGAAGGCGGCGGGCGAGCTTTCGCAGAAGTCAATCTACATCGCCACCTTCGCGCTGTGCGGCTTCGCGAACTTCGCGTCGATCGGCATCCAGTTGGGAGGAACGGGAAGCATTGCGCCGGGGCAGCGGCCGACGATCGCCGCACTGGGATTCAAGGCGGTGCTGGGTGGAACGATGGCCACCCTGATGACGGCGACGCTGGCGGGAGCGCTTTATTCTTGGGCCAACTGAGAGTTCACTGAGGGCTCGTGCGCAGACGGAAGAACTCGGACTGCGAGTAGAAATAGTTCTTGATGATGGTGGCCTTGCCGGCGGCGTCCAGAGTGAAGCTGCCTTCGACGCTCCAGTTCTCGAAGCCGTTTCCGATTGCCCGTTCCAAGTTGACCGTTTTACCAGGAAGCCATTTGACCTCGATCTTCACCTTGCCGTCCGGTTGATGAACCACGGAGGTGATTTCCGGGCCGGGGGTACCCACACCAGCGAAGCGGAGCATCACGTCGTTTTTTCCCGAGCCACCCTTATAGGTGATCTTGAAGACCTGACCATTGACGACAACCATTGCTCCTTCCGGAAGGCCGTTGAAGCTTCCGATCACGGGATCGGTTCCATCATTCTCAAGGAGGGTATAGGTCGAGCCGTTCATCGGGAGATAGCCGAGGGAGAGATTGAGCGTCATTCCGGTGAGATTGATCTCCCCGGTGATTTTCATGGTACCGAAGCCGGTGCCCGGGACCTCGCTGGTAAGATTGCAGGTGTAGGATCCGGAGCTTCCAATATTGGTCACGCCCTTCGACTGCATGTTCGTCAGCTTGAGGTTTCCGCCTTGGCTGGTGATGGGGCCAGTCTCTGCCGCGCCTTCGAGAGAGCCTCCGGTGACGAAGATCGGGCCCTGCCAATGCTCATAAAGCGCAACCTTGCCGGACTCGACATGAAGGGCGGTGAGCTCATCGCCGTTCTCGATCTCAGGATTGCGGTAGATGGTGAGGAATCCGTTTCCCTTCTTCCGGATGGCGGAGGACGCGGTGCCAGTGACCCTGAATTCTTCGCTGGCCGTGCCCATCTGCGCCGAGGAATCCGTGGTGAGGGTCAAGGTCCCGCTGCCGAGCTTGATGAGACCTTGGGTGAGGCCGAAGGTGGAAAGCACGGTTTCATTGAAGCCGTTCAGGTCGAAGATGCCTCCATTGGCAAACCAGATCGGCACCGAATCCGCGATCTGATTGGCCGCGGCGAGCTTGAGCGTGCCCAGCTCCAACTGAACAGGCGAGACGAGCGCATTGCCATTGCTCTTGGCCAATTGAAGGACGCCACCAGGCCGGACCATGGTAACGCCGGTGTAGGTGTTCGGCTGCGACCCCGCGAACTCCACGGTGCCGCCGTTGAGGATGGAAGGTCCGGTAGTGCCCGAGATAACACCTGAAAGCTTCAAGACTTTCGAGGAGCTCGAAACCATTGCCGGACTACCGCCGAGCACCATCTCTCCGGCCACCTCGGCCGAGTCATAAGACTCGAGCGCTCCATCCAGAAAGATCTTCTCGGATGCCGGGACCACGATAGGATCGTCGATCCGCAAGGTCGCACCCTCGCGAACACGAGTGACCCCCGCGCCGGTGCCCAAGGATGCTGCGTTGAAGATGTCAAGCCGGCCGCCCTTGATATCCACCGTTCCGGTGAAAGTGTTAGCCGCTTTCAACTGGAGAGATCCCGCACCCGTTTTCACGATGCCGGTCGCGGTGATGCCGTTCGCGATCGGAGCGGCGATGGAGATCTGGGAATTGGCCAGAGGAATCGAGAAAGTCCGGTCACCGGCGCCCAGAGAGATCACTCCGTTTCCCGTCGTGAAGATCGAAGCACCCGAGTTGATCGTTTCCGAGGTCGTCACGGTGCCGCCGAGGACGATCGTGCAATCGGTGTAAGCGCGGATCGTGCAATTGCCGGCGATCGACACGTTCCCGATGGTTTCACTGACGACGGTTCCGGAGCTGGCGGGAGAAGCCGAGAGAATTCCGTTCTCGAGTTCGATCTCGGCGGAATCGGGAATCTGGTGCGATGTTCCGATCGTGCATGAGCCGCCAATCAATTGAAGTTTACCGCCGAAGCAGGGAGTTCCGGCGATCTTGCTCAAGTAGATGGACCCGCTCTCGCCTCGCAGCGGACCGGTGAAGCTATTGGCGGCACCGCCGGCATTGAACCGGAGCGAGCCGCCTCCTTGTTTGGTGATACCGCCGTTGCCTGCCACGACACCTTGGAGATCGAGCGTGCAGGAGCCCAGAAGGTTGATACGGCAAGTGGCCTGCAAGCTGAGGGCGGGCTGCCATGTGACGGTTCCCGAGGGACCGGTGAGCTTGAAGTTATCACCTGCCACACCCGTGAGAGTCACGGGGATGCCAGCGGTGGAGAAGACATAGTGGCCCGAGGTGAGATCCACCTCGATGGCATCCACCTTCAAGTTGCTGACGTTCGGGCTGCTGTTCTTGACCGTCGCGTTGGCGGGGAAGACGAGCTTCACGGGAGCGGCTTCACCGGCGACCGGGACGCCGCCGGAGGACCAGTTGGCGGGATTGCTCCAGAGGGTGTTCGAGCCTGCGCCTGACCAGACGTGGGTGCCGGCGAAGGAGGCGGCAGGCAAGGAGAGGAGGAGGATGGTGCGGATGGTTTTCATGAGAGGATGAGGCGGTGTCTTGATCTGCGTCTTTCATCCCATGCTTCGTGAAAACACGGAATAGGACCTCCGGCGGACAAAGCGCCTCTCATGATGCGAAGAGATCCGACTTTGGTCGGATGCCGCGGATGATCTGCACTCTTCCCACGCGCTGCGAGCTGCGCTATCACCTGCGGACTCATCCGCATGAGCTCCGATTCATCCTCCCCGCAACGACCTGCCAGCGAGCAATTCGATTTCCTGATCGAGAGGATCGGCGCGCTGCCGCTGGATGAGATCCTGCGCGACCTGCTGCGGCAAAGCGCAACAACGCTGGGAGTGGAGCGTGTAGGCTACTGGAGCATGGAGGGAGGCGCGCGGTCCATCCGTCGCGATCTTCAATACTATCTCTCCACGGGCAGCTTCGACGAGACCCCGCTGCGTTTGGAGTCGAAGACCTATCCCGCCTACTTCGGTGCGTTGAACGAAGGATCGAACCTGGTGGTATCCCATGATTCGATGGCGGATCCGCGGCTGGCGGAATTCCGCAGCGCGTACTTCACGCCGCTGGGGATCGCCTCGATGCTGGATGCACCGGTACACCGGCATGGCCAGCTTTTCGGCGTGGTATGCCACGAGCATGTAGGATCCGTGCGCGAGTGGACGGCAGCGGAAGTGGACTTCGCCCGCTATGTGGCGCAGTGGATCGCGCTGGCGGTGGAGATCGACGGACGGCAGCGGGCGGAGATCGCGCTGCGGGAGAGCGAGGCGCGCTACCGCACGGTGATCGAGCACAGCCCGACACCGACGGTGGTGGTGGACATGGGCACGGGACTCTTCGTCGAGGCGAACGAGAGCGCGCTGCGTTTCTACGGTGTGGATCGTACTTCGCTGCTATCCGGTGGTCCGGCGGATTTCAGCCCGGAGCATCAGCCGGACGGACGACCAAGCGCCGAGTCCGCCAAGGAGAAGATCGCGATGGCTCTCTCTGGCGAGGAGCCGCGCTTCGACTGGACCCACGTGCATGGCGACGGCCATCTCATTCCCTGCTCCGTGCACCTGGCGCGCATGCCGGGGAAGCGGAGCGAACGGGTGGTGGCCACGGTGATCGACCGCACGGAACAGACACGCACGGAGGAATCGATGCGGCGGGCGCTGGAACAGGAGCGGGAGCTGGGCGAACTGCGATCGCGATTCACCTCGATCGTTTCGCACGAATTCCGCACGCCGCTCGGCGTGATCATGTCCGCCGTGGAGCTGCTGCGGAATTACTTCGACCGACTGGACGAGGAGAGGCGGAGCGAGCTCTTCGAGGACATCCACCAGGCAACCCGGCGGATGGGCGACCTGATGGAGCAGGTGCTGGTGCTGGGCCGGGCGGATGCCGGCAAGCTGGGATTCAGTCCGGTGCCAACGGATCTGGCAGCGCTGTGCCGGAAGCTGAAGGACGAGGCCCTGAGCGCTAGCGGAAGCAAGTGCCCGGTAACGCTCTCCATCGAAGACGATCTATCGGAGGCGGAGGTGGACGAGCCGCTGCTGCGCCATATCTTTTCCAACTTGCTCTCGAATGCGGCGAAGTATTCCGCACCGGGAAGTCCGGTGGAGTTCGAGGTGAAGCGGGAGGGACCGGAGCTTTTCTTCCGCGTGGCGGACCGCGGCATCGGCATCCCGAAGAAGGATCAGGCGCGGCTATTCGAAGCCTTCCACCGGGCAACGAACGTGGGAGAGATCCCGGGAAGCGGTCTGGGACTGCTGATCGCGAAGCGCTGCATCGAGCTTCACGGAGGGAGCATCGACTTCGTCTCGGCAGAAGGCGAAGGCACCTCGGTGAATGTGAGGCTTCCCTTGTGTTAGACAGCCGGACTCAGCGTGCGGCGTGGGCTGCGCCACGCAGCATCGTCTCCGCGATCAGAGCGTAGAGATCCGTCCAAGCAAGGCGGGTCTCAGCCGTGAAGTCGCGGGCGAGGACGGTCTCCAGCATGGCGAGCAAGGCCGTTCCGACGGTGGCATAGTGCTCCCTCTTCACGCCATAGGCCACGTGGCGGGCCCCGAGATCCTCCAAGGTCGAGGTGAGCTCGCCGGGACGCTCGAGCAGGCTGAGGGCGGCGCCGAGCATCTCCATGAGCTTGCGGGCCTGGAGTTCGATGTCGGTCTTGAAAAGCGGGCGCAGGCTCGGATCCAGTTCGAAAAGACGCTGGTAGAACACCAGGGCGGCGACATGGGACTGCCGTTCGACTTGGATGAACGACTTGCGCACGCGGTGGATCTGATCGGCGGTCAACACCCCGCTATTCAAGCACCGGAGAGGATTTCGCGCACTCCGACTTTAGTCGGATGGATTTTCAAACGCAAAAGTGCAGGATGCCGCCACTCCCAGCCATGAAGAAGATTCTCGTGATCGAAGACCAAGCCCCGATGCGGCGGAACCTCGCGCTGATGCTGGAGATGGAGGGCTATACGGTGGCGACGGCAGAGAACGGGCGGATCGGCGTGGAAGCGGCGCTGCGCGACAAGCCGGATCTGGTGATCTGCGATGTGATGATGCCGGAGCTAGATGGCCACGGGGTGGTGCAGACGCTACGCGGCGAGAGCAGCACGGCCACGCTCCCCTTCATTTTCCTGACTGCCCGCAGCGACAAGGCGGATGTGCGGATCGGGATGAACTTCGGCGCGGACGATTACTTGGTGAAGCCGGTAAACCGCGACGATCTCCTCGCCGCGGTGGAATCCCGTCTGGCGCGGGCGGAGGCGGTGGAAGCGCGGGTGCAGGAGGCCGCCTCGAATGGCAGCTTCCACCCGGATTTCTCCTCGCACGAGCCGCTGATGAGCTTCGGCCTGACGAACCGCGAGGCGGAAGTGCTGCTGTGGGTGGCGCAGGGAAAGAGCAACGCGGATGTGGCCGCGATCCTAGGGATGAGCGAGAAAACGGCGAAGCAGCACCTCGGCAGCATCTTCGCGAAGCTGGGGGTGGAGAACCGGAATGCGGCGGCGCTGCAGGCGGTGGAGGTGCTGGGGAGGCCTAGAAAAGGCTGATTTCCGGCCGCCCGTCATGTTCCCGTAATGTTTCGTGGCAAGGGTGCGCTTCCGCACCCTCATGAAAACCCTCTGCGCCCTTCCCCTCCTGCTCGCCGCGTGCCTGCCGGCCGCCGCTGCCCTGCGAATCAACGAGGTCCATGCCAATCCGCCCGGCACCGATGCCGCCGGGGCAGTGGGCTACGAATACATCGAGATCATCAGCACGAGCGGTGGGGTGGAGAGCACCGACGACTACTGGGTGCTGCTGATGGATACGGACGGGAACAACATGGGCCGGGTGGACGGCGCATGGAACCTGACCGGTCTGGCGACGGGCACCAACGGTCTGCTGTTGCTGGGAATCGACTTCGCCGCGACCAACGGCGGGCCATGGGCGGGGCGCACGGCACCCGGCACGGCCTTCGGCAGCATCGCGATCCCGCCGGACAAGGACGGGCTGATCGAGCCAAACCGAGCGTGGTCGATCCTGCTGGTGAAGAATTTCGGAGGGACGGTGGGCGTGACCGACATCAGCAGCGCGGAGACGACGCTGAACACGGGCATCAAAAACAACCTGCACGATGCGGTGGGGCTGAACGAGCGGCTCTCCGGGGTGGACCCGCGCAACCCGCCCACGCCGATCGCGAACATGAACCAGAGCGGCTACTCGGCGGGGAATGTCTCGCGGATGGCGGGCAACTTCACGGCGAATAGCGCACCGGCATGGTTCGGCGGGGAGATCAGCGGCTCGACCGGGACCTCGGTGTCGTTTCACCCGACACGACGCTTCGGGACCGACCCGAATCCGGTAGCGACCCCGGGTGCACCCAACGTGGCACCGGTGCTGGCCGATCTGCGAATCAACGAGGTGGGATTGAATCCGCCGGGTTCGGACGGCAACAATGAGTTCATCGAGCTGATCAAGGTCGGCGGAGGTGCCACCACGGGGCAGGGCTATCACCTGCTGGTGGTGAACACGGACTCTAACAGCGATGCCACCTGTGGGTCGGATCGCTCGCTGGGTGTGATTGTGGAGGCCTGGGCGCTGGATGAAGTGGAATTCGGCGCGAACGGGCTGGCGCTGATCGGCCAGGACTACGACGACGGCCTCTCGCCGTGGCGCGATCACACGGATGCCGCGACGATCCTCTCGGACATCGGGAGTAGTGCGGATCCGGACGAGATCAAACTGGGGAACAGCGATATCGGTAACGAAATCTGGGCACGCGAGGCCGGGGTATGCGGGCTGGACCGCACGAACGAGGGCTTCACCCTGCTGCTGGTAAAAGGATTCAGCGGCAGCCCGCTGCAGGATCTGGATCTGAACGACGACGGAATCTTGGATGCAACGCCGTGGGAGGAGCTTAAAGATAGCGTGGGCTTCGACGGCGGCGGCGCGACCTATGCGACAGCGGACCTGACGCAGAGCGGCTATCTGCCGGACAACATCTCGCGGAAGGCGGGAGATACCGCCGCGAACAGTGCAGCGGCCTTCTATGGCGGCAGCCATCCGGGGGAGAACGGCCTGAACATCGCTTTCGGAACTCATTTCTTCGGCGGCTTCCGCGGGCATGCGACACCCGGTCGGGCGAATCTTTCCGCGGCACCGGCGACGGCTCCACTGCTGGTGAGCGAAGTCAACTTCGCCCCGGCGACGGCGGCGGCGGAATTCATCGAGATCGCGAGTGCGGGGGACAAGATCGCCCCGACGCAGGGGAATTCGCTTCTGATAGTTTCAACCGCGGCGGCGAATCGCGGGCAAGTACTACAAGCCTACGACTTGAACGGCTACTCGACCGGCCCGAACGGACTGCTGCTGCTGGGCGAGAACTTCGCGACCCAAGCGGGTGCAATCTTTCCGGCGGGGACGGTGCGCGCGGACACGGCGGTGGAGAGCGGTCCTGTCGGCTTCACGGCGGGGAGTTTGCCGAACCAAGACATCGCCGTGCTGCTGGTCACGGGCTTCAGCGGTTCCGCAGGGATGGATCTGGATGCGAACAACGACGGGGTGATCGATGCTGGGATCGGCTTCACCATCACGAACGGCATCGCGCTGGGGCCGCTGGCACATCCCGCGGTGAGCGTGGTGAATCCACCGACGCAACCCGGCAATCTCTCGCAAGTAGGCAGCAACAGCGGTGAATGGTATGGCGGGGCGAGCGGCAGCGGCCTGGCCTATGCACCGGGTACGACTTTCGGACCTTTCACCGGCGCGGTGACCCCGGGCCAGCGGAACCATGCCGCGCAGCCGCGCCCTCTGGCACTGCTGATCAACGAGGCGAACATCAACCCACCGGGAGCCGATCAGAACTACGACTTCGTGGAGCTGATCTCGCCGGCGATCGATTCGCAATCGGCGAACGACCTGACGCTTATCGCGATCGACACCAGCGCGGGTGAGGACGGGTTGGGCAACATCGGCGAGATCTCACGGGTGTGGAACCTCGACTCGCTGGCCACGGGACGGAACGGCCTGCTGCTGCTGGGCGATGGCTATGACAGCGGCGGTCCTTTCGCGGCCGTGAAGTCACTGCCGACCGCGACTGCGGATCCAGTCGGGATGGGTCAGGACGCCTTGGCCAGCAACGACGGGATCGCGCTGCTACTGGTGAGGGGATTCACCGGTAAACTCGGACAGGATCTGGATGCGACCAACGACGATGTCCTGGACTCAACGCCTTGGACGGAGGTGGTGGACGCCATCGCCTTCGGCAACGCGAGCTATGGCTTCCCCAATCTCTCTCAGGGCAGCTATCGCCCGGACAACCTTTCGCGTGGCGGCCGGGTGGCAGATCTGGTGCCTAACAGCTCGGCGGCGTGGTATGGCGGCGGGATCCTGGGGACGACGGGAGACTCGACGGCCTTCGATCCCTCCAAGCGCTTCGACAATACCGGAGCCGTGGTAGAGCCGGCGGGAACTCCGGGGCGGCACAATCTGGGAGGCTTCCTGGATGACGCGGTGGACGATGATCAAGACGGCCTGGCCAACCTGCTGGAGCTCGGCTTCGGGAGTAATCCGGGCCTGGTCTCCTCCGCGGCCCGACCGGTTTCGTCGGTGATGCAGATCAGCGGGCAGAACTATCTGGCGCTGTCCTTCTCGCGACAGAAAGGCGGCACGGGAAGCCCGGGCGACTACACGGCGAATGGTCTGCGCTATCGCGTGCAAGCTTCTCCCGATCTCACGACTTGGGGATCTGCGAGCTTGGTGCAGGTCTCGGCCGCCGACAATGGAGACGGTCTAACAGAAACGATCGTGGTCCGCCTGAGCGAGGCAAGCATCGCGCCGAACGCAAAGCGCTTCCTGCGCCTGAACCTCACCCGCCTCTGATCATGCAGCTCGCCCTCGCCCTGCCGGAGTGGATGGTTCCACCGAACGCGATTGATCCGGGATCGGCCGCGCTGGCGCTGCTGGTGACGGTGGTGCTGGCCTGCGGAATCGCTTGGCTGCACCGCTTCACCGCGCGCGGTGCCGGTCACACGCAGGACTACTCGCACACGCTGGTGATGATCTCAGTGGTCACCGCGGCGCTGATCATGGTCGTAAGCAAGAGCGTCTCGATCGGTCTGGCGATGTTCGCGGCCTTTTCGTTGATCCGCTTTCCATCGAGTGTCGGACGCTCGATGGACCTGGCCTTCGCGTTCTTCGCGATCGCGGTCGGGATGGTGGCGGGATCGGGGCATTACTTCACCGCCGCCTTCGTGACCCTGCTGGGTGCAGGAGTGATCTTCTATCTCCACTCGCGCAATGCCTTCGCGCCGAAGCGTTCATCGCACATGCTCACGGTGAGCTTGGCGGCGGATTCGGATTTTCAGAGCATCCTCTCGCCGGTCTTCGCAAACCACACGCTGGAGAGCCGCTTGATGGCGACCGTGCCGCAGGACGGCAGCGACCGGACGCTGGTGCGATACGGCGTGGTGCTGAAGGACGGGACCCGTCTGCCGGTGCTGGTGGAAGCACTGCACGAGGTGTGTGGGAACCACCGGATCCTGCTGGAGCCGACGGACCAGACTTTCGATCTGGAGAGGTAGCGAAAGATTGGGGGGGAGGACGTTACCATTCGAGAAGGTATAGGGCGCGAGACGCACCCCCTCCTTGATCAAATCACGCCGAGCTCCTTGCCGGTCTTCACGAAGGCTTCGATGCCCTTATCGAGTTGCTCGCGGGTATGGGCGGCGCTGATTTGGGTGCGGATGCGGGCCTTGCCCTGCGGGACGACGGGGAAGAAGAAGCCGATGGCGTAGACGCCGTGCTCGAGCAGCTTGTCGGCAAACTTCTGGGACAGGGCGGCATCCCCGAGCATGACGGGCGAGATCGGATGGTCCTTCCCGGCGATGGTGAAGCCGGTGCCGGCCATGGCCTCGCGGAAGTAGGTGGTGTTGTCCTTCACGCGGTCGGCGAGTTCGGTGGAAGCTTCGAGCATTTCGAAAACCCTCAGCGAGGCGGCGACGATCGGGGGGGCGATGGTGTTTGAGAAAAGGTAGGGGCGGGAGCGCTGGCGCAGGAGCTCGATGATCTCCTTCTTGCCGGAAGTATAGCCACCGGAGGCACCACCGAGCGCCTTGCCCAAAGTGCCGGTGGTCACATCGATCTTGCCGAAGAGGCCACAGTGCTCGTGAGTGCCGCGGCCGCGGGCGCCGAGGAAACCGGTGGAGTGGCAGTCGTCGAAGTGGACGAGGGCGTTGTATTTGTCGGCGAGGGCGTGGACCTGATCGAGGTCGCAGATGATGCCGTCCATGGAGAACACGCCATCGGTGGTGATGAGCTTGAAGCGCGCGCCATCGGCATCCGCGGCCTTGAGCTGGGCTTCCAGATCAGCCATGTCGTTGTTCGCGTAGCGGTAGCGCTTGGCCTTGCAGAGGCGGACGCCATCGATGATCGAGGCGTGGTTGAGCGCGTCGGAGATGACCGCATCCTCGGGGCCGAGGAGGACCTCGAAGAGGCCGCCATTCGCATCGAAGCAGCTCGGGTAGAGGATGGTGTCCTCCGTGCCGAGGAACTCGGAGATCTTTTCCTCAAGCTGCTTGTGGAGAGTCTGGGTACCGCAGATGAAGCGCACACTGGCCATGCCGAAGCCCCAGCGGTCCACGGAGGCGCGGGCAGCTGCGACGACCTCCGGATGATCCGCGAGGCCGAGGTAGTTGTTCGCGCACATGTTGATGACCTCGCGGCCGTCCTTCAGGCGCACGGTCGAGTTCTGCGTGGAATCGATGAGCCGCTCGCGCTTGTAGAGCCCGGCGGATTCGATTTCAGAGAGCGTCGTGCGGAGGTGGGAAGCGAGCGCGTCGGAATACATGACGGGGCTTCTTATGAACGCGAACGGCGCGCGACGGAATGCGGATTTCGCGCAGGAAAGCTGCGGAAAGGGGTCCCGAGCACATTTTGACCGAATAGAACGAGCGGGTCATCCGTTTCAGACAACATGGCCATGACCCGACTTCTCCCCCTCGTGCTCTGCTCGATGCTTCCCTCCCTTGCCATCGCCCAGGAGGTGGCACCCGAACCGGACCCGCTACCCGAAAACTTGGGCGTCCATGGCGGTGGTGTTTGGGAATTTCTGGATGGCTCCGATGACAGCTCCCGGGTGATGCGCTTCCCGGCGGACAGGGAGAAGGAGCGCCGCCTGCCACTCCGGGTGCGACTGGAAACCTGGGAGGCTCCCGCGATCGAGGTGGCAAAGCGCCTGGACGATCTCCAAGGGGCCGAGAGTCTGGCCGCCCTCCGCGCCGAATGCCTGACCGGCGCGGGAGGCGTAAGGCTGATCCATAGCCCGGTCACCGGGGCGGATGCCTCGACCCAGATGAAGGCGGAAGCGATCTCGGAGCGAATCTACCCGACCGAATACGAGCCGCCGAGCCTACCCTGCGGACCGATCACCGAGAAGCCCGAGCCTCCGCCTCAAACACTTCCGGAGTCCTTGGAGAGGCTGATGACCACGGCGACACCGACCTCGTTCGAGACACGGAATACCGGGACCTCATTTTCTGCGGTGGCTCAAGCGGTGGCGGTGGAAGAGAAGACCTGGGACCTGGCGGTGCTATTCGAGGACGTGGCGTTCCAAGGGGCGGATCACTTCGGCCACGAAAGCCTGGATCTCACCATGCCAGCCTTCGCTTCCTTCCGGACCGGGGGCCTGATTCGGTTGAAGGAAGGCCAGTGGCGCTTGCTCTCCGTGATGGAACCACCGCGCGAGCTGGACGGGAAGCACAGCGACAAGCGCTGGGTCACGCTGGTAAGGATTGATCCCGAGGGCTGAGAAGAGATCTTATCCCCTACGCCTCGTTGACGTCGCCGGGTTGCGTTCGCGGCGGTGGTGCAAGACGTCGAGGCTGCGACGCTGGTTCACGGCGCGGCGGAATGCGCGTGACCTTTGCATTCGGGAGCATCCGGGGGGCCGACCGTGGCCCGGACCATCGGACGAATCCAGGCCGATCGGACTCGGGGAGGTCCGGCCACCGGAACGCAGCTTGAGCAGAGCCGATGCGGGCCAACAGGTATGCAAAACATGCGAATGCCAAGGCCTGAGCCCCGAGAGAACCCCAAGGCGCCAAGTAGGCGGCACTCATGATCGGTTCCCCCGCTTGAGGTTCTATCCCTTCCAGGATAATGGCCGACACCAGAAGAAACCACCAAGCGATCACGATGTACCCGATCCCGGCAGCGGCCCGATGCTTGAAGGTGGTTATCGCGATCCGCCGCAGCACCAGACAGGGAGAAAACCAGTTTGCTACCGGGACGAAGTGGCAAAAGACCGCCCACACGGGACCGGTCTGATTCCGACGATCGATCACCGCGGTGTTTTTCGCGCAGCGCGCAAGCCACCATAGGTAGAGTACCATGGTCGTTACCGAACTCACCGTTTGGATCTTCTCCAAGAGTTCGACCACTTCAGCGTTCGGGAAGACATGGATAAGCAGCCTCACCACGAACAGAGCTCCCGCGCTGAAGGTCGCCAACCGCCCCAAGAGACGCGGATCCTTCAGCGGCCCGGTCCCCTCTGAAGGGGCCGCGGCACCGGAAGCCGCCGCCGGAGGAGAATAAGGATTTAGATCGGGGTCGTCATGCATCTCCGGAATAGAGCGATCGTAACGATCTATCTGCCGTCCGCACATCTTGATTTTTGCCGCCTCCGGTCGAAGGGACACGAAAAAGCGCCGCTCCCATGAAGGAAGCGGCGCTTGGGAAAAGTCTGGCCGGATTAGCGTGAAGCGACGGGCTTGATGGCCTTGAGGGCGTCCTTCACGGAGTCCTCGAACTCCTTGTCCATCGGGTGGCCGTGCCAGATCAGCTTGCCATCCGCGCCGAAAACACAGGCGTGCGGGATGCCATCGCTGGCGACGCCGCTGGAGCCGCCGGAGAAGACTGGATACTGGACGCGGGCGGGTTTGAGGAGCTTCATGATCTCTTCCTTGGAGCCCTGCTGGCGCTCGAGACCGATGACCATGAGGCCCTTCTTCTCATAGCGCTTCGCGAGCTTGGCCATGTCCGGCAAGCTGGCGATGCAAGGCGGGCAATTCACGCCCCACTCCTCGATGACCACGACCTTGCCTTCGAGGGAGGCCTTGTCGAACTCGACGCCGTTCACGACTTCGGCGGGGATCTGGGCCTTGCTCAGGGTGGTGTCCGGTACGGACGCCGCATCCTTGTCTTTCTTGTCCGCCATGGCGGGCAGTGCGAGCGCACAGAGCGCTGCGACGATGGAGGTAATCGCTTTCATGGTAGGTGCTGTCTTTGATCCAACCCGTGGATAACGAGTCTGTTGGCGGGCTTTCTTTATCTTTTTTCAGGCTTTGGCGAGAAATCTTGAAATCGGGAGAAAGCAGCCAAACTTACTGATCATCGCCGCGCCCGGAGCGGCGTCCGAGGCCATTTTGCGGCCCCGGGAAACGCCGAATGTTCTACATTGCCAAGCCCTTCCAGCTCGGCCATCGTCCCGGCCCGTCCCGAAAACCTGTCATGCGTCTCACCTGCATTCTCGCACTGACCTGTCTCTTCGCCGCCTGTACGCCGCCGCCCAAGGCCGTGGAGGTACCGGAAGAACCGATGACGAAGCCGAGGAACAAGCCGACGCGGGTGGACGACACGCCTGTAGCCCCGCTGCAGATGGTGAACCAGGGGGCGCCCAAGCTGCTGCCGGACCTGACCCAACGGCTGCCGGATGCCCGGGACATGCGGGCAACGACCGAGCAGCCGAAGCAGGATGGCCCCACGGTGCGGGCCAAGGCACCGGACGCTAGCGAATGATCACGCGCCAGCCCGCCGGGCGATGGCAGCGCGGGTAAGCCTGACGGTAGCAGGCGGAGCCGTACGTCGGATAGGCCGAGCTCCAAGTGCTGGACCAGCCGCGGCTCCGACGCGGGCCCGGGCTCCCCTTCAAGGCGCGGTCCCGGCGTTCTTCCCGGGCCACCCACTGCGGGATGAAGGGCTCGGGGATCTTGGAAGATTCCTTCTCCACGAGGGCGACATTCCCCTTCGAATCATACCAGACGGTCTTCTCCGCCGCGGCCGCGGGCAGAGAGGTGATTGCCGCGAAGAAGAGGATTCCCGCCTTCATGTCTCCAATCTGCCGCCGGGATTGCCGCTTGGCAAGCGCCCCCGGGGGCCCTAACCCGGAGGCTCCGCATGCAGCGCCCGCCCAAGAAATTCCATCCCCATCCCTTCGCCTACCATCAGGAAATCGAGCTCCGGATCGATGCCCTGAGCAATCTGGGGATCGGAATCGGCCGGATCGACGGCTGGGTGATCTTCGTGCCCTTCTGCCTACCGGGGGAGCTCGTGAAGGCGCGAGTCTTCCGCAATGACAAGAACTGCTCGCAGGCGGACCTGATGGAAGTGCTCGAGCCGGCCCCCGAGCGGACCGAGCCCGGCTGCCCTCTCTTCGGGACCTGCGGCGGCTGCCAGTACCAACACCTGAACTACGAGGCGCAGCTGGCGTGGAAGACACGGCAGGTGGGCGAGTTGTTACAGCACATGGCGGGAATCGAGTTCCCGGTGGAGCCTTGCATCCCCTCCCCCGCACTCTGGAACTACCGCTCGAAGATCACGCCTCACTTCGACCGTCCACGCGATGGCGAGATCGAGGGCATCGGCTTCCTGCCGATCGGCCGCCGCAGCGGGATCATCGACGTGCCACAGTGCCCGATCGCGATGGCGGAGATCAATGCCGCGCTGCCGCGGGAGCGGGCCTCGATCCGGCAGCGGGCGAAGTCCTTCAAGAAAGGCGCGACCCTGCTGCTGCGCGCGACCGAAGGCCGGGTCGAAACGAACCCGAACGCGGTGGTGACCGAGCACGTGGGCGAGCTGTCCTTCGACTTCCTGGCGGGCGATTTCTTCCAAAACAACCCCTTCATCCTGCCCGCCTTCACCGGACACGCAGGGGGTGAGGCCTGCGAAGGCGGGGCACGCTACCTGGTGGATGCCTACTGCGGCTCCGGCCTCTTCGCGCTGACCCTGGCGAAGCACTTCGAGCAGGTGGCGGGGGTGGAGGTAAATGAATCCGCCGCCGATTGGGCGCGCCGGAATGCGGAGACGAATGGCATCACGAACGCGACTTTCATGGCGGCATCCGCCGAGGCGATTTTCGCGGACATCCAGTTTCCTGCGACCGAGACAGCGGTGCTGATCGACCCGCCGCGCAAAGGTTGCTCGCCGGAGTTTCTGGCGCAGCTCATCGCCTTCGCCCCGGCGCGGGTGGTCTACGTGTCCTGCGACCCGGCGACTCAGGTGCGCGATCTGGCGATCCTGAAGGAAGGCGGCTTCAAGCTGGGGAAGGTGCAGCCCTTCGACCTCTTCCCGCACACGCGGCACTTGGAATGCGTAATGACCCTGACCCGCGCATGAGTGGGACGCGGCAGGCATCGACAGTGCGGCGATTCACCCCTAGGCTCTGCCACGGATGACGCTCGCCGAGTTGGGTTGGGATGACTTTTTTGCCGAGGCTTTTGCTCCTTACGAAGCGAAGGGCTGGTTCCCCGCGCGGCTGATCCGGGAAACGACGATCAACTACAGCGCCTTCGTGGGAGAAGATCCCGAGGACGTGGAGGAGATCGACGTGGTGCTCTCCGGCAAGGTCTGGCACGACGCGGAGACGGATGCGGATCTGCCGGCGGTGGGCGACTGGGTGGCGGTGGAGCTGGGCGGCGAGAACGAAGATCACGTGATCCGCGCGAGCCTGCCGCGGAAGTCCTGCTTCTCCCGCAAGATGCCGGGGAAGAGCGTGGAGGAACAGGTGATCGGCGCGAACGTGGATGTGGTGGCGGTGGTCACCGATTCCGGCCCGGACCATAACCCGCGGCGCATGGAGCGCTACTTCACGCTGATCGGTCGCAGCGCGGCGAAGGCGGTGGTGCTGATCAACAAGTCCGACCTGTGCCCGCCAGAGCACAACGAAGCCTGTGCGCGGGAACTGCGCGCTCTCTCCGCCGATGCGGACATCCATGTGACCAGCGCCCTCACCGGCGAGGGGCTGGAGGTGCTGCAATCCTATCTGAAGGACGGCGTGACCATGTGCGTCGTAGGTTCCTCCGGAGTCGGCAAGTCCACGCTGGTGAACCAGCTCTACGGCGAGGAGTGGCAATGGACCAGCGAGGTGAATGACGTGACCGGCAAGGGCCGCCACACGACGACCTCGCGCGAACTCGTTCCCCTGCCCTTCGGCGGCATGCTGATCGACAACCCGGGGATGCGGGAGATCCAGATGTGGACCGACGAGCAGACGCTCCGCGAGAGCTTCGCCGACGTGGAAACGATGGCGCTCGAATGCAAGTTCGCCGACTGCAAGCACGGCAACGACAAGGGCTGTGCGATCCGCGCGGCGGTGGCGGAGGGCACGCTGGATCTACATCGCTTGGAGAGTTTCCTGCGGCTGGACGACGAGATCCTGAAGCTGCGGAAGCTGGCGAAGAAGCGCCAGATGACGGTGGAGCGCTGGGCCAAGCGGAACCACCGGGTGAAGGCGCGGAACCTGAACGACCGGATCCAATTGGAAAAGGACGAGAAGGGGGACTGGGAGTGAGGAACTGCGGACTTTGAACGTTGAACTCCGAACTTTGAATGGAAGAGGTTGTTGGGGAGGATTTTCAGGTTAGGAATATGGTTATGAGGTTTTTCGCTATTGCTGCCGCTGCACTCCTGCCGATGATTTCGATGGCCAAAGAAGAAGCGCCGCCGAACGGACCGGTGAAGGTGGAGGTGGCGGAGAAGCAAATTAGCTCGGGCGTGCAGATCCTCGACGTGCGCACGGTGGATGAGTGGGAAACCGGCTATCTCAAGGGAGCGAAGCGGGTGACCTTCGGCGAGGAAGGATTTGTGGAGAAAGCGAAGGCGACGGTGGACCCTAAGAAGCCGGTGCTGGTGTACTGCCGTAGCGGCAAGCGCTCGGAGAAGGCGGCACAGCAATTGCGCGCAGCGGGATTCACCGCGGTCTCCGAGCTGGAGGGTGGAATCATCGCTTGGGAGAAGGCCGGTAAAACGCTAGTGAAGGGCAAGTGATCGCCCCGCTCCGCGTCCTGTGCTGGTTGCCGCTGCTGGTTTTGGCCGGATGTGCCAGCCATGCGGCGGAGTCGCCGCTGCCGCCGAAGCTGATTCAGGAGCTGAAAGTTGCTTGGCCGAAGAACCGGACGATCCATGTGATCTTTCACGGCCATAGCGTGCCTGCGGGCTATCACAAGACGCCGGAGGTGAAGCCTTTCGAATCCTATCCGCTGATGGCGATGGAGAAGATCCAGAAGGCGAATCCGCATGCGGTGATGAATGCGATCGTCACCGCGATCGGTGGCGAGGACAGCGTGAAGGGTGCGGCACGGTTCGAGAAAGATGTGCTGAGCCTGCGGCCCGACGTGATCTTCATCGACTACGCACTCAACGACCGGCGCATGCCGGAGGCCCAAGTGGAGAAAGCCTGGCGGTCGATGGCGCGGGCTGCGAAGAAGAAGGGGGTGCCGGTGGTCTTCCTGACACCGACGGGAGCCGATGGCGCGCGCTACGATGCTCCCGATGAGCCGCTGGAGATCCGCGCCGCGATCATCCGCAAGGTGGCTTCGGAAGAGGGAGTGCCGGTCGGCGACGTGCTGGTCGCATGGAAAGCAGCGCTGAAAGGGACACGGCAGGAGCGATTGCTCGCGACCGGGAATCATCCGAACAAGAGAGGCCACGAGATCGCGGCGAAGGTGATTGCCCGCATGTTCGGCGTTCTCTAGAATGAAGGCCATGCCGTCGGGAGATGACGAGGCCAAGTGGAGCTTTGACGAGCAAGCCGACTACGCGCGCTCCGGCGCTTCGCGGACCGAGCTGACAGCGGCTGGCACGGTGGTCGCGATCTGGGTGGGCATCAGTTTCCACACCAGCGGCTTGGGCTACGCGATCCGCACGCTTGCCTTCCATCTCCTGCCGCTCGCCTGCATCTGGAAGCCGGAGATCCTCGGGAAGGCGGGCCTCCGCTTCGATCCCTTCGTTAAGATGGACCAAGCGACTCCCGAGAGGGTGGTGCGACTCGCGGGCTGGGCTTGGCTCTTCCTGCCACTGCTGGTGATGGTCACGGCCAAGCTGATCCGGTGGTCTGCTTGGTAAGAATCAGGGAAAACCGCAGGCGCCATCGGTGCAGCCGTCGAGATCGCGGTCGAGCTTTTCCCTAACAGGGCGAAGCCAAAAGAGCGGCAGGAAGATCCGGTAGAGAGGAATGGTGCGGCAGAGTTCCTGGATGGCCCGGTGGCCTTGGTAGAACTCGCCGGTGGGGATATGCTGGGCGACCACTTGACCGGGACGGAGTTCACCGGTCTTCGGCACCGCGGTGGTGTGCTCGAAACGATCGAGCCAATCAAAGCGGTGATGGAAGAGGCTGAGCTTCCGACAGCGCCGGCACTCGGGGTGGATGTAGAAACGCAGAGTTTTCATACACCCCACCCCTTAGCCCCGCCGGTAGCGGCGCGCCATGGGCCGAAAGATCCAGCTCAATGATCGGTCGCCTTCTCCGCGCCGAGACCGGTATGGGCGCGCACGCTGAACTCGGCGAACTTCGCTTCGGACTCAGGCTCACGCTTGCTGAAGAGCGTGCCCAGAATGGCGGCCAGGAAGCCGAGCGGGATGCTCACGATTCCCGGATTGGTGAGTGGGAAGATCGCGGCCGCTTGAATCAAGCGGCGCTTTGAAGCAGCCACCTCCGGACCATCGATGCCCATCACGCTCGGGCTGAGGACGATGAGAAGGATGCTGCCGGCCAAGCCGACCAGAAGCCCCGTCACGGCACCCACGGTATTGAAGCGTTTCCAGAAAACCGAGAGCACGATCACGGGAAGATTGGCCGAGGCGGCCACCGCGAAGGCCAAGCCCACGAGGAAGGCCACGTTGATGTTCTGGAAGACGATCGCGAGGATAATGGAGATCGCGCCGACGAAGAAGGCGGCGATGCGGGCGATGCGCACTTCCTTCTCCTGCGGCACTTCCTTCCCGTGATTGATCACATTGGTGTAGAAGTCATGCGCGAAGGAGGTGCTGGCGCTGATGGTGAGCCCGGCCACCACCGCGAGAATGGTCGCGAAGGCCACCGCGGAGATGAAGGCGAAGAAGATGTCGCCACCGAGGAAGTGCGAGAGCTCCGGCGCCGCCATGTTCTCGTTCGCGATATTGTGCGGCTTCAGCAGGGTGGCCGCACCGAACCCGAGGAAGGTGGTGAGGATGTAGAAGATGCCGATGATCACCATCGCCCAAACCACCGATACACGCGCGGTTTTCGCATCCGGCACGGTGTAGAAGCGCACCAGAACGTGGGGCAGTCCGGCGGTGCCCAACACCAGCGCGAGGCCGAGCGAGAAGAGATCGAGCGGACCCCAGCCGCCGGTCTTGGCGGTAGCTTCCGCTCCAAACTTCCAACCGGGATCGAGGAAGTTGCGGGTGACCTCGTTGCCTTTCGCGTCCGTGTAGGTGAGATGGGCAATGGCATCGAAGAACTTGGCGAAGCTGAAATCGAACTGCTTCATCACCAGGAAGCTCAGCACGAAGGTGGCGGTCATCAGCAGGATCGCCTTGATGATCTGTACCCAGGTGGTGCCGTGCATGCCGCCGAAGACGACATAGACGATCATCAGGACGCCGACACCGGCGATGGCGGAGTTCGGCGTGATCCAGGAATAGTCCTTGAGCAAGGTGCTCACCAGCACCCCTGCACCGATCATCTGCGCGACCATGTAGAAGGTGGAGACGGTGAGCGTGCTGAGCGAAGCCGCGGCCCGGACGGGGCGAGCCTTCAGACGGTAGGCCAGGAGATCGGCCATGGTGTACTTACCGGCATTCCGCAGCGGCTCCGCCACAATGAAGAGCACCGTGAGGTAGGCGACGAGGAAGCCGACCGAGTACATGAAGCCATCGTAGCCGAAGAAGGCGATCATCCCCGAGATGCCGAGAAAGGAGGCGGCGGACATGTAGTCACCGGCGACGGCGAGGCCGTTCTGCCAGCCGGTGATCGAGCGACCGGCGGCGAAGTAGGCACTGGAACCGGTATTCTTCCGGGCGCTCCAGACAGTGATGCCCAGCGTGGCGACCACGAAGGCGAGGAACATGGCAATGGTCATGGCAACGGTAGATCAGTGTTTTTCGTCGCGGATGACGGCGGCGGCCATGCGATCGAGCTGAGCCGCCTTGCGCATGTAGATCCAAGCCATGCCCCATGCCATGGCGAACTGGGAGAGGGCGAAGAGATATGCCCCGTTGATCTTACCCAGCAGCGGCTTCTTCATCAGCTCCGGGTGCCAGCCGACCAAGTAGAGGAGCGCCGCATAGTAAATGAGGAAAAAGGCGCAACAGGGAATGATGAAGCGCTTCTTCGCCGCGAGAAGCTCGGCGAAGTCGGGCCGCGCGGCGAGCGCCTCCCAATCGGGTTTGGTCGGGTTTGACATGGATTTCCGCAGGCCTAGCAGCCGGGGGGAAGCGTGTCAAAAACGCAAGGGGGTGATGCCACAGGGAAAATCCATTGGGCAAGGGGCCCTCCCTGTGGTTCGGTGGGGGCATCGATGCGCTGCTTCTACTCGGCAGATCTGGAACTCAAGCTCCCCTCGGGCCATCCCTTCCCGATGGAGAAGTTCCGTATTTCCAAGGACATGCTCCTGGAAGGCGGAATCCTGAGGCCGGAGGAGATCGTCGAGGTGAAAGTGGCGGACAGCCACCTGCTGAAGGCGGTGCACGACCCGACCTACGTGGAGCGGATCTACTCCGGCTTGCTCGACCGTAAGGAGCAGGTGCAGCTCGGCCTGCCGGTCACACCGCAGCTCTACCAGCGCAGTGCGACGGAGGTGGAGGCCACACGCCAGGCCTGCCACGCGGCGCTGACCGAGGGAGTGGCCGTCTGCTTGGCGGGCGGGACTCACCACGCCTTCCGCGAGCATGGAGAGGGCTATTGCGTTTTCAACGACATCGCGATCGCGATCCGCGACCTGCAGGCGCGGCAGCCGGGCATCAAGGTGATGGTGGTGGATACCGACGCCCATCAGGGCAACGGTACGGCGGCCTTGCTCGGGGATGACCCGCGGGTGTTTACTTACTCAATCCACGTCGGGCGGAACTATCCGACCAAGAAGATCGCCGGGTCCATGGATGTGGAAACGGTGCGCTATGTGGAGGGCGAAATGTATCTCAAGCAGCTCTTCAGCACGCTGGCAGCGGCGCTGGATACCTTCGCACCGGATCTGGTGATCTGGATCGCGGGCGCGGACAACCATCGCAACGATCGCTTCGGGCAGATGCATCTCTCCGTGAAGGATCTACAGAAGCGCGACGACGTGCTGCTGCGGGCCTTCATCCGCAACCGGGTGCCTGTGGCGGTGCTGTATGGCGGCGGCTACAACCGCCAGGCGGAATTCACGGCGAAGATCCACCGGAATACGGTGGCGACGGCGAAGAAGCTGGCGACGGAGTTCCGGGGGCTGTGAGCTCAGGTTCTGGCCTCACCACTCTCCTGCCAACACGAGACGCACAAGGCCAGGCCCTCTTCTCCCAAGTGAAGCAAGGTCTGCGGGGCAAACTCCATGTTGCACTGATCGCGATAGGTTCGGAGTAGCCAGATCGAGATATCGGATCGGCTGATACCGAGTTCTCCCAGATCCGCAAACTTCCCATCGAGCAGAGCAAGGAACCCAGCGATGTGATCAATGTAAGGCCCGTCTTCGGCAATCTCTCGCGTGAGAATGAAGCAGGTATCGAGGAAGTCTCCCGCTTCGACATCAATACTGACGCCCAAGAGCGCCGCGACTTCCAAGGTATCCCTACAAAAAATCCGGAGCTGGTAGGAACTCGGCCTCAAATCACTTCCGCTTCATCGGCGCTTCGATAATCCCCTCCTCCGTCTCTTGCTTGAGACGGAGCTGGCCGCAGGCGGCATCGATATCATGGCCCTTCTCCAAGCGGAGGGTCGCCGAGACGCCGGCGTTCTTGAGGATATCGCGAAAGGCACGGCACTGGTTCTCGGAAGGGCGGACCCAATCGAGCCCTTCAACGGTGTTGTAGGGAATCAGGTTCACCTTCGCCTTCAGGCGGCGGGCGTGGGTCGCAAGAATGCGAGCCTGCTCGAGGTGATCGTTCACGCCCTCAATCAGGATGTATTCCAGTGTGAGGTGCTGCTTTTTACGAGAGTTCCAGTAGTCGAGCGCGTCGAAGAGTTCGGCGGTGCCCCACTTTTTGTTCACCGGCATGATCTGGCCGCGGACATCGTCGGTGGCACCGTGGAGCGAAATCGCGAGGCGGATCTGCTGCGGATGCTCGGCGAGCCTGCGGATCTGCGGCACAAGGCCGGAGGTCGAGATCGTGAGGTGACGTGCGCCGAGGTGCAGCCCCCAAGGCGAGGTGATGATCGAGATCGCCGCGAGCAGGTTGTCGAGATTCGCCAGGGGCTCACCCATGCCCATGAACACGAGATTATCCACGCGCTCGCCCGAGAGACGCTCGGCCATCAGCACCTGACCCGCGATCTCCGCGGGTTCGAGATTGCGGCTGAATCCGGCCAGCCCGGAGGCGCAGAACTTGCAGCCGTAGGCGCAGCCGACCTGCGAGGAGACACAGAGGGTGCGACGATCCGAGCGCTCACCGTAAAGGGCGGGATTCGCCGGGATCAGAACGCTCTCCACATAGCGTCCGTCCTGAAGCTTGAAGAGAAACTTGCGGGTGGTGTCGCCGCTGCCCTGGGTCGTGGCGTGCTCCAGAGCGTGGAGGCGGAAGGAGGAGGAAAGCTTCTCGCGCAGCGCCCCGGGAAGATTGCTCATCGCCTCCACGGAGGCGGCCTTCTTCTTCCAGATCCAATCGAGGATCTGTCCGGCGCGGAATGCAGGCTGCCCCTGGGCGGCCAAATAGGCCTCCAAGGCGGCAGGATCGTAGCCGGTAAGCGCAGGGAGCACGCGCGGATCATGACCGGGAATCGACCCGCGTCCAATGCGGAAAGTCACGCAGGAGGGCGGACCCCGGTTATTCCTTGGGCAGCTTGCGCCGCGCTTCCAAGGCACGGGAGATCCATACATCCGCCTCGGCACTCGGAATGAACTTCTCGTCCCAGCCGACGGTGCGCACCAAGCGCCGAGCTATCCCGCGGTCCGAGAACTCCGGAGAAATCAGCAGCGGCAGACCGGGATCCGAGCGCTCGGTGAGGCCGATGCCGAGATAGATGGGAGGTTCACCCTTCAGATAGAGCATCGCCTCCCCTCCCTCGGACTGCTGGGCCAGTGCTTCCAACGAATCCGGGAAGCGCCCCTCATGCTCCGACGAATACTCGAACAGGCCGATTCCGATGCGCTGGTAATCGTGGACGATCAAGGAACTCGCTATGGAGCTTTCGCGACGAAACCAATCCGGATCTCTCGCGATGGCCCGTAGCTGGAGCAGGATCCCCGGAACCAGAAAGGCGATCACGAAGAGAGCCGGAACAATCGAAGCCAGCGCGAAGCTCGTTCCAAAGCACCACGGAAGTCCTCTCCGCTTCGCCTGCTTGGCGAAGAGCAGGTGGATCCCCACCGTGCCGAAAAAAAAGGCTCCGATCCCCGGCACCCAAGTGGCGGCGTTGCTGGAGATCCGCGGCAGATTCTCCCGCAGGAAGAAATAGAAGCCGCCGAGGAAACGGAGGGTCGCTTGCGTATGCCCCGAATACGTCCCGAGAACGAATAGGAATAGAAGGCTCGGAATCCCGAGCAGGCATACAAGCACCATCGCGGGCGAGATACTACGTTGACGCTTCCCACTCATCTTTTTCGGCCCTCCAGTGAACTCCGGATCCATCCATCCAGTTCTTCCTCACTGATTTTCTTTTCCTCCCCACCGATGGTAACGAGCCAACGCTCTTCGCCCTCATCGCCTTCAAATCGCGGGGTGATCAGGAGCGCAAGATTCCGGTCCGACTGCGGTCCCAGACCGGCCCCAAGGTAGATCAGTGGATCCCCAGGTCCGGCGTCACTCGAGAACGACCGCAGGCGCTCGAGATAGTAAGGAGCCCATTCATCCAGTTCTTCCAAGCGATCTGGAAATCTCCCGTTCGCGCGGGATGCATGGTTAAAGGCCTTGCTTCGAAGAAGCTCCATGCCGAATCGGAGTTGGGAACCGGCCTTATCGGGATAGTCAATGGCCATCGGTCTTGTCACCACGCTTCTCCACGCGGTCCAGAATCCTCCCAAAACAGAAATCGATAGAGCAAGCAGCACCGGGATTGAGGCTAGAGACAGGGAGGTGCCGATACCATCTAGCCGCTCTACCTTCCCTTTGCGCGATACGAGGAGGCGGTGTGTTACCACGATGGCCGCAAATGAAGCGAGGATCCAAGGAAGCCAGCGGGGATCGAAAACCGCTTCAGCTCGAGCGTCCTTCAGGAATGGGATGAAGCCGAACACCACGCGGAAGCTGATCTCCGGAAGGAAGTCCACCTTGAGGGCAGAGAAGCCGAACATGGTGAAGATCGCCAGCGCGGGAAGATACCAAAGTCGCAGTAACAAGGCGCGCTTCATGGTATGGATCCGCCCCTCAATCATGGCCTTAGCCCCCGGTTGAGAATCGATTCAAGGTCCTCGACGTGCAGAGCTTTGACCGAATGATCGTTGAAGCCCACAGCTACTCGTCCCGATCCGAGCAAGGGGGAAACCAGTATCGGCAGCGGTGGAGCGGCCGCCTCCATTGTCTCCGGTTTCAGGTAAACAAAAGACTCCGGGATTCCCGCGAGTCCTGCTGGCATGGTGGATGCACGCCCGAAACCCTCGATGCGGCTCTCCAGTTCGCTCAAGGATTCGGGATAGCGACCATGCTCTGAATAGAACTCTGCCATCGCGACTTGGAGATCACGAATCCGCGACATGGCCTCGCTCACCTCGCCACGTCCACGATGGTTCCACCAAGGGACATCCGCCATCCAAGCCGCCTGATGGGTGATCCCGCTCATGGCGATGGCTGCCGCGCTTCCGGCGAAGAGTAAGGCCACGATCGCGAGGCTGTGGGAAAATCTCCAAAGGGTCCTTCCACGTGAAATGGCAAACCAGCGGAAGAAGTGATGCGCCAGTGGCAAGATGATCGCCAGGCTAACGAATGGAGAAGCCACGGCTTTCCACTGGGAAAGCATGGGCGGAACTAGATTCCAGAAATGGAACAAGCAGCCAAAGACGAGCCGGAAAGGCAGCTCAAGTAGGGGCAGCAAGTCGATTATCGCACCGACGAGGAGAAGCAGAAACATCCAAGCGAGGCACGACACCACCCTGCCGATGCGAGGACGCCCCGGCTTCGATCCGATGTCACATCCCTCGTTCATCTCTTCATCTGGTCATCAAGATCACGCCTCAAGGTCCCCTCCTCGCGATCCTCGATATTGCCATCAGCCAACAGGACGAAGCGCCTGCCGCCGGCGGTGGATGGCTCGTAGACAAGCACTTCCCGTCCCACTCCGGGCCGGACTTCAGGCATGAGGCAATAGAGCCCGCCGCCGTGAAAGCGCCAGAGGTCCGGCTCAATGCCGGCGACCAAAGGTCCGGGCGGAGCCTTGCCTCCATGCTCCTTCGCATAAGCCCAGATTGCTTCCTGCAGTTTGCGCAGGTTGCTGCGTCGGTCGTCCTTGGTGAGGGTGGCGACTTGGCCTTCCCGGGTGCGGTAGCCGATGCCCTGCTTCTCCCATGCGCCGGGCGTGAGTAACTCGCGCGCACCGGAGATCATGGTGAGCACGACATAGAACATCATCCCGGAGAGGAATACAAGCCCGAGCGCACGCGTGTAGTTCAGCTTGGGCAGCACCGTGAAGGTCTTGCCGAGATAGTTCCACAGCAGCTTTACCACCCAGCAGATGAGCAGGTAGGAGACGAGGAAGAAGGAAAGCGCATCCAGCCTAGCCCGGGCGATGTCCGTGAGCGTGACCACGGTCATGCCCGCGGAGGCTTGGCTCATGCCGAAGATCGAGATGGCCAGGACGAGCGGGCCGAGGGCTGGAGCTTGTCGAGGGTTTGCCACGTTCATAGGATGATCTTGTTAGGGAAGCTTTGGCAAGACGAGGTGGGTGAAGAGCGCGTGAAGTTCATGGGGAGGAATGAGCCCGGCGTGCGTCCAAGGCACGCTGAACCCAGATGGAGATCTCCGGCTCTTCGACATGGTGCTCCACGCCATTCATGGTGAAAACCGTCCGGTGCCACTTCCTTCCCCCTGATCGGTGGCGGGCCGAAATCAAAACGGGAAAAGAGGGATCAAGCGAGGTGGGAGCTCCGGCTGCGAGATACATGGGCAACTCCGGTAGCTCCTCGGCATAGGGATCGCGATAAGTGGCCGAGATCCAGTCCTTGCTCAATCCGGCTTCAAGTTCGGCGAGCGAGTCCGGAAAATGGTCCCGGGTTTCAGAGACCTCCTGCAGGGCCTTCTGCAGTTCGGAGGCTATCAGCCTATTCTCGTAGCCTTCGATGCCATTGGCACTTGCAAACACGCGATGCCTTGTAAGTTCCTTCAAGGCTCCGAAGGCTCCGCTGATGACCAGCGAAGCCACGAACAGCGCCAGCAGTATTGTTGCAAGGGCTTGCAGATGACGTGACGTGCAGGTCCCTGCACCTCGGCCAGCCCGTCTCCCGCCAAGCACGCGCGCCGCACCAAATGCCAACAGCGGGAGAAAGAGAAGGGCTAGCCATACGCCGCGATTGGCAAGAAAGGGCGGCCCCTCTTGGACCAAGAAGAAGATGAACCCTAGCGCGAGATGGAACGCTGCTTCATAAATCCCCATCACCACCTCCAAGCCCACGGCGAGGCTGATCATCAGCACGATGAGGAGTAGGAACAGGGTCGCCAAGGTCCGCAGGAAAATCCGCCCTACCAGAGAAGGCCATCCGGAGGCATGATTCATCTCCGGGTAAAAGCCGCAGCCGGAGAATTCTGTCCTCACAGATCACCCGTGGGCGGCATCACCGGGCCAACCACTCCGCCAAGATCGGCACGTCGGCCTCGGCCCAGTCGAGAGCTTGCAACTCCACCCGATCACACCAGCGGATCTCCGAGTGCTCGTGGGGATGCGGGGTGCCAGAGGCGATGCGGCAGACGAAAGGGTGCAGGCGAATGGGTCCGCGGCCGTAGTCCCAGACCACGGGAGTGAGCGGCTCCAGCAACTCGACGGTGATGGACAGCTCTTCCTCCAGCTCGCGGATCAGGGCAGCCTCCGGACTCTCGTCTGGCTCCACCTTGCCACCGGGGAATTCCCATTTGCCGCCGAGGTGTTTTCCCTCCGGTCGTTTGCAGGCGAGGAGCCGGTCCGACTGGTCGAGGATCAGGCCAGCGACGACCTCGATCATCGGCCATCCGCCAGACGCTCCGCCAGCATCGGCGGCAGCCCGGCATCCAGGATCTTCTTCTGGGTCTTCTCCAGATCGTATTCGACCCGGCGGAAGACGACGAGGTGGTGATCCAGATCGTAGATCGCGTAGCAGGCCCGCCAATCGCCATCGCGCGGCTGGCCGACCGAGCCGGCATTGATGAAATACTTCGAGCCTTCCTCGATCACCACGGACTCCGCGGGGACTTCCTGCACCTTGTCCGTCTTCACGTAAACGCGCGGGACGTGGGTGTGGCCGTGGAAGCAGACCTGCGTGAACTGGTACGAGAAGTTCGACATCGCGTCGAAGCGGTTCGTCACGTAGTTCCAGTTCGCAGGCTGGTCGAGGGTGCTGTGGACGATGGTGAAATCCTCCACCTGGCGGACCATTCGGAGACGGCGCAGCCAGATCCGCTGTTCCTCGGAAAGTTGCTCGCGGGTCCACTCCAGCGCGGCGGCGGCCACGGGGTTCATGGCGTCCAGCGAATGGGTGCCGGAGGCATCCTCGTCGTGGTTGCCCTTCACCACGGGGCAGTTCATGGCGCGGACTTTTTCCAAGCAAGCGGCGGGGTCCGCATTGTAGCCGACGACATCGCCGAGGCAGACATAATCGGTGCAGCCCTGTTGCTCGGCATCAACCAACACAGCCTCGAGGGCTTCAAGGTTGGCGTGGATATCTCCGAAGAGGGCGATGCGCATGGGTCGGTGAGGCGGGAGAGGCTTTAGGAGACGTTTCGGGGACCTGTCGAGTCAAACCCGGATTACCTCTCAAAGCCGTAGTTTCTGGCAGATAATTCTTCCCGCAGACGGATGTTACTCTCGGGAGAGTCCGGGGCGATCCCTTTTCGCCTCTCCAGCAGGCGGATGGCGGTCTCCACGCCGGTCTGGGGCATGCGGTCGAGATAGTCGGTGAAATAAGTCCCGAGTATCCGCAGCGCCCGCTCTTCCGAACCGAAAATCTGCACCGCACGGGCCACCGGATCGTCCGGCGGCGTGATCTTCGCCTCCAGCACATAGCGCAGTGCCAGCATGGAGGGCACGGCGCTGCGGGGGTCGGATTGCAAAATGTCACGCAGCTCGGCGAGCAGCACCTTGGGATCCTCCCCCACCCGGGCGCGGGCTTGGAGCAGGTTTCGCCGCACGCGGGGATCCGCTTTCCCCGTAGCCCAAGAGCGGGAGTAGGCGGCTACCGCCTTCTCGTCCTCCGGGAAGTGGTAGGCGCTGGAATAGAGATTCCCCAGAGCGGCGGCGAGACGCCAATTGTCGGGGTTGTTCCGGGTACCCCGCTCAAAGAATTCCTTCCCCTTGGTGACCCAGCGGCGGGATTCGGCTTCAGCACGCAGGCTGCTGAGATGGGGGTCGTTCCGATAAAAGGCGGCGGCATTGTAGGCCAGATGCCAGCCGCCGATATCCCAGTAGTAGCCGGTCTTGGGGGAGAGCTGGACGGTGGTGTTCACCGATTCGTCCAGCTCGGGCCATTCGGTGTTCGTGAATTGCTCGGTGGCGCGCAAGCTGGCGAAGCTGGCGACCAGCGTCCGCAGCCCGGCCAGCGCGACCACGGCGCTGTTCTGGCCGATCTTCTCGCGGACATCGATGTCCAGCGGCTCGGAGAGCAATCCCTCGTGCCGGAAGCTCTTGGTCGCGTGATCCTCCAGATACAGGCGCAGGTAGCCGCCCGCGACCAGCACGGCGAAGGCGATGAGAACGGCGCGGCGGGGAGGCTTCATCTCAGAACTCCTTTCCAGCGAAGACCAGCCACGAGACGAAGGTGTGCAGGACCACGTAGAAAATCGTGATCCCGGCCAAGGTGCCGAGCGCAGCGAGCGGCAGGGCCGCGCCCTCAATCACCCCGTCGATCACATTGAAGAGCTGGAAGTCCGGGAAGACCACGGCCACGGCCAGCCCGGCAATGCGACCGCCCGGCCCGATGCCATCCCCGCTGCTCAGATACATGTCCCGGGCATCCGCTTGGAAATTGCCGATGAAGTAGACGAGGAAGCAGGAGATGGTGGTGAAGAGCGTGCTGGTCGAGAAGGTGGAGAGCAGCAGCGCGGTGGAGGCGATCACTGCGGAGCGCATGAAGACCGCGAGGGTGGCGCCGTGCAGGCTCCAGGTCGGCCCCTGCGCCATGATCTCGGCACGCAGTGAGTCCTTGTCCGCTTGGGGCCACGAGGCGAACCGCTCCATTTGTTCCGCCACCAGCATGTGGGTGCGGATCGTGAGCACGCCGGTCATGAGCAAGTCCATGACCAGCAGGGAAACGAAGATGAGGAGAAGCACCCCGGCGAGCTTGCCGATCAGGTAATCCAAGCGCGGCACCGGCTTGGCCAAGATGGTGTAGAGCGTGCGATCCTCCACATCTTTGGGTAGCAGCAGGGCGGTGGCCACCACCCCCAGCACCACGGAGAACAGGGTCATGGTGCCCAGCGACCAGCTCCGGATCATCCGCAGCACGTCCATGCCCTGCAGGTCCGGGCGGCCGATGCCTTGGATATTGAAGAGATTGCTGCCGAGGACGATGACCGCGAAGATGGCGAGGAAGTAGAATACCTTCATCCGGACGAGCTGGGTGAAGGTGTGCGTGGCAATCACCCCGATGCGGCGGGGATTGAGCGGGCGGTTTTTCGCGGGACGGCTCATCGGGCGGAAAAGGGATCAGGGTTCGCGGCGGTCCACGGTTTCCTGGAGGAAGAGGCGCTCCAGAGTGGTGCGCGGGCGACCGGCGCGCAGGAGCTCGGCCGAGCCCTCCGCTGCTACCAGTTCGCGTACTTTCGCCACCAACTCGGGCGAGGCATCGCGCAGGACGATCTCGGTCTGGTCCTCGACTGCCAGCAGTTCGTCGATCGGGCCTTCCTTCACCATCCGGCCGCGGAAGATGATGCCCACGCGGTCGCAGACTTCCTGCACCTGCTCCAAAAGATGGGAGCAGAGGAAAACGGTGATGCCGCGCTGCTTGAGATCGAGGATCAGGTCGCGGATCTGGCGGGATCCGACCGGATCCACCCCGGCGGTGGGTTCATCCAGAATGACGAGACGGGGCTCCTGAATCAGGGCCTGCGCAAGGCCGATGCGCTGGAGCATGCCCTTCGAGTAGCCGCCGAGGCGGCGGTTCCCGGCCTCCATAAGATCGACAAGGGCGAGCAGTTCCTTCACCCGGGCCTCCAGCTTCGCGCCGCGCAGCCCGCAGAGTTTGCCGTAGAAGCGGAGTGTCTCGCTACCGCTCAGGTGCTTGTAGAAATAGGGATTCTCCGGGAGGAAGCCGACATCCTGGCGGGAATCCACCCGCATCGAGTCGTTCCCGAAGATCCGACAGACCCCGGCATCCGGCTGCACCAGGCCGAGCAAGGCCTTCATGGTGGTGGACTTGCCGGAGCCGTTCGGGCCGATCAGGCCGTAGACCTCGCCCAGGGCAATGTTGATCGAAACCCGGTCGACCGCGAGCAGCGGCTCCTTCCGCCCGGCGGGGCGGAATTGCTTCACGAGGTCCTTGATTTCAACGGCGAGATCCATGGGCGCGGGCGGAGGATAGAGGGCAAAGCGGCACAGGCAACGTGATTCGCTGATAGAGAAGGGACGCAAGGATGAAGGAGCGGTGAAGAATTCGCGAGGATAGACAGGTTGGCTGCGCGAGACGAAGTTCCGGCTGGCGATCCGGATCGGAACGAAGTTCTCATGTTGTCATGAGACGAATTCTCTCCGCCGCACTCGTGACTGCCGCATGCCATGGGCAAGAGATGAACCCGGAAGTCATGAAGGAGGCACTCGCCTTACAGGTGGAATCCTTCGAGGAATTCAAGCTCTCCGGCGATGGAAAGGCCGCCAGCTTCGAGATCGAGCTGGGCGAGAAGCCGGCCAAACTCGAGGAGGAGGTCTTCGACGGTTTTCGTTTCCGCTGCCCGGAACTGGCCGAGGGCACCGACTTCGTCTGGTACTTCAACGCTCCGACGAACTGGGGAAACTGGTACATCTTCCCTGTGGAAGGCAAACCGGGCCAGGCCTTTCGCAACTGGCTGGATGCGGACAAGCTCTACGAAACTTACGATCAAAGCGGTTCGCTGGGCCGACTGCGGATCCTCCAGACTTTGAAGGGCTCCTACTTCAAGCCGGGGAAAGAATACATCATGTGGTTCCGCAGGACCGAGGAGGGCAAGGGTCGAACGCTGCAGGGCATCGCGGCCTTCGCCAAGGGAGAGGACTCCTGGGACCACGACGACATCGAGAAGGCGCTGAAGCTGAAACCGGCCCCCGCCGCAGCGCAGGTGGCCCTGCTCAAATCACGCGGCGGGGAGATCTTGCTCAACAAGGACTTCTTCGATCCCCGCTATGCGGAGGGACGGATTGATTCCGCTTTCGATAGCATCCGCAGCACGAAGCGAATGCGTGGCGGCTTCTTCATCACCATGCACATCTCCGTGCCTTCCTGCACGACCGAGCCGCTGCTGAAGGAGATCATTGCGAAACACGGTGAGCCGGATTTCATTCGCACGGGGGAAGAACTCGTGACGGTCCGCAAGAAAGCCGGCGGCGACCCGCCGGATGAGGACGATGCAAAGGTCACGACGCACTACTACGACCACTTCGGCTTCGAGGTGGAGACGGGAGCCGCGGAACCGAAGGTGCTGCGCGTGACCACCACGGGCGCGAACTTCCGCGACCTGAAGGGCGAGGAGAAGGGAGACAGCTATGGCAGGATCGATATCGAGAACCTCGTGGTCTTCCACAAGAACAGCATCGAAGTGGGACGCGCCTACTATTTCCTGGAAGGCGGAAAGACCCCGATCTTCATGAAGGAACCGCCGCCGGGGGAATACAAGGGGGGCGATAGCCTCCTGATCGCGAAGGGCAAGGGCGAGTGGGTCTGGGAGAAGCGCTTCGACGACGGCAAGGTGGCATCGCGGATTCCGATGAAAGCCCATCAGCTTCACGGCAAGGCCGAGGGTTTCTACGAAAACGGCGAGCCACGTTTCAAAGCGGAGTATCGCAAGGGTGAACTCGACGGTGAGCTCCTGCAATACAACGAGGCCGGGAAGGAAACCGGGCTGCGCAAGTTCAAGGAGGGCAAGGAAGAAGGCTCCGGAGAGGAAGGCGAGGAGTAAGCGGAGACTCTGAAAGCCTTGTCATCGTCCCAAGCCCGCGCAAGTCGGAGATCAACTTCGGCAATTACACGGAGAATCTCCTGCGCGAAATCCCATCGACATCCCCGCAGCGAGCCATTGTTCTGTATTCAATGGCTGAAGCTTCCTCGCTCCCGCTCTGGGCCACCGAAATCGTCGCGCGCTATGAGAGCGGGGCGGCGGGACAGTTTATCCTTCATGGCAATGTGGCGGATCGCATGCTGATGCGCCTGCCGGAAGGAGCGAAGCTAGGACGGCTGAACGACTACCTGCTGGATGTGCTGCTGCCGCGCTTCCAAGTGGTATTGTCCTATGACCCGGGATTCGGGCTGCGGGTGGAGCGCGGGCAAGAAACCTTTGCCACGTGGCCGGCCTTGAAGGAGCTGGGCGAGATGCCCTCCCTGCCACTGCCGGCGGTGCGGGCAATCGCGCGCTACCTCCAATTCGCTCGCAACCTGCGCGCGGTGGGGGCGAAGCCGGTGAGCGTGGCCGTGGTGATGCGGGATGCGCAACTCTATGTGCCGGTGCTGCCGCAGACGATAAATCACGAGCTGAGCGCGATCGCTTCGATCCTGCGTTCCTGGGGCGGCGACACGACTTTGGCCGCGCAGGGGCAAGCGGTTTTCCTGGTGGCGGATCGCATCAGCCATTTGCACCCGCTGGTTTCTAACAACCCGCGCGCTGCAGACATCGAGATTCCGCTGCCCGATGTGGGCGAGCTGGCCGGAGCGCTGGAAGTGCTGGCGCCGGAATGCCCCCGCGCCTTGGAAGGCACCACGGACTTCAAGCGGATTGCCTCACGGCTTGCAGGTACATCGATTGCTGCGCTCGAGGCCTTCCTGCGCCGCCGGAACCACAGCGGCAAAGCTCTGGGCGACGCCGACCTAGGCGATCTCCGCAAGGCCTTGGTCGAACGTGATGCGGGTGAACTGATCGACTTCATCGAACCGGACCGGACCTTGGACGACGTGATCGGTCTGGAAGGCGTGAAGAAACGCCTGAAGCAGGATCTCGAACTCTGGCGCCAGGATGAAATCGGAGCGCTACCGATGGGCTATCTCTTCTGCGGCCCCGTGGGGACCGGGAAGACCTATCTGGCGGAATGCCTGGCCGGGGAGGCAGGCGTGCCGGTGGTGGTGCTGCGGAATTTCCGCGACCGCTGGGTAGGCTCCACCGAGGCGAATCTGGAGAAGATCTTCGCGCTGCTGCACGCGCTCGGCCGCTGCATCGTCTTCGTCGACGAAGCGGACCAAGCCTTGGGCAAGCGGGCATCGGGCTCCGGGGATTCCGGGGTATCAAGCCGCGTCTACTCGATGCTGGCGGCGGAAATGTCGAACACGCGCAACCGCGGCAAGATCCTGTGGGTGCTTGCCTCCAGCCGCCCCGACCTGATCGAGGTGGACCTGAAGCGACCTGGCCGGATCGATGTGAAGGTGCCGATCTTCCCCACCTCGACGGCAGAGGAAGGCATGGTTCTGTTAGGCGCGCTGTGCAAACGCCGCGGCATCCCGCTTGATGATGCTGCCAAGGCTTCGCTCCTCCCCCTCGTGCCGAAGTGGCTCACCCCGGGTGCCGCCGAGGCACTCGCCGTGAAGGCCTACCGTCTGACGAAGACCGGCACCCCCGCCGCCGCCGATGCCCTGAAAGCGAGCCTGCAAGGCTACCTGCCCCCCGTCGATCCCGCCATCATCCGCGCCCAGATGCAAATCGCCGCGGAAGAGGCCACCGACGCAGAGTTCGTGCCGAAGGAGGTGCATGCGTATTTGCAAGAGCCATGAACATCGGCGAGAAGGAGGACTCGACCGTCGAACACCACTTCATCGAGCTGGCCACGCGCACGCTTGAGAACGATCCTGCAACCCGGGATGAAACGCGCGCCGAATTGGCCAGCCGGCTTGCCCGAGAGCGGTCCCGGGGGAAGGAGCTTCCGGTCGAAGCCGCACTCTATCAGCTCGCGAAGTTCGTGCCAGTTAGACAAGGCATCGGAAGCATCCTCGCCGGTGCCGTCGTCATCCTCATCCTTGCCGCGATCGCGCTCCTCCAAGTCGGGGCGACCTTGCCCGAGATCAAGCTGCTGCCGATCGCGATGAACGACAACCCTTCCGCTCAGAAGTGGTTCGATCGCCTGCCCGCGGAGGATCGGGAGTTCTTTGCGGCAGGTCTCGGGGAAGGCCTGTTCATGCTCCGCCTTTCCGATGAGGTCTTACAGCTCGAGTCCCTCGACAAACTGCGGCAGCAGCACCCCGCAGATCTTGGCCTCTTCGAACTCTACTCGTTCAGGCACGTGGGTCTTCACGGCGACGTGCCGCCCGGCTTCCGGGAGACCTGGCAAAAGCTGGATCCGGGAAATGGCATGTGGGATCTTCTGGAAGCCGCATCCCTCGCCATGGGTAAGACCTCTGGCGTCAAATGTTCAGAACAAGACCGGGCACGTGCCGTCCAACTCTTCCACCAAGGCGCATCATCCGGTCGGTTCCAGACCTACCTGCCTGAACTGCGAGAGCGGAAGCTCGCCCGGCTCCCGGAGTTCCCGGCCACCTACGTCGGCAACGCGGCGCTGGCCAATCTCGCGAGCCCCTTGCGAATCGATTTCGATGAACTCACCTACCGCCAGCGGGCCCTTGCCGTCTTGGTCTATACGATGAGCGAGGAGCTCTCGAAAAATCAGGAGAAGGCGGGCCTGAGAACCTTGGCCGAGGATTGGAGAAAAACCTCGCTCGGTCTTTTGGCCGCTTCCCGGAACTGGGAAGATCTCAACGCCAACATCTACTTCGTTTCCTTCATCGAGTATCTCGCGGACTCCGCGAGAAATCTTGGCCTCACCGAAGAAGAGAAGCACTTGAGGGCGCTGATGGCGGAGATCGCGCTTGAGACGTCTCCAGTGCCGGCTTCCTTCCGTGCGGGCTCGGTACTCACCCTGAAATCGGCGGTGGACCCCAAGCAGTTGGACAGCATCTCACGCCAGACTGCGAGACGATATCCGCTCCCTCTCGACATCACGCGTCAGGATGCGGGTCGCCTTGCCGAATATCTCGCCGCCGAGCGAGGCTTCGCCCTTCTGGCATCCATTCTGGTTCTCGTTGCCCTTACTCTCGCATGGCTGGAATCCTTCCGCCGTGGCAAGCGCGTAAATGGCATGGCCGATGGCCTCGCCCCCCTGCTCCAGTGGCGGGATACCGCATGGATCCTCGGCCTCGGCGTCATCGCGCCTTTCCTGTGTTATTGGACCATCACCCGCCATACGCCTTTAAGCGCGCGCGATATCGGCATGACTTTCTTCACGGGCTTTCCGCCGGTCCTGATCCAGATGATCTCAGGTCTTCTGCTGCCCGGGGTGCTCACGCTCCAGATCATCCAGTGGCGGATCAAGCGCCGGCTCGGTGTTCTAGGTTTGGGTGGTCGCTCTGCCCTCGCCGGATGGGGGGTGGTGATCGTCACCGCCTTGATCTTGCCCGCAGCTGGAGCGATTCACTGGCTACCCGTACACGAAGACCCCATCTCCAAGGGAATCGCCGCTGCCTGTGGCATCCCCCTGCTCTGGATGCTTTGGCAAGGGGGCTCGGTGCTGTTCTCCCCGACGTCCGGAGCCCTCGGCGGCGTTTTGCTCTGCCGGACTATCGCCACCCCTCTCGCGCTGGCGTGTCTCATCCTTCTCCGCTGTGGGCCGACTTTGAGATCGATTGAGGAGTCGCGGATGATCCAAGCCTCCATCACCAACCTGAATCTCTCGGAGGTCGGCACTCTTCCCGGTGAAGCCCGGGCGGTGGCAGACCTGACCAAAAGAATCACCACGATCCTGGAGGCCAACAAGCTCCCCGACCCGTGACCGAAAAGCGGTTGCCTCCGACAATCCGCCCATGGCACGGCTTTACTCTAACAATGTCCGACTCCGATCCCAGGCTGGAGACCTTTCTCAATCTCGCAACACGCAACTTGGATGCGGATCCGCCGGCTCGGGATGAAGCCCGCGACGAGTTGCTTGTGCGGGTCCTTTCGGCGGAGGAAGCCGGAGATGCCGCGAATCGGCTGAAAGACCGCAAACCCGGGCGAACTTGGATTCATGCCGGGATCGCATTTGGCGCGCTAATCATTCTCGGCACCATCGCAGGCATTCTGATCCATGGCACCGTGAAGGAGATGTGGTCGCTCAAGAACTTGTCCGCGGGCAAACTCGAGCTGGATGAGATCGAGATAAGGCCCGAAAGCGAACGCGATTTCGTAAGTGCCCGACTGGCAGAAGATTTGCCCATCCAGCTCCGCAACGTGGAGCGACTTGTCCAGGAACGACCCGAGGATCGCGGTCTCTTCGAG
Source organism: Luteolibacter rhizosphaerae (assembly GCF_025950095.1). Taxonomy (NCBI): domain Bacteria; kingdom Pseudomonadati; phylum Verrucomicrobiota; class Verrucomicrobiia; order Verrucomicrobiales; family Verrucomicrobiaceae; genus Neoluteolibacter; species Neoluteolibacter rhizosphaerae. Next base: position 51,599 of record NZ_JAPDDR010000002.1, on the reverse strand, counting down.
GAATATGTCGGCTTGAGCGTGCAGGCCAACAACACACTGCCGCCGAACTACCGCGAAACCTGGCAGAGGATCGATCCGGGGAACGGCGCCTGGCTACTCCGGGAATCGATGATGAGGGCGGACAGAGCATTCAAAGGTAGCGGCGGCAGCGGTCCGGTCACGGACGAAACAGCCTTCACCGAAGCACTCGTCCTGCTGAAGCAAGCGGCGGATGCGGGACGATTCGAGAGCCACGCTGCGGACCTCCGCCGACGCAGGATGGCCTCCCTCCCGGAGCCGGAAACCTTGGCCGATGAAGCAAGGGCGATGCTTCTCTCGATCTCCACTCATGACATCTCGTGGTCGCGTATCCAGCAATTCTGCGGGGCAATCATCCGCGAGCAATCGAAGCGCTTGGCCGACGCGAATAATAAGGAGGGCCTGCGGGAACTGATCCGGGTCTGGCGCGAACTCTCCCTCCATCTCGGCACCCGCTCCTCCACGCTCCTTGATTCGGTCACCGCACTGGGCTTCACCATCCACGGGAAGGAGGCTCTTCTCGACGCAGCCACCCGGCTCGGCATGGTGGAGGAACAAGACCGGCTCAACGCCGTGGACGATCTGGGCACAGAGGCATCCTCCATCTTTCGAGCCAGCCCGCATCGCAAGTCAATGTCATGGATGGCGGGAGGCTCGGGCTTGGCCTCGCCGCCCCCGGATGTCGCGGGCAATCCCGCCCTGTTCACGGCAGGGCGCGGGGTCGAGTATGCCTTGGTCGATCGTCTCTACGCTCTGGGTTCCGGAGTGCTCTGCCTGCTCTTGCTGGCCATCGCCGGCGTGGAAGGCATCCGCCGGGGCATGGTCCTGAATGCCGTGGCGGACGGCTTGGCCCCGCTATTCCGCCCGGCAGATACCGCATGGATCCTTGGCCTGGGCCTGCTGGTGCCGGTCGCCTACTACTGGGTCATCACCCGGTTCACGTCTTTGGGTTGCCGGGATATCGGGGCGATCTACTACCCCATTCCCCCATCAGCCCTGCAGACTTTGGCCGGCCTCTTGCTGATATGGGCGTGCCTGCAGACACTGGTCCGCTGGCGGGTGGTCAAGCGGATCTCTTTCTTGGGAGCGCGCGCCGGCTTGCGCATCGATCTCGCCACCGTCGTGCTACTTGGCCTACTGGTCGCCGCGATCGGCGGGGTGCGATGGCTCGGAAAGAATGAGGAAGACTACCTGAAAGCCATGGCGGCGGCCTGCGGCCTGCCATTCCTCTGGCTGGTCTGGCAGGCAGGCGTGGTGCTGCTGGCCCCGAGGGCCGCCGCACTGCCCGGGATTCTATGCGCCCGCAAGCTCGTGCCGCCGCTGGTCCTGCTGACGGGAGCCCTGCTCGCCTCGGTGCCGTTGCTGCGCGGGATCGAGCGGGATTGGCTTCGGCAAGATACCCTGGGCCGGGCACCACGCGGTGGCGGAGGCATCACCATGGCTGAAGAGCTATCGGTGCGATGGATCGCGGAGCGCTTCGAGAAGGCGCTCGCCGAGAAGCCTTGAGTAGCCCCATCGAACTCTCTAACCTTCCCAACGAGGCTGGAAAAACGAGCGATCATCCCTGCGCGGAATCGCAAACTCGGGAATCTGCGGGGTCTACCCACTCGGGAATTCACCTGCGGATATGCTCCGATGGACGCTTTTCGACCATTAAGTCCCGACCTTTGTTAGACAGTTCCCCCATCCCGGGAAGCCCCTCATTCCCATCAATTTCTGCTCCGAACCTAACCGATTCAAATGAACAGAAATCCGAAGTGGGGAATCTAAGTCATACGCAATGGCACGCAAGCAGCTTTCGAAACCCTACCACTAACAGTGGATTTTAAGGTTGCCGACCCCCGGCAAGACCCGTAAAAGCTGGAGTCTCGAATAACGCGATCCGTTCATTATCAAGCACGCCTAACAAACCGCATGATTTTCCGCCTCGCTTCCGCCGCCGCGCTCGCTGCCCTTTTTCTTTCGAGCTGCGCCTCGGACTCCGACCTGAAGGTCTTGTCCAAAACCAACATCAAGCCGTCTTCTTCCTCGTCTCGCGGCTACTACGATTATTCTTCCTCGAACCCTGCGCTTTCCCAAGCCGGAGGGTTCACCACGGCCCAGCCGTCCTCCGCGGTAGTCGCGCAGACCGCTGGCAAGCCGAAGGACAAGCACGGCATGCCTTTCTACAAGGCTTCCGACCGTACCCGCCTGGTGCGCACGACCGCCTACACCTGCTCCGAGGATGACCACATCGAGTATGGCTCGATGAACGCCGCCGGCACCCCGCTCCGCTACACGGACCGCGTGCGCAGCGCCGCCGCCGACTGGGCCGTCTATCCGCTCGGCACCGTTTTCCGTATCAAGGGCATGTCCCAGCTCTTCGTGGTGGATGACTACGGCTCGGCCCTTACCGGCACGAACACCGTGGACATCTACACCCCGTCCAAGGCCCATATGGGCGCTTGGGGCCGTCGCAATGTCGAGCTGACCGTGGTGCAGTGGGGCTCCTACGCCCGCAGCGCCGAGGTGCTCTCGAAGCGCACGCACTACGCGCACTGCGCGCAGATGTATGCGGCGATCAACAAGATGACCGCCGGCCGCACCGCTGCCACGGCCTCCCGCTAAGCTTCACCCGATGACCCGGGCCGAACGTGCCAAGCACGTGGACCGGCGGCTCGCGGAGCTCTATCCGGAAACGCCGATCCCTCTCGATCACCGCGACCCGTACACGTTACTGGTCGCGGTCTTGCTTTCCGCGCAGTGCACGGACGCCCGGGTGAATACCGTGACGCCTGCGCTCTTCGCTCTGGCCGACACGCCGGAGAAGATGGCGCTGGTGCCGGTGGAGAAGATCAAGGAGATCATCCGCCCCTGCGGGCTTTCGCCCAGGAAGTCGCAGGCCATCCGGGATCTATCCGTGATCCTGGTAGAGCAGCACGGCGGCGAGGTGCCCGCGAGTTTCGAGGCGCTGGAGGCCCTACCCGGAGTCGGCCACAAGACCGCCTCCGTGGTCATGGCGCAGGCTTTCGGCGTACCGGCCTTCCCCGTGGACACGCACATCCACCGGTTGGCGAAACGTTGGAAGCTTACCGAAGGGAAGAACGTCGAGCAGACCGAGCGGGACCTGAAGAAACTCTTCCCCCGCGAGCGCTGGAACGTGCTGCACCTGCAGATCATCTTTTACGGCCGTGGCCACTGTACCGCACGGGGCTGCGACGGCAGGTCCTGCCTGCTCTGCGGCGAGTTGTTCCCGCCCAAGTTAAAGGGCACCCGGGTGGCCCCCGGATGCCCTTTGCGTAACGACGTACCCTGAGATGTTCAGTTCGTGTTCAGGACCACGCGGTAGAACACCTTGCCGGACGGAGGATTGGTATCGGTCCAAGTTCCGCTGGTGCCCGTGGTGTTCACGGTTCCCACATTCTCCCAGCTACCGAGAGTGGTGCTGCGCTGCACGGTGAAGCCGAGTCCCGCCGCGGCAGGCCAGGTGAGCGTATTGCCGCTCAGGCTGCCCTTGAAGAAGGAGCTGCCATTGGCCGGGCTGAGACCGAGCAAGTACTCGACGAGGTTCGAGGTCCCATCGCCATCGAAGTCACCGCTGGCAGTCTGGGCGAGGCCGCCGAAGTTCGCCTGCTCCCAAGTGTCATCGAGTCCGTCGCCATCGCTATCGTTGCTGGTAACGGGAATGAGGAATTCGGAAGGCGCGAGCACCTTCGGGCTGATCCTCACCTCATCGATGTTGCCGCCGAAGGGATCGGCATCCGCGCCGTTCCACTTGCCGAGGCCGATGACCCATGGGGCATTCACTCCGGCATAGTTGTAGAAGGCACCGTTGATCGGCAGGGTGGCCTCAAGCACATAGTTGGCGTCGCCAGCGGCCTTGAGCCAGAGCTTGAGCTCGGTGGCACTGGCGGTCACCGCGGCCGAATACCAGGAGCCGGTCGTGATCGAGCGAAGGCTTACCGCTTCGCGAGCCGTGCCGGAGCCGTCCACCATGCCGGCCAGCAGCTTGTTGTCGGTGGCGCGGATCTTCAGCGAGAAGGGCGGCTGTCCTCCGATCGGGTTACCACTCTTGCCGATCACCACCTGCCACACGTTGGTGGCCGTGGTGTTGAAGCTGGCTTCGATCGTGAAGGCGCTGAAGACCTGGCTGTTCAGGGGGACTGCGCCGGTGGTGTAGACGTTGTCGGTGATGAAGAGGTTCCCCCCATCGCGGGCGAAGGCGAGCGAGGCCGTATTCGTCGCCCCGGTGAGAGGCACCGTGGCAAAGGGCAGGTTCGTCGAATAGGTCGGCGAGGTATAGTCGCGCCAGGTCATCATGTGATTCCCCAATCCGGAGGAATCGAGCACGGTGTTCGCCTGGTTGCCGCCGCTGTTATCGCCGACAGGCACGACACCCGTAGTACGTTCCTCGAAGCGCCAGTAGGCCACCGAGGTGGGATAGGAGGAGGCGCTGGTCGGATCCGTTTTCGCCGCGAACTCCATGCCGTTGGTGAAGCTGTCGCCATCCGGATCATCGGTAGCCGACTGCTTGGCAATAACGGTCGCAAGCGACTCTCCCGGCAGCGCGAAATAGTGCACCTCCCAGCCATCCGCCAAGCCGTCCATGTCGCTGTCCGGGGAGGACAGCTGATCCGTCGGGTCCGTGCCTGCAGTGAACTCGTCCAGGTTCGGCACCAGGTCGCCATCCGGATCCGCCGAGGGGATTCCCGCCGCAATACTGCCAAAGTAGTGGATCTCCCAACCATCGTTCAGACCGTCGCCGAAGCCGTCTTCGGTGTCGGGGTAACTGCCCGCGAAGCCAGGGTCCGTTCCCGCCGCGAACTCCACCGCATTGCTGTTGAAGTCGCCGTCCGGATCACCGGCCGCCGTCTGTGCCAGACTGTTGTTGAAGTAGAACAGCTCCCAACCGTCGCCCAAACCGTCCCCGTCCGTGTCCGGATAGGAGTTGGCGTTGGCCGGGTTGGTGCCCGCGAGGTACTCGGCCAGGTTGGTCGAGAAATCGAGGTCGAAGTCGCCGCTCGCTCCTTCGGTGAGATTCCCCGCTCCGAAGTTCGCATATTCCCAGGTATCGGGCAGGCCGTCGCCGTCGCTATCCCCGGAAATGCGGGTCAGCACGCCGGAAGCTTCCGAGAACTGGTAGGTCCCGGACGCCGAGGTCCAGATACCTTCGTTCTCGGTGAAGCCCGCCACGGTGAAGGCGGCGCCGAAGGTTTCAGTCAGCGTGCCGACGTTCACCAAGGTCCAGCTGTTGCCGACGGTGTTGCCCGCGTCAGCGAGGTCGATAGTGAAGGTGCCGTTGAAGGTCGCAGGTCCGGTGCCGCTCACCGAGTTGTTCACTCCATTGGCGCCGATGTCGAAGACCAGGCTGCCGGTGTCTGCCAAGGTGAAGGCCCCGTTGACCACCAGGTTGCCGGTGAAGGTATTCGCCGCAGCGAAGGTGGTGCCGAGGTTGGCGATGATGGTGAGTTCCCCGGTGCCCGCGATCGGGGCGGTCACCACGATCGGGCCTTGCGTCGCGGAGAGGCGCGAGCCCGTCCCCGTCACGGTGAGATTGCCCGCCAGGGTGAAGACCTGATCGAAAGCGTTGAGGTGGTCAATCAGACCACCGGAGAGGATCAGGTTCGGCACCGTGATGACGGCGCTGCTGTTACCCTTGAAGGTCATGTTACCGGCGCTGGTGGCGATCGTCAGCGACGAACCGGCAAAGGTGAAATCACCGGTGGCGGCGGGGGTGCGGAGGCGCAGGATGGAAACGACGTAGTCGTTACCGGCGACGGGCGCACCGGAGGGATTCCAGTTGCCCGCCGTGTTGAAGGAAGACGCTCCGAGAGCGTCCAGGGCGGAGAGGTTGACCGTCGCGGCATGAGTGCCACCGGCGGTCACGAAGGCCAGAGCGAGACCGGCCAGTCGCGCCGGAGCCCGGTGGGCCATGTGGATGTTTCTGATCGGGTTCATGTGTTTCGTTGGGTCCAACAAGCTCACGGAGGGGGGACGGGGAATGAGCTTTGCATGCAATTTTAGCACTGCGGATACCACCGCCAACGCTGATCCGAAAAGGGACTGGGGAATCGGCACAAATCGCGTCGATTCGGCGCGATTGGCAGTCCTGACTCAGAAACGGAACAAATCCCCGAGACTCATAAATGGTATGTTTCCGCCACTTGGAGCAGAATACATCCACCTCTTGACCGGCATTCCTCGGAAAAGGACTCAGAGAGACTCCAGCCAGAGATCCAGGATCGCAACCGCTGCGGCCTGATCAATGATCCCCTTCTGTTGCTTCGCATTTCGGCCCGCTTCGCGCAGCTTCGCGGAGGCATCCATGGTCGTGTAAGCCTCGTCCACATACACGAGAGGCAATTCAGGGAGGCGCTTGGAAAGCTTTGCGCCGAAGCCGCGAACCTTCTCCGCTGCCGTGCCTTCCGTGCCGTCCACCCGCACCGGCAGCCCCAAGACAAGGGTCTTCACCGAGCGCTGCCGCGCAAGGATGGCAATGCGTTCGATGGCATCAGTCTTCCGGACCTCGATGGTCTCCACCGGGTGCGCGAGAATTCCCAAGGGATCGGTCGCGGCGATGCCGATGCGGGCCTCGCCGTGGTCGATCCCGAGCGCCGGGTGATGATCGCTGCCATCCACGCCGCGACGATGCGCCGCCCGCCGACGGCAGATCAAGCTTCGCGGTGGAAGCACATCGGTCACTTCTGCCCAAAAGCCGTGATAAGACACGATTCGTCATCAATCATGTGATTACCAATATGATTGCGCGATCAACCACATCAAAAACGGACACTAATATCTTTTATAAGCCTAAATCCATACATTTTTATTCAGACATTCTTGACACTTGCCGGTATTTTCATCTACGGGCTTAGAAATCCCAAAAAGACCGATTTCCGGCGTTTGGGAGACAAAAAAGCCACAATGAACTCCCAAGTCCAACAACCCGGCATCCGCATGAAGGCGCCCTCCCGCTTCATGATCTGGATCGCCTTGGCCATCGCGACGCCCTTCGCGAAGGCCGACTTGGCTGCCGACTTCGGCAGCATCACGAGCACCTCGGCCGGCCTCACGGTTTCCGGCTGGGGCTCGCCCGGTAGCATCGCCCGCCATGGCACCGCCTCCTTCCCGGTGCTGATGGATGCCAATGGCGTCGCCATGATGGCGGCCGGCCGCTACAACGACAGCTATGCCTCGACGGCCGCCTGCGCGGTGGCCTTCTCTCACAACGGGCCGCTGAACGGCGGCGCGAACTCCATGCCCGCCCTGCTGGAGGCGAGCGTGAAGTGGGCAAGCCGCAAGACCACTCCCTCCACCATCACGGTCGGCTGCGGTGCGGGCATAAATACCAGCTTCTGGACCAGCCGCGGCTATCTCGTGAAGTCGGTGACCACAACGATGAGCTCCTCCACCAACGACCTGAGCGGGGTGGACGTCTTCGTCTTCGACTGGCACTCGGGTTACAGCGCCTCGGCCGTGACCAAGATTCAGACCTTCACGGCAGCTGGCGGCGGGATCGTCTGCGGCGCAACGCCATGGGCTCTGGGTGCCACGCCCTCGGCAGATGCCTATGCCGTGATGGGAGCCTTCGGCCTTACCTACAGTGGCTCCGGCTGGGATGGCGCGAGTCCCGCCACCGTGCCATCCGCCGCGCCCTCGCCCTATTACAGCGCACTCAATGGCAGCGACGACCTGATCGATGACAAGGAGGGACTGATCACGATGAGCCTGGCGAACAAAGTCATCGCCGCGGCATCGATCGATCAGGTGCTCGCGGTGCGCACGAACGTGGCTGCGCTGAATGCGGACATGGAGACGCTGGGTGACTCAAGCCACTACGGCGTGATCGCACCCACCGCGGCGGCACCGATCGCCAAGGCAAGCAAGCCGGTGGAAGCATCCTTGGCGCGCTACCAATCGAACAAGTACGACGCGATGACACCGGCCCAGTTGTTCGCGCACCCGAGTGCGAGCGACTTCCCCGGCGCACCGCTGGCCGGCAGCACCGTCAGCAGGACGGTCTCGGTCAACGGGAACACTGCTGCGGACTTCTACATGAACCAAGGCAGCAAGCCGGTGCGGATCGAGACCGGCGTGTATGCCGCCCCGGGGGCAACCATCACGATCACGATTCCCTCCGACAAGACGGGAGCGGGCCTGCAGGCCCACATTTCCCCGAACGGCAGCGAGGACCAGATCTGGAACCAAAGCAACTGGACCTTCTTCCCGAAGCTCTGGCGCAGGGTGTCCCTGACCAGCGCCACGACCCAGACCGGTTACGTGATGGGTGGCTTGGTCACGATCCTGGTGCCTGCCGGCTCAAGCCTCGGAACCTTCGATGTGACGGTAAGCGGGGCCCTGCCCGCACCGGCCTTCACCCTGGGAGTGAATACGGATGCGGAGTGGAATAGCACGCTGAAGAACAACCCCGCGCCCTACGGCTTCATCAAGACCGACAAGCTGGTGATGTATGTCGAGCGGCCGCAGCTCGCGGCTCTGACCAATCCCACGCAGATCGCGAACCACTGGAAAGCGGTGATGGACACCGCGGACGAGTACTATGGCTATAGTGCCTGGCGGAAACGCGGCGAGGCCATGGCCAGCGCGCGCTACGTGGCCTACGGTGCCGCCTACGCCGGCTATCCCACCGAGAACGGCTGGGGCGTGGGTGAAGATGTATTCCTGAATGCCGCGCTGACAAACTCTTGGGGGAATTACCACGAACTCGGACACGGATTCCAAGACAACTTCGACGGTGCCTTCGTGATCGCCACGCATGCCGAGGTGGACGTGAACCTGCTACCCGGGATGGTCACCACCATGATCCACAAACGGACCGCATGGGACAACGCGAGCCACAGCACCTTCGATTCTTCGACGCGGATCAGCTCGCGTGCCTCTTTCGGAGCACTGCCTGCCGCGCAGCAGACCTGGGCGGAAGCCTGCGGGAACACCGTGGGCTACGACTTCTACTTCAACATCGCGGACTCCTTCGGCTGGGTGGCCTACAAGACCGCGCTGACGCGCCTGATGAACTACCTCCAGAACCCCACCGGTTCTACGGACAACGACATCAAGAACCTCAACACCAGCGACCCGAACTTCAAACGCAACCGCTTCTACATCCTTTTCTGCGATGCGACCGGCCGGAACCTCGACAGCTACTTCCAGCGCTACGGGCTGGGCGTGACAGGACGCGGCTACGAGATCACGCAATCGGTGAAGGATCTGGTCGCGGCCAAGGGCTATCCGGTCTGGACCGATAACACGGCACCGAGCGCGATCAGCAATCCTGGCACGCTGACCTTGGCCGAGGATACCATGCAGGGCACGCTGATCCATGACTTCAGCGTGACCGATGTGGACCCCGGCGAGACCCACACCTATGCGATCACCGCAGGTGACTCGAATGGCGACTTCAGCATCGATCCGCTGACGGGTGAGCTTCGGGTCTTCTCGCTCGATTACGAGCGGGCGACTTCCTATTCGCTGACGATCACGGCATCCGGCAACGCGGTTCCCTTCAGCGGCACCCGCCACACCATCACGCGCAGCTTCACGGTCAACGTGACGAACACGCCGGACGCCCCGGTGGTGGATGGCGAGCTCTTCACCGCAAGCTCCGCGATGAGCGCCGGCACGGTTCTGGGCACCGCCAGCGTGACGATCGATCCCACCCGCACGGTCAGCTCCTGGACGATCACCGCCGGCAATGGCAGCGGGATCTTCGCGATCAATGCATCGGGCCAAGTGACGCTGCAAACACCGGGCTCGCTCGGCTCACCGGCAGCCTACCAGCTCACGGTGCGCGCGACCGACAGCGCGGGACAATCCGGCTACGGTCAGGTCATCGTCTATGCGAATGCCAGCCTGGGCCTGAGCGAGGAACGCTGGACCGGCCAGGTGATCTCGGGCAGCCCGGGCTACACCGGCCACCTGACCTCCTTCACCTCCGCACAGAACGTGGCCGAGAACTACACGCGACGCCTGACAGGCTGGCTCTTCCCGCCGAGCTCCGGTCTCTACACCTTCTGGATCGCCTCGGACGACGGCTCGACGCTTTCGCTCAGCACGAACTCCAGCTCGGCGAACAAAGCCGCGATCGGGGCGGTCTCCGGTTATACCGGCTTCCAGTCTTGGGACCAGCAGGGTTCGCAGAAGAGCAAGACGGTGTTCCTCAAGGGCGGACAACCCTACTACATCGAGGCAATCCAGAACGAAGGCGGCGGCGGGGATCATGTCGCGGTCGCGTGGCAAGGTCCGGGCATCACCCGCGCGGTGATTCCGGGCTCCGCATTGATTCCCGCGGCACCAGGTGTCGCGCTGAATGATTACGCACCAGCCGCCCCGACCATCACGCTGACCTCACCGACGAACGGCGCCAGCTACGGCAGCCCGGCGAGCATCGCGATGGCGGCCACGGTGAACGACAACGGCAACAACATCACCAAGGTGCAATTCCTCGATGGTGCCACGCTCGTCTCGGAAGACTATGCCCCGCCCTATACAGCGACGCTGAACACCTCGGCAGCCGGAAGCCATCCGCTCAAGGCGAAGCTGGTTTACGGCACTTCCACGCTCGACTCCGGAACCGCAACGGTGACGGTGACCAGCTCACCAACCGACACGGATGGCGACGGCTACCCTGACACGCTGGAAACGGCACTGGGCACCAATCCTAACAGCTCGTCCTCGCAGCCATCATCCCTCTACAGTGGCCTGAAGTCGTGGTGGAGGCTGAACGAAAGCTCCGGCACCAGTGCCGCCGATAGCTCCGGCTATCAGCGCACGGGCACGGTCAGCGGAGGAACCTGGACCACGGGCAAGGACGCGAACGGCCTGCTCCTCGACGGAACCGACGACACCGTGCTGGTCGGAAACAGCGCAGCGCTCACGGGCACTACCGACTTCACGCTCGGAGCTTGGGTAAAAGTGAACTCCGGTTCACCCTTGGGCACGGTGATCCAGCAGCGCGAACCGGGCGGCAGCGGCTACATCGGCGAGTATATGCTGAACGTGAACGCGAACGGGACGGTGAACTTCTTCGTCTACGGCAGCGGCGGGTATCAGTTCGACCTGACCAGCACGACGGCGGTGAACGACGGCCAATGGCACTACCTGAGCGGCGTGCGCAGCGGGACCACGGGCTACCTCTACATCGACGGCGTCCAAGCGGCCACCGCCACCGGCACGGTGCAATCCTTGAACGCGCTGGCCGTGAGCATCGGCTACGACTACCGGGACACGAACAAGCACTTCACCGGGACAATCGATGACGTGCGAATCTACTCGCGGGCGCTCAGTGGCACCGAAGTGATGTCGATCGCGAATCCCTACCTGTTGCCCTCGCCATGGACGGCACAGGACATCGGCAGCACGGGGGTGGCGGGAACATCCACTCACAGTGCAGGCACCTACACGCTGAATGGTTCCGGCGCGGACATCTGGGGAACGGCGGATGCCTTCCACTATGTCTGGCAGCCCTTGAGCGGAGACGGGCAGATCATCGCCCGGGTGGCCTCGGTCGAGAATACCGATGGCTGGGCCAAGGCCGGCGTGATGATCCGCGAGAGCCTGACCACCGGATCCAAGCACGCGATGATCGTGATCTCGCCAAGCAACGGGGTCTCCTTCCAGCGAAGGACGGCCACGGGCGGATCGAGCACGAGCACCACCACCGCGGGCATCACCGCTCCGCGCTGGGTGAGGATCACGCGAACCAACAACACGCTGGCCACCTCGTATTCCTCGAACGGGACCACGTGGACAACCTTGGGAAGCGCCACCATCTCGATGGCGGCGAACATCCAGATCGGTTTGGCAGTGAGCTCGCATAATAACACGACGGACTGCACCGCGGTCTTCGATAGCGTGACGGTCACGCCCTGAAATCCCCCGGAACAAGAATCCACCCCGACGGCAATCCATCATGAGACCTATTACTCGGGTTCAGGTGCTGATGGCGGCTCTTGCCGCCGGGGTTTGGATCGCGATACCGCCCGCCAAGCAGGCGGCGAGCGAAGCCCTTCCGGCCAAGTCCGGAAGGAATCTTCCCCGAACCTCACCCGCTCCATCGCACTTTGCGATGCGGGCGGGAGAGCGGCCGGAGGAAGCGATCGAGGAAGCTTGCCAACTTGAAGGCCGGGTGCGCGACGAAGCCTTGGCAACAGTGGCGGTGGAAGCTGCTGTATCTTTCCCCGAGAAGGCGCTGAAAGCAGCCCACATGATCGCGAATCCGCGGATGCGGGGCGACATGCTCGGCTTTGTCCTCGCACAACGGGCGGCCACCGATCCGGATGCCGTCTTCAAGTGGCTGGAATCCGATCAACGCGACGAGTCGATGCGCTGCGCGATCGAGCGCAACGCCTTGGCCGCCTTGGCGGAGCAAGATCCCGCACGGGTGGCGACATGGCTTTCCGACGACAAGGTCAGCATAGGCGCCGTTGAAATCGTGCTCGCGGCGACGATGCAGCGCTGGAGCCAGCAAGATGCTCCGGCAGCGGCGGAATGGCTCGCCAGCTTTGAAGAGGCAGCGCTGATCCGCGCGGCAGTGCCACGCCTGATCGAGCACTGGGTGCGAACGAACAAAACAGAAGCGATCAAGTGGATCGAGGCCCAGGAGCAAGGATTGCTGCGGGATGAAGCCTGCGCCGCCTGCGCGATCGCGCTCACACTCCGCGCCCCCGATGAAGCACTCGCTTGGATCGGGAAGATCGAGGCCGAGAACTTGAGGGCGCAGACCCGGGAGAGAATCGGAGTATGCAGGTAACAGCGGCTCTCAGGCCACGCCCTACTTCTGATAGATCCGAACGTAGTCCACCTCGTATCTCTGCGGGAACGAGGTGCCCGAAGGATCTCCGCCTTGCGGCCCGCCGATGGCGAGATTCAGGCGGAAGGCATGAGGGGCGAGGAAGGGATTCACCACGGGCCCATCCTGATTCTGCACATGCTTCATGAGCTGGGTGTTCAGCATTTCCCCGTCGAGCCAGATGCTCATCTTCTCTTCGTCCCACTCGAGCACCCAGTGATGGAATTGATCCTTCCATGAGTCTTCCTTCACAAAGCGCCCGATGGAGTGCGAGCCGGTGTTCCAAAGATCGCGGCCATGCTTTCCAGCCCAGCAGAAGTTCGCGTAAATACGACCGCTGTAGTACTCGAGGATGTCGATTTCACCCCCGTGCGGCCAGCGTCCGCGACCCGTGGTCCAGATCGCTGGCCAGAGACCGGGCAGCGGGGTGAATCGGGCCCGTACTTCGAAGCGCCCGAACTTCCAGTCATGCTTGCCCATCGTGGTGATGGACGCAGACGTGTACTCCGCCTCCCAGCGATTCTTCTTCCAGTCGCGCGAGCCCTCCTCGAAACGCGGATTGCGGACCTTTTCCCGGCGGGCCTCAATCACGAGCAAGCCGTCTTTACGAACCGCGTTGTCTTTCTGATACCACTGGAGTTCGTGGTTGCGCTCGAAGCCTTGCTCGAAGCGCCACTTGCTTTCATCCACCGGACCGTCGCCATCGAATTCATCCGCCCACACCAGCTTGTAGGCCGGATCACGGGGCGGCTGCACGACCTCCTCGGCAGGGGCGAGCGAAACCAAGGCGAGGACGAGGGCGGGGAGTCGGATCATCGGCAGGAAGAACGCTGAATGGACACGAAAGGTTTCGGACCGCGGGCACGAAATCGACTCCTCTTTTCAGGGGAGACGGTTCAGGTTGCCAGAATGACTGCCCCTGAAGTCCTCGCCGAACTCGAATCACTGGGAAGCGAAACCGTGAAGCGGATGCTGATGAAGAACCACGGCATCAAGGAACCCTGCTTCGGCGTGAAGATCGGCGACATGCAGCCGTTGCGTAAGCGGATCAAAAAGGACTACCAGCTCGCGCTCGATCTCTACCAGACCGGAAACTATGACGCGATGTATCTGGCCGGCTTGATCGCGGACGACGAGCGGATGACCAAGAAGGACCTGCAAGGCTGGGTGGAGCAGGCCTATGGCGGCTCGCTTCCCGGATCAACGGTGGCAGGAGTAGCCGCGGCCAATCCCCATGGACGCGAACTGGCGCTGAAATGGATCGACTCAAAGAAACCGCAGATCGCCGCCGCAGGATGGTCAACGCTCAGCGGGATCGTGGCCCTGAAGAAAGACGAGGGACTGGACCTTGAGGAGTTGAAGTCGCTGCTCGCACGGGTGCAGAAGCAGATTCACCAGGCCCCGGACGAAGCGCGCTACGCCATGAACGGCTTCGTGATCAGCCTCGGCGGCTATGTCGCCGCTCTCACCGAACTAGCCATCCGGACAGCAGAGGAGATTGGACCGGTGACCGCGGACCTCGGCAACAACAGCTGCGAAGTCCCCGCGGCCGCGGACTACATTCGGAATATGCAAGCGCGGGGGAGCATCGGGAAGAAGCGGAAGACGATGAAGTGCTGAACTCCCTCGATGCAGCTTAGAACTCCGGCAGCTTTCTCTTGCGGCGGATCGAGCGCCACACTCCGCGCACAGCGATGAATAGAAGTAACGTGGCAACACTCATCTTGAAGATCGCCGTGGTCAGCTTCAATATCCTATCCTCGCCGGAGAGTTTACGATGCGTTACACTCGGGGTGGTAGCTTCGCCCTCACCATGAAGCGGGCGCGTGTTAATGAAACTGGCGGCGGTCTTGTCGAAGAGAGCTCGAACATCGGACTTTTTTTCCACGGGACCACCCACCTGAAGTTGTATGGCTTCGTGCGCGAGAGGGATTTGGAGCGTATAGACCCCCATCCTTCCTCCCTCTGGCGTCGGCGTTGTGATATAGAGGAGATCCATCTTGTGGCCCCGCCACTCGAACTCCGAGTGTTGGATTTCCATACCCGAGGGAGCTTGAAATTTGGATGGATCGTTGCGGCTTCCGACCTTGATCGTGCCACCTAAAGCTTCGATGTGGATTACGGTAACCGACTGGCCCGGCTCCTCAGAGGGTCGGACAAACTGGTAAATCGCTTCTTTTTCCTTCGGATCGATATCCAGCGGGGTGAAATCATCCGGCACGGTGAGACGGAAGCCATACTTCGGATCGTCGACTTCCAAAGCACGGGCAAAGGAGGCCACCATCAGGACAAGGGCGACCAGAAGGCGCCACGGCTTGATAAACACAAACTTCATTGCCCCAATTAGTAGGAGCGGGGCAATGGTTCCGGCAAGACTGCTGTCCCTTAAAGCAGCTCCGGCGGCAGCTTGTCCGCGAGCTTCTTGATCGCATCCGCCTGATGACGATTGGCGATCAGCAGCGCGTCCTCCGTCTGCACGATGATCAGGTCATCGACGCCGAGCAGCGCGACGTGCGAGCCTTTCCTCGCGTTGAAGACGATGTTGTTCTCCGAATCGATCTCGGAGACCGGGGTGTTCACGCGGTTGTCGCTGCCAACGTTCTCGAGATACTTCGCCACGGATAGCCAGGAGCCAACATCGTCCCAATCGAAGGTCGCTTCGATGTTCAACACCCGGCGGGCTTTCTCCATCAGGCCGTAGTCGATCGAGATCGGCGTGAGCTTCGGGAACTGCGCGGCCACCGTGGCGGCCACATCGCCGGAGCGGCGGAGTTCGGAGACGAAGGAAGCCAGCTCCGGTTGATGCGTGCTGAGCTCGCGGATGACCGTGGGGATAGACCAGACGAACATCCCGGCATTCCAGCAGAAGCCGCCTTGCGAAAGGAACTGCTCGGCCAGCTCGGTGCTCGGCTTCTCGCGGAAGCGCTTCACCTCCGCCGGCATCTGCTCGCAATCCAGACCGGGGATCGAGGCCCGCTGGCCGCGCTCGATATAGCCGTAGGAAGGGCAGGGCCAGGTCGGCTTGATGCCGATCGTGACGAGCCCGTCCGACTTCTCCGCCGCTGCAACCGCGTCTTTCATCACCGACTGGAAGGCGGCGGTATCGCGGATGAGCTGGTCGGCAGGCAGGACGATCATGACCGCATCCGGATTCCGGGCGGCGACGAGGCCAATCCCGAGGGCCACCGCCGGGGCGGTGTCGCGCTTGGCGGGCTCGGCGAAAATGTTCCCGGCCGGCAGTTTCGAGGCCACCTGACGGACCGCCGCCTCCTGCTGGGCATTCGTCAGGATCAGGATGTTCTCCAGCGGCACCAGCCCTTCCAAACGGCTGATCGCCTGCTCGAGCAGGGTCTCTTCACCGAAGAGATTCAGAAGCTGCTTCGGCTTCTCATTGCGGCTGAGAGGCCAGAAACGGGTGCCGGACCCTCCGGCGAGGATCAGGGCGTAGGTGGATGCAGGGTCAGGCATGGGTGGGGGGAATCTAACGTCTCCACCCGGCGGGGAAAGGGTGAAACCGGGGTTTTTCGGACACCTCCCCATCGCCGGGAAGGCCAGCGCTATTATGTCGATCCCGGAAGAATCCGCCCCGCGATGGCGTATCGTTTCCGGGATTGTGTGTCGCGGGCCCGGGTGTTAGGGTGCACCCATGAACCCCGACGACGACGGAGAACGGGATTGGACCGAAGCCACCGCGCTTGCGGCGCCGGCCCTGCTGGGTGCGGCTGCCGGTCTGATCCTGGGTGATTTGATGAACCCGAATGCGCGCCGCGGCGTGGCGCTCGGTGTCGCCGCGCTTGGCGTGGCCAGCCTGCTGCCCCTCACCGTGGGCTTCGTCGTCGGCTTGGTGAACGGCCCGGAGAGCAAGTTCGGCGCCCGCCGCCGCCTCCGGAAGATCCGCGACGCCGGTGTGGGTGCCGGCTACGCCGACGACGATATCGACGAACTCCGCGCGATTTGACCGCGTGCGGCTCGCGATCACCGGTACCACGGGGCGAGTCGGTCGGGCACTGGCCGACCGGCTGTCACGGGACCATGAGGTGATCGAACTGCCACGCACCCGGCTGGATCTCGCCGACCCAGCGTCGGTGGAGCAGCTGGAGGACCTCGATTTCGATCTGCTTCTCAATCCGGGTGGCCTGACGAACCTCGAACAATGCGAGGATGACCCGGATCTAGCCTGGCAGGTGAATGCCGAGGCCCCCATCCGGATGGCGGAGATCTGTCGCCGGACCGGGCGCAAGATTCTGCATTTCAGCACGGACTACGTTTTCGACGGCATCGAGCCAGGAAGGCGGAGCGAAGAGGATCCCCCCTCCCCCATCTCGGTCTACGGCCGCACGAAGGAGAAAGGCGAGCGGGGCGTGCTCGCCACCGGAGGCACGGTGCTGAGGGTTTCTTGGGTCTTCGGCCCGGAAAAAGCCGCGTTTCCCGAT
The DNA here is from genome assembly GCF_025950095.1 of Luteolibacter rhizosphaerae. Classification (NCBI taxonomy): domain Bacteria; kingdom Pseudomonadati; phylum Verrucomicrobiota; class Verrucomicrobiia; order Verrucomicrobiales; family Verrucomicrobiaceae; genus Neoluteolibacter; species Neoluteolibacter rhizosphaerae. Next base: position 34,361 of record NZ_JAPDDR010000002.1, on the reverse strand, counting down.
CTGGTACTGGCCCGTGCACTGGCCGGTGAGGAGGTCTCCGCCGTGGCGGACAAGTTCTCGCTGCCCGCCTACACCCGCGATCTCGGCGAGTGGACCTCCGCCCTGATCACAAAGGGCTGCCCTTCCGGCCTCTTCCACGCCTGCAATGGCGGCCCTGTCACGAGCTGGCACGGTATCGCCGTGGAGATCTTGGCCTATCTCAAGGAGACCCGGGGGATGAATCTTCCGGCTCCCAAGCCTCTCCTCTTGGCGGAGATGAGCGCCTTCCGGGCCCCTCGCCCGAGGCACACCGCGATGGCCACGGAACGCTTGGAATCCCTGCTGGGAGAGCCGCTCCGCGACTGGCGTCTTGCCCTCCGCGAGCATCTGGATTCGCGGATCTTATCCCGTTGACCCTCCCCCGGTGGCGTGGCACCTTGCCCTCACTTACATGAAGCGGCATCTCCTCATCTTCGGCTCCTGCGCCCTTGTCCTGGCCTCTTGTCAAACCGGTGAGGTGGTGAGCAGCGGCAGCTTCGATCCGCTCGTCGCTCCGGGATCCGGCCGCACTCCGGTGTCGTCCCGCGCCGGCTACAAGCCCGGCAGCTTTGTCCGCACCAACATGGACAACGTGGCCTTCTTCTCGAAGCGCCCGCAGGGCGACATGTCCGCCGAGAAGCAGCTCGCCGGGAACACCGAAATGAAGGTGATCTCCGACGACGGCACTTATGTGAAGGGCGAGCTCAACAGCGGCGAGGTTGGCTTCGTCCTGTCGATCCAAGTCACCGACCAGAGCTCCGCGCTCCCGGCCGTCGGCTCGGTGAACGAGTTCCAAGTTTACCCGCCGCCGCCGGGCGGTGTGATCCCGCTGCCGGTGGACGGCGAGGTACCCACCATCCCGCCGGTGATCGATCCGACCATCCCGGAAGTTCCAGCCACGCCGGACGCTCCTTCGCTGGAAGACCCCTCGGTGCCTCCGGCTTCACCGGATGCCACGCCGGCCCCGGCTCCCGCCGCGCCGCCGCAGTCCACCCCGCTCCCGCCCGGAAATGAGGCGGAGCCAAAAGTGGAACAGTGAACCACCTCCAATGAAAAAGGCCGCGGGTGATTCCGCGGCCTTTCGATTATCGGGGGATTCGCTCGGAGCTTAGGCCAGCGACTGCAGGGTCGCCTTCACGCCGGCGAAGTCCGGGAGATCCTTCGGGTGATCCTGGATGTCGAGGAAGCGGACCACGCCTTCCTTGTCGATCACGAAGGCCGAGCGCTTGGCCACGCCGCCCATGATCAGGTTCGCCTCGGGCAGGAATTGCTCGTAGGCCACGCCGTAGGCCTTCGCCACGTTGTGCTCGTAGTCGCTGAGCAGCGGCAGGGTGATGCCGGACTTCTGCGCCCAGGCTTCCTGCGCGAAGGGGCTGTCACCGGAGATGCCGAAGACCTTTGCGTCCAGCGCCTCGTATTCGGAGATGCCTCCGGAAATATCACAGAGCTCCGTGGTGCAGACGCCGGTGAAGGCCATCGGCACGAAGAGGAGGACGATGTTCGACTTGCCGATCTCGTCCGACAGCTTCACCAGCTGCGGGCCTTCGGCGGTTTTCGTGACGAGGGTGAAATCCGGTGCTTTGTCGCCGACTTGGATAGCCATGGGAATTTGAGAGGTTGTTCTTGAAAGAGCGGCCACTATAGGGTCACCCACTCGCCGGTCAACGGCACCCGCGTTCATGAGCCACGAATTCTCCAACATGGGCCGGCAGCTTGCCGGCGGCAGCGGCATCGAGGAACTGATGGAAGACTTGGGCAATGCCCTCGCCTCCGGAGGCCCGGATATCTGCATGCTCGGCGGCGGTCAGCCCGCACACATCCCGGAGGTGAATGCCATCTGGCGGCGGCGCATGGAGGAAATCATGGCCGAGCCCGGTGCGCTGGAGAAGATGCTGGCCAACTATGACCCGCCGCGCGGCAACCCGCGCTTCATCGCGGCGCTGGCGAATCTTTTCCGCCGCGAGTTCGGCTGGCCGCTGGGGCCGGAGAATATCGCCATCACCTCGGGCGGGCAGACGGCCTTCTTCTTCCTCTTCAACACGCTCGCAGGCGACATGCCGGGCGGCCGCAAGAAGAAGATCCTTCTGCCGCTCGTGCCGGAATACATCGGCTACGCCAACCAAGGCTCCTGCGGCGATCTCTTCCGCGCCGTGCCGCCGAAGATCGAGAAGACCGGCCCGCACGAGTTCAAGTACCGCGTGGACTTCGACGCGCTGGAGGTGACGGATGACATCGCCGCCATCTGTGTCTCCCGCCCGACCAACCCGACCGGAAACGTGCTCACCGATGAGGAGATCGCCCGCCTTTCGGATCTGGCGAAGAAGCACGGCATCCCCCTGATCATCGACAACGCCTACGGGGCCCCCTTCCCCAACATCATCTTCACCGAGGCGAAGCCGATCTGGGAGGAGCACATCATCCTCACCCTGAGCCTCTCGAAAATCGGCCTGCCGGGAACCCGCACCGGCATGGTGGTGGCTCACCCGAAGATCGCCGCGGCCATGGCCTCGCTCAGCGCGGTGGTGGGACTGGCGAATCCGAACATTGGCCAGACGATCGCGCTGCCGCTGGTGGAGAGCGGCGAGATCCTGAAGATCGCGAATGAAACCGTGAAACCCTTCTACGTCGAGAAGTCACGCCAGGCACAGGAGTTCGTCGCCACCAGCTTCGGGGAGGATTTCGAATACTACATCCATCGTAGCGAAGGCGCCCTTTTCCTCTGGCTCTGGTTCCCGGGCCTGCCGATCACCTCGCGCGAACTCTACGAGCGGCTCAAGAACCGCGGTGTGCTCATCATCTCCGGCCACTACTTCTTCTTCGGTCACGACGACGAGTCATGGCGTCACCGCCACGAGTGCCTGCGCATGACCTTCACCATGGATGAAGGCGTCGTGAAGCGCGGAATCCAGGCGATCGGGGAGGAAGTCCGCCGCGCGCATGAAGAGGCGCGAGGTCTTGCTACCGCGTAAGCCGCGGGTCAAATGCTCGCCCGCACCTCGCGGGCGATGCGCATGACCGCCTCCATCGAGCGGGCCGCATTCGCCATCCACTCCTGGCCGAAGCCCTCGAAGCCGAGCGGCTTGGCCGTGGCGCACAGCAGGGCCGCGAGCACGAGCTGGTTGGCCAGGTAGATGATCACCAGCGAGAGGAAAGTACCGTTCTCCCGCAGATCCGGCTGATCCCGCGGGATCATCCACAGCGTCCATAGCAGGTGGAAGGCCCAGAAGAAGCCGACATAGCCGAAGAGGATCTTGTCAGACACCGGCGGCAGCTCGATTGCCAGGCCTAACAGACCGTGGATCACCACGCCCACCACCGACCATAGCGGCACGAAGTAAGGCGACAGTGCGATCGCGATGTTCGTCTTGTCCGTGGTCACGTAGCCGCCGTCGAGGCTCACCCCCCAATCGCTCACCCGGCCGCGGCAGGCCCAGATGAAGAGGATGTGCGTGAGTTCGTGACCGAGCACATAGAGGTAGAGGAAGAAGGGACGCAGCAGACCGGAGAAGAACCACCCCGTCATCAGCACCACACCGGTCGCGAAGTACCAGAAAGCCGGCATCTTCCAGAAGCCGTGATCGAGTGTCGCATCCGAGAACTGCGAGAAGAAAGTCCACGAGGTGATCCAGCACAGCGGCAGCAGCAACACGCCTAACAGCCAGCGCCACAGTCGTGTGGCCACCCCTGTCGGCGGCTCCATATACCCGGCCGTCCCGGCGAAGGAGGCGCGGATGTTCTTGAACTCGCGCTGGTTCAGCTTGCGGTTCACCCGCTCGTGGGCACGGGCATTCGCCCGCGAGATTGCCTCCGTGAAGCCTTGGCGCCGGCGCTGCCGATTGCCACCGGTCGTGGTCGAACCGAGCCGGATCTGCTTCTTGGGGGTCCTCGCCATGTGCGGGACCTGATTACTTTGGCTTTCTTAATGAATCAAGCCTGATCGCTGTTCATACGATCTTGAGGCGGGCCAGATCCTGGGTATCCACCAGACCCACCGCCTTGCCCGCGGCATCCAGCACCACCACATCGTCAACGCGATGCGAGCCAATCGTTTGCAACGCTTCGACAGCGAGCGAGGAGGCCCCCACGCTGATCGGGCTGCGGGTCATGAAATCCGCCACCGGCTTGTCTCCCACGTGGGCGTCCCGCTGGTAGCAGCGGGCGAAATCCCCGTGCGTGAAGATCCCCGCAAGACTGCCATCTGGCTGGGTCACCACACAGGCGCCGGAGCGCGCGGTGGACATGGCCACCAGCGCATCCCTCACGGTGGAGCCCACTGGCACCGCCGCCATCTGATCGCCGGCACGCATGATGTCGGAGACCCGTGTCAGCAATGCACGGCCCAGCGCACCGCCGGGGTGGAAGCGCGCGAACTGCTCCTCGGTGAAGCCCCGCGCTTCCAGCAAGACCATCGCTAACGCGTCACCCATCACCAGCATCGCAGTGGATGACGAGGTCGGCGCGAGGTTCAGCGGACAGGCCTCGCGATCCACGGAGGTGTCCAGCACCACATCGCTATGCTCGGCGAGCGTGGAACGGGGATTCCCGGTGAGGGCGATCAGGCCGACCTCGAAGCGCTTCACATGCGGCAGCAGGTCGAGGAGCTCCGCCGTCTCGCCGGAGTAGGAAAGCAACAATACGGCATCTCCATCCGAGACGATCCCGAGATCGCCGTGCAGGGCGTTCTGCGAGTTCAAAACCACCGCGGTTGCTCCCGTGGAATTCAGGGTGGCCGCGATCTTGTGACCGATGTTCCCCGACTTCCCGATCCCCACCACCACGATCTTGCCGCGACGGTCCAGAGTATCGTGCAGGATGGAGATGGCCTGGCTAAATCCCTCGTCGAGCCGTCCCGCCATGCCCTGCAGGGCACCGGTCTCGATCTCGATCACTTGCCGCGCTTTCGCCAGGAAGTCCATGCCCCGAGCATGATCCGCGGCACGCCACGCGAAAGCGCGAAGTTCAGTCACCGGCATTTCCGCCGCCTCCGCTATCGCCGCTCGAGCCCGGGCGGAAGATCGGTCTGCGCGGCTTTCTTGCACGCGGCTTGGATCTCAGCCTCCGTGATGCCGATGCGGCACTCGGGCCCGCTGTCTCCAAGGATCTTCGCGGCAAAGAGGCTGTTGCTCGGCCCCAGCACCGAGAAGTGATCTTGGCCTTTCGCGACCACAAAGCTAATCTTCGGATTGCGGTTCCGCTCGCGGAGCTCCTCCAGCGAGGCGCTGTTCCCCTCGGACCCTTCGATCACGAAAGTCGGCGCCGAGATCGCGCCCAGGAATTCCACCGGAGCACGCAGGCGGCTCTCCTTCTCATCGCCGACCTTGAAGGGAAGATGATCTTGCCCGTAGCCCGCCACCTCCTCCACCGGGCCGAATGACATCACGGCACGGAACTGTCCGGCGGGAGCTGCCTCCGCGGCCAGCAGGGCGAGAGTGCCACCGGTGCTGTGTCCGCCCAAATAGATGCGGGCGGGATCGACCCATGGCAGGGAGGCCGCATAGACAGCCGCGGCCAACACGTCATCCACCTCACCGTAGAAGCCTTCCTTGTGCCCGGGATTCTTGTTCCCGCCTCGGAAGGAAGGATACATCATCGCGATCCCTGCCTTGCGATAAGCGGCGGCAGACTGGTCGTTCTCGGCGGGCATCCCCACTGCCCAGGCAATCTCCGAGATGCTGTTGCTAAACCCGCCAACGATCCAGATCACCAGCGGGCGCTTCTTTCCGTCATCCGGATCCGGACTCACATACGCCGCCAGATTCCCCGCAGGCGAAGGATAGGCCACCAGCTTGAACACCCCGGGCGGTGGAGCCGGCGGTGCCTCGTCTTCCGACTGCTGCTTGATCAGCTGGGTGCTAAAACCTTCTCGCTCTTGGGCAAGAGTCTGAGTCGCGCCACCCTTCGACGACGCACCCGCGGGCTTCTGGCACGCATTCAAGGCTAGCACCGCAACGGCGAATGCGGCGATCGAGCTGAGGCGTAATGATGTCATACGCTCATCTTAGGCAGACATGGCATCAGGTCCAGCATCAGCCGAGCAATGGGAAGACTTCGTCACAAGCGCGGGTCCACCGGCTCACTCTCCATCGCCAGCACCGCCAGCACACATTCATGCACTTCACGCAACGGCCTGCGGGCGGCGAAGCGCGAGAGTCCCTCGATACCTAGGGCAAACTCCCGCTCCGCCATCGATCGTTTGTGCCCGAGCCCCCGCTCCTTAAGCCGCACGAGATGCTCGGGATGATCATACTCGGGACCATAGATGATGCGGAGATACTCCCGCCCCCGGCACTTCACGGCGGGCTGCACCAGCCCGCGCTTGCCCTTCGCGATGAAGTCGCGCGGCTTCACGACCATACCCTCGCCACCCGCGGCGGTAAGCTCTTCCCACCACGTGGTGGCATCAGCCACCGATGCCTCGTCCTCCAAGGTCACTTCACGCCAACGCGTGAGCGGGAAGAGTTCGGGATCCGCGGCATTCAGCCGCGCCGCCATCTCCATGTGCCAGACGTGGTCGTGCTGCGTGAGCACACCTCCCTCCCCCGCCAAGAAGTGGAAAGGCGCGAGCTTCAGTCCCTGCAAGCCATCCGTATCCCAGCAGTAGTGCCGGTAGGCCTCGCGATAGCGGTCGAGCATGGCCAGTCGGTTATCATTCCGCGCCATCATCCCCGCCAGATGCTCCTTGGCGGAATCTTCCAGAAGGGAATTCCCTTCACCGGCTTGCATCGCAGCCGCCACCGCAGCGGCATGGGCAATCGCCGCCGCACCCACACCCGCATACTGCGATTGTAGTAGCTCCATCGCCTTGGCCGACCAAGGCATCAGCTCGCAATCCAGACAAAGCCAGTCCGTCCCGAGATCTTCCCACAGCCCGGACTTCTCCATGGCCAGCGCCAAGCGGTCGAGCAGGGCCTGCTCCAGCTCGAGATCGTTGAAGAAAGGCCGCCCGGTGCGCGTGTAGATCACACCACGCCTTTCCTGCTTGAGACCGAAACGCGTGACCGCCAGCGCCGGATCGCGACAAACCACCGCGACTGACCGCGAGCCCATGTGCTTCTCTTCGCAGATCACCGTCGTCACGGCCTGCTCACGGAAATACGCGAAGGCCTCCTCCGGTCGCTCCAGCCAGCCATCCTGCTTGCTCGTGCCGCAGGGCGACATCGTGGGCGGCAGATAAACCAGCCAGCGCGGATCCACGGAGAAGCGGCTCATCACCTCCAGCGCGGCGAGCATGTTCTCCTCCTTCACCGTGATCGCCGGGCGTAGCCCGGTATCGATGAATCGCCGCCCGCGCAAATCATCGAGATCGAGCAGGTGATCGTGCACGAGCTGCGCATCGGGCCCCGTCTCGGGCAGCAGCGGTCGCACGGATTCCGCATAGGTGCGGAGCGCCGGGACGGAGATCGTCTCCAGCTCCGGATAACGCAGCGCGGTCAGCGCCCCGCCGAAGCAGCACCCCGTGTCGATGTTCACCGTGTGGTTCAGCCAACGCGGCGCGGCGAAAGGCGTGTGACCGTATACCACCAGCGCCTTGCCTCGGTAGTCACGCGCCCAATCGAGCCGCTCCGGCAAGCCATACTCATCCCGCTCGCCCGTCGTCTCGCCGTAAAGGCAGAACTCCCGGACCTTGCCGGAGCCGCGCCCCTGCATCTCCTCCTTCAGCCCCGCATGGGCCACCACCAGCTTCCCATCGTCGAAGACATAGTGGCTCACCAGCTTGTCCAAAAACTCGATCAAATCCCGGCGATCAATGGGGTCCGCCTCAAGCTGCGCGATCGTATCCGCCAGGCCGTGGGTAAGCTGCACGTTCTTCCCGTTCAGCCAGCGCAGGAACTTCATGTCGTGGTTCCCTGGCACGCAGATCGCACTACCGGCCTTCACCGATGCCATCGCGAGGCGCAGCACGCTCGGAGCATCGGGCCCACGGTCGACCAGATCCCCGACAAAGAGCAACTGCCTGCCCTCCGGATGGGAGGCCACGTGATCCGTCACGGAGTAGCCGAGCTCCCCGATCAAACTACGAAGCTCCTCGTAGCAACCGTGCACGTCGCCGATGATATCGAAGGGCCCGTGCTCGCTCTTGCGGTTGTTCCACAGCGGCTCGCGTTCGATTCCCTGCACCGCATCCACCTCCTCCTCGCTGGTGAAAAAGATGGTGTTCCGGAAGCCCTGCGTCTTCAGGTTTCGGAGCCCCTGCCGCAGCAGGTTCGCCTGCCGCTTCACCACGTTCGGACCGAAGTTCCGGTCCGGCCGCGTGGCGTTACGCGCATGGCAAACGCTCTCCGGGATCTTGAACACCAGCGCCGCAGGCAGGAAATGATACTCACGGGCGATCGCCACCAGCTCGGCACGCGCCGCTGGATCCACGTTCGTCGCATCCACCACCGTAAGCCGGCCCAAGGCCAAACGCTGTCTCACGATGAAGTTCAGAAGCTGGAAGGCCTGAGCACTGACCGATTGGTCATTCTCATCGTCCGAGACAATCCCGCGGCAAGTGTCCGACGACACGATCTCCGTCGGCTTGAAATGACGCCGAGCGAAAGTCGACTTCCCCGAACCCGAAGGCCCGATGAGAAGCACCAGCGAAAGCTCTGGAAGGCGGAGCGTCATTTCAGGGATGTGGAGATTGCTCGCGGCCAGAAGACTCGGCGCCGGCGGGTGGATTGCCGGTGAGATGGCGGATCCCTCCGCCGGAATTGAATATCAGCGCTTCCCAAGGCCGCTGGAGGTTCATCACGATCGGCTCGTCGTCTTCTACCGCGAGGAAGTCCATCCAGTGGCGCACGAACGCGACCCAAGTCGATTCGATCACGAGCGACCTGCCCGTGAAGAAATAGACGGTGTCCTCCCCCTGCCAGGGAAGGGCGGACAAGATTGCGGAGACCTCATCGGGAGCATCCGCGTTGTAGGCGTCCGCCCAGTGGCCGATCAGCGTTTGCTGCGCTGCAAGGATCCAATGTCCGTCCGGCAGGCTGAAGAAACCTCTGGCTCTCCCGCCGAGGTGAGCGCGGCAGATCTCATCCGCTTCGGCCGGCGGAAGCTCGCGGACGAGCACCCATGCTTCAGGGGAGAAGAACTCTTCGGAAAAGGCACGCTTAAATGGCTTCGCGGGTTCTTGTGCGGGCTTCTTCTCTTCCTGTCGAGGGGCGGGTGTTAGAGAGCCGCCGCCTTGCCGGGTAAACACCGCCATCTGGCTCGGCGCCCCGTGCTCCGCGTGCTCCTCGCCCAGCGGCTCGAAGGCGACCTCATACCCGTGCATGCCAGCCACCCGGCCGGCCCATCCCTGGAACTCAGCCCGCGTCCATTCGAAGCGGTGGTCCGCATGCCGCATCGCCCCGGGCTTCATCCCCTCGAAGAGAACGTTGTACTCCCGGTTCGGCGTCGTCACGATGACCGTGCGCGGCGCGGCGGCAGCAAAGACCACTTCCTCCAGCGAATCCAATCGGTCGGCGTCGAGGTGCTCGATGACTTCGACCAATGCCGCCACATCATATCCTCTCAGACGCGAGTCGCGATAGACCAGCGAGCCGAGAAAGATCTCCACCCGGCCCTGCTTTTTGAAGGGCGGGATACGCTCCATCCGCTCGTGCGCGATCTCCAGCACCCGGCTTGAAACATCCATCCCCACCACCTTCGGAATCCTCGTTTGGTGCAGCAGACGACGCAGCAGCTTGCCCTCGCCGCAACCCAGATCAATCACCGAGCTCGCATTCAGCGCTGAGATCAACTCTGCCACGCGATTGAGCCGGACATCGTGCAGCGAAAGCCTCTTCTCGACTTCGGGCTCCTTCGCGGCCTCCACCGCTTCGGCGACTTCGTCTGCACCCTCCTCCTCGGGCTCCGGTTCAGGTGCCAGCCGTTCCAGCGCCTCACGCGCAAGCCGCACCTGATACTTCAAATAGCGGCGCACGATCCAATCCTTCTCCGGATGATCGTTCAGCCAGCCTTCACCCTTCGCCAGGAGCTTGTCGATCTCGTCGCGCCCCACCCAGTAGTGTTTCGCACGGTCCAGAGCCCCGATGATCACGAAGAGATGTTTCAGCACCTCATGCAGCGGCTTCTTGGTCCGCAGGGTCAAATGATGGTAGCGGCTCTCTCCCCACGCCGGGAACGCCGGATCAAGCACAAGGCGCTGCGTCTCGACCTCATAGCCCAGCGGCTCGAAGAGCTTGGGCAGGATCACACCATCACCCGCCGGGACGACGGGCAGCATCACCTCCAGATCCAGCGGCTGCTCCACCAGCTCCGGGCGCTTCGTGCAGCGGCCGTTCAGCGCCGTGCCATAGACACGGGAGATCGCCACGGACAGGAACGACGACGACGCATAGGGCCGGTCGTTCACATACTGCCCGAGCGCCCAGCCACCCTGCCGCGCTCCGGCGGACCGGACCATGTCGATCGGGTCCACATCCACCATCAGCACTGCCGTACACGCCGTCTCATCCGCCACCGGGTAGAAGACCGTGGCCTTGCCGAACGCCAGCTCCACCTCGTGACACCGGGCCGGGTGCTTGTGCAGCAGATGGCCGAGGTCCGTGGCGGATACGCTACGGTTGGTAATGGAGAGAAGCACCTTGCTGCTATCTAGCAGCCATCCGGCGGGCGAGGGCAAGCCTCAAGGGCCTGCTGCCTATCGCGCGCCCGAAGGCAGCGGCTGCGGGGAAGAGGTAGGACCATGGATCTGTAGCAGATCCGGACCACCGGCGGGATCCGGCACAAAGCGCACCCGATCAATCGAGAGCGCCCGCGGCTCCGTGTTGCTCAAGTCGCGGTGACGGTGATAAACGATGAAGATCTCCTTCCCGTCCGGCGACTCCGTGAAGCAATGGTGAGCGGTGCCATGGGCATACTCCGTCGATTTCATCACCGGGTTCTGCTCATTCTTCTTCCACGGACCCAGCGGACTATTCGAGGTGGCGTAGCCCACCGCGTAGTTCGGGTTCTCGAAATGGCTGCCGGAGTAGGTCAGGTAGTAAGTGCCCTTGTGCTTCAGGATTTCCGCGCCCTCCGTCACCTTCGCCTGGTGTTGTTCCCATGGCAGGTCGGGCTTCACCATCAGCTTCAGTGTGCTGGCATCCACACTCTTCATGTCGTCGTTCAGCTTGCCGCCCCAGATCTCATTCCCGTCGCCGAAGGTCACGTAGTAGAAGTAGCGTTGCCCGTCGTCATCCTCGAAGATGTGCCCGTCGATGCGGATGCTGGCCGGCAGCATCGGCTCTTCCTTCTCCTGCTTGAATGGACCCATCGGCGACTTGGACGTCGCCACGCACATCCGCTCGTCGGCCGCATAATAGAGATAGTAGGTGCCGTCTTTCTCCACGATGTCCGGAGCCCAGAACCGCGACTCGCCCCAGCTATCCTCGTTCTTCAGCACGAAGCCCTCGTCCTTCCAGTCGACAAGATCGGCGGAGGTATACAGGCGGATGCCACGCGGCATCCGCGGGAAGTCGGGGCTGTAGGTCGTATAGGCGTAGTACTTCCCATCCTTCTTCATTACCACCGGATCCGCGCAACCCGCCTGCACCGGATTCACATAGCTCTTCGCAAAACTCGGCGCGCGATACGCCGTGATCTGCAGATTCCGGAAGGATGCCGCACCACCGAGCGCCCGCAGGGCGAAGCCGCCTTTCGCGAACGCCGCATCGATCCCATCGAAGACCGGCCACGCATCATCGCCGATCGCTTCATCATCGATGAAGATCTTCGCATTGCTCCCCGCGACTTGGAGCCGCAGGTGATACCACTGCTTCGGATTCACCTGAAAAGGCCGCACCGCCACCGGCCGCCACTTCGGATCCACCGCACCCCACAGCGCCAGCTTCTCGTTCGCATTCAGGCCCACGAAGTAGCCGCGGTAGGCATCCACACCCTCGCCCAGATCATCCGCACGGAAAATCACGCCGGCCTGCGCCTGCTCGCTATCGGCCCGCAGCTCCACATCCAATTGGAAGTCTCCCCCTTGCAGTCCTGAAATCACCGCTTTCGGCCCCTCGCCTCCGCTCACGCGCAGCTCCCCGTTCTCCACCGACCACTGGCCGCCATGGGCCTTCCAATCGCTCGATTCGAAGCGTGAGAAGTCGGCCTTGAAGGGCAGCGCGGGAGCTGCGGCCACGAGGCCGGTAGACGCGATCAAGAGTGCAGTGACACGCAGGAGCATGCCCGAACCTGCGACAGCAGATCCCTCAGGGCAAGCCTCAGCCAAGTGGTTCCAGCAGATGCGAAAGTGTTTCCGCATCGATCTTCAGCTTCGACGTGTCTTCCGAGAGCAGCGCCTCGACCAGCGCCGCTTTGTGCTTCTGCAGATCAAGAATCCGTTCCTCGATGGTCCCGCGGCACACCAGCTTGTGAACGAACACCGGCATCATCTGCCCGATCCGGTGGGCACGATCGGTCGCCTGATTCTCCGCTGCAGGGTTCCACCAGGGATCGTAGTGGATCACCGTGTCCGCTGCAGTGAGATTCAGCCCCGTGCCTCCCGCCTTCAGTGAGATGAGAAACACCGGCACCTCCCCGCTCTGGAATTCCTTCACCATCGCGGCGCGATCCTTGGTCTGTCCGGTCAGCTTCAAGTGACGGATACCCTCTTGCTGCAAATGCTCCTGGATCAGCCCGAGCATCGAGGTGAACTGCGAGAAAATCAGGATCCGGCGCCCATCTTCCAGCAGGGTTGGCAACAATTCCTCCTTCAGATACTCCAGCTTGCCCGACTCCACTACTTTCTGCGCAGCAGGCATCTTCAGTAGCTGCGGATGGCAGCAGATCTGCCGCAGCTTGAGCAGCGCATCCAGCACGATGATGTGCGACTTCGCCAGCCCCTTCCCCTCGATCGCCTCGCGCACCCGCTTGTCCATCGAGGCCCGCACCGTCTCATAGAGATCGGTCTGTTTCTGGCTCAGCTCGATGCCGTGGATGATTTCAGTCTTCTCGGGCAGCTCTTTCGCCACCTCATCCTTCGTCCGTCGCAGGATCAGCGGGCCCACTCTCTTCTTCAGCGCCGCCTGCGCATCCTGCGAACGCTCGCGCTCGATCGGCTTACGCACCCTCGTGTTGAAACTCTTCTCATCCCCGAGATACCCGGGCATCAGGAAGCGCATTAGGCTCCACAGCTCGCCCAGATGATTCTCCATCGGCGTGCCGGACAAGCACAGCCGGTGCGCCGACTTCAGCTTGCAGGCATGGATCGCCACCGCCGCCTTCGGGTTCTTGATGTGCTGCGCCTCATCCAGCACCACCAGATGCCACTCCTGCTGCTCCAGCAGATCGAAATCCCGGCTCAGCAGCGGATAGGAAGTGAAGACCACCGCCGCCTCCGGAATCCGCTCGAAGGCCTCGCGCCGCTGCGGACCATGCAGCATCACGACCGGCATCTCCGGCACGAACTTCGCCGCCTCCGCCGCCCAGTTCGTCACCACCGAGGTCGGCGCGATCACCAGCGAGGGCCTGCCCGGAGCCTTCGCATGCTCCGCCGCCAGATGCGCCAGCGTCTGCAGCGTCTTCCCCAGACCCATGTCATCGGCCAGAATGCCATTGAGACCATGCTCTGTTAGAAACTGCAACCAGCGGAAACCCTGCTGCTGATACGGCCGCAGCTCCGCCTTCACAGTCCCAGGTATGGCCAGCTCCGGCAGCCCCCCGATCTCCCGCAGATTCCGGCCCAGACGCGACAGCGCGCGGGAGGTATCCGAGCTATCAATCTCCAGGCTGTAGGCCAGCGCCGCCGCCTCCAAACGATCCAAACGCAGTGGACCCTTTCCTGTCTTCCCGTGAAACAAGTGCCTCACCTGCTCCACGATCTCCATCAACTGCTTCGCCGGGAAGCGGATGAACCCCTGCGCCGGATCCTCCGAGCGAACGGAGATAAATCCGGATGCGCCCTCCACCGGCAGCCCCTTCGCAATCGCCTCGGCAATCACCGGGATCAAACTGAAGCGCTTGCCATCGAGCTCGTAGGAGACATCGAAACGGAACCAATCGATCCCGTGATCCGATTCCGCCTCGATCTGCGGCAGGAACTCCACCACCTGCCGCGACTTCACCCCGGACCTGGGATCCACCTCGATCACCCATCCCTCCTCGCGCAACTCGTCCAAATACGGGTGATCTAGTATCTCGATCCACGCCGCCTCGTGTGTCGGGAAAGGCCGCGCCGCTACCACCGAATGCCGCGTCTTCGCATCCAGCAGCTTCTTCGGGATCGATCGCATCGCGGGCACCAGCCCCACCGAAGCCAGACGCCCTTCCGCAGACCGCTCCGTCTGCGGATCCCTCGGCCAGATGATCCGCTGGCCGTCTACCACAGCGATATGCTGCCGCGGATCGCCCGGCTCCAGCGGATGCAGCCGGGGACTATCCCCATAGGTGAAAGTCAACTCGCCAAGAATCACTTCGATCCGCTGCCACGCGTCCGCAAACACATGTCGCTGCACCCGCAGGTGCGGTCGCGGCGACACCGCTGCCCGCTGCACCGTCTCCAACGCCATCGGCACCGGCAACTTGAGCGAAGGCATCGCGCCGAGCCTCGTCGCGACTTCCGCCACATTCTCACCGGGAATCACCGGCCCGCCCAGCCAGGCGGACAGGACCGGCCCGGGCACCGCGCCTTGCAACAACCCGATAACTCCACGCTCCGGATCCAGATACCGCGGCGGCACCGTGGGCAGCAATGAAAGCTCCGGATCGATCCCGCGCAGCACCGGCTTCGCCCCGCCATCCTGCTGGATCTCCCATTCGATCCCAACCTCCAACGGATCTCCCGCCACCAGCGGCCGATACGCGGACGAGCCACGGTGGTCGCTCCCGGGCGTGCCGAAATAAAGTCGTCCCGCCTTCAAGCATCCCTCTAACAAATCATCCCAACCCGCCCCCTCCAGCGGCATCTCGCTCCACGCATGATAGCGATGATGCCGCTGCCGGTAGAGCGTGACCAACAGCAGGTCTTCCCGCGCCATGTAGCGCGCCGGCTTCGTGGGATCGGCACTCGCCTGCCCGCCCAGAATCCGGACCGTCCCGTCCTTCAACCGGTTACCCACCCGCAGAATCAACTCGAATTCATGCGACTCCTTCTCCGCCGCTCGCTCGATGCAGTAAGCAAGGAAACGCGTCTCCGCGGAAACCCGCTCCAGCTCCTTGCCGTCCGGATTCCGCGCCGCATTCTCCAGGCCTTTGAGCCATTCGTCCAAAGGCACATCCAGAACCGTCACAGGCACCAGCTCAACTCCCGCCGACACATCGATGAGCCTCTCTTGAAGGAGTTGCAGCAAAGCCGCACCGTGCTTGCAGTAGGCTCCCACCGGGCAGGTGCACTCGCTCTCCACCGCCCACTGCCCCCGCGACTCCCGGAAGATTACGGAAGTCTCATAGGGCTTCCGCCGCGTTCCCTGCACCGCGGCCGTCACGATCAGCTCGCCCGCACCCTCAATCTCGATCCACTCGACATTGCGGATGCTGCGCTCGTTCGCATAGTCCCTTCCGCGCAGCTTGGTCACCCGGTCCAAGCGGCTGCCCCAGCCCTCCGTCGCGATCCACTCATACAGAGCGGGCCGCGCGGAGATAGCGGCTAGGGCATCTTCCATGACCGGGTCAGTTCGCCACGATATTCACCAGACGTCCGGGCACCACGATGACCTTGCGGACCGTCTTGCCGTCGGTCTGCTCCTTCACCTTGGCGGAGGCCAGCGCGGCGGCTTCCACCGTCGCTTGATCGGCATCCTTGGC
Source organism: Luteolibacter rhizosphaerae (assembly GCF_025950095.1). Lineage (NCBI taxonomy): Bacteria > Pseudomonadati > Verrucomicrobiota > Verrucomicrobiia > Verrucomicrobiales > Verrucomicrobiaceae > Neoluteolibacter > Neoluteolibacter rhizosphaerae. Next base: position 18,632 of record NZ_JAPDDR010000002.1, on the reverse strand, counting down.
CACCGTGATCTTGTCGCGCAGCTTGCCGTTCACCTGCACCACCAGCTCGATCTCGTCTGTCACCAGTGCGGCTTCGTCATGCTTCGGCCAGGCTTCATCGGCCAGCATGCCGCTGCCGCCGAGACGGGAATAGATTTCTTCCGTCAGGTGCGGGGCGAAAGGATTCAGCACGTGCAGCAGCAGGCGGAATTCGTTCAGCGGCACCACCTCCGCGGAAGTGAAGGCATTCGTGCACACCATCATCTGCGAGATCGCGGTGTTGAAGGACATCTTCGCGATGTCATCCGTCACCTTCTTCACGGTCTCGTGCACCACCTTCAGCAGCGCCTTGTCCGTGCAGGGCACGTCCTGGATCTTCGCGGAGCGCTGCCATTCACCGGCTTGATCTTCCTCGAAGGCGACACGCCACACGCGGGCCAGGAAGCGCGACACGCCTTCCACGCCCTTCATGCTCCATGGCTTCACCTGTTCCAGCGGGCCCATGAACATCTCGTAGAGACGCAGCGAATCCGCGCCATACTCGCGCACCACGTCATCCGGGTTCACCACGTTGCCGCGGGACTTCGACATCTTCTCCGCCTTGGCGCGGACGCGGATCGAAGGATCGCCCTTCAGAACGAAGTTCTCGCTGTCCTTCTGCACGTCGCCAGCATCCATCGCGACCTTCTGGAGGGCTTCCCCGGTCTTTTGGTGGGTGAAGGTGCCGTCCTGCTCTGTGACATCCTTGAAGCTGATCCAGGTGCCGCTGGAATCCTTGAATCCAAGGAATTCCATCTCGCCCAGGATCAGGCCCTGGTTCACCAGCTTTTGGAAAGGTTCGTTGGTCTTCACATGGCCCAGGTCGAAAAGCACCTTGTGCCAGAAGCGCGCATACAGCAGGTGAAGTACGGCGTGCTCCGTACCACCCACGTAGAGGTCCACCATTCCGGGCTGCGAACCGTCGCCACCCCAGTAGGACTCCGCTTCCTTCGAAATGAAGCGCCCGGCATTCGCCGGATCGCAGTAGCGCAGATAGTACCAGCAGGATCCCGCCCACTGCGGCATCGTGTTCGTCTCGCGGATCGAGCCATCCGGCAGCTCCACCCATTCGCGCGCCTTGCTCAGCAGCGGCTCGGGCGAACCGCTCGGCTTGTAGTCTTCCAGCGGCGGAGCCAGCAACGGCAGCTCGGCATCGGCGACGGCGTAGTGATTGCCATCCTTCCAGGTCAGTGGGAAGGGCTCACCCCAATAGCGCTGACGGGAGAACAGCCAGTCGCGCAGCTTGAACTGCACGCGGCGCTTGCCCTTCGATCCGGACTCCAGCCAATCGATGATCTTTGCCTTCGCTTCAGCGGTCGGCAGCCCGTCCAAGAAACCGGAATTCACCGCCGTGCCCGGGTCGGTGTAGCCCTGCCAGTCCTGATCGCCGTTCGGTTGAACGACTTGCACGATCGGCAGCTCGAATTTCTTCGCGAACTCGAAGTCCCGCTCGTCGTGCGCCGGCACCGCCATGATCGCGCCCGTGCCGTAGCCCATCATCACGTAATCGGCGATCCACACCGGGATCTGCTCGCCGTTCACCGGATTGATCGCATGCGCCCCGGTGAAGACACCGGTCTTGTCCTTGTTCATGTCGCCGCGCTCCAGATCGGACTTGGAAGCACAGGCCTTCACATAGGCCTCCACCGCATCCTTCTGTTCCGCCGTCGTGATCTCGCTCACATACGGATGCTCCGGTGCCAGCACCATGTAGGTCGCACCGAACAAGGTGTCCGGACGTGTCGTGAAGACCGTCACCGTGTGACCCTCCAGCTTGAAATCCACCTCGGCCCCTTCGCTGCGGCCGATCCAGTTCTTCTGCAGCAGCTTGATCCCTTCCGGCCAATCCAGCGGGTCCAGCTCGTCGATCAGGCGCTGCGCATACTTCGTGATCCGCAGCATCCACTGGCGCAGCGGACGCCGCTCGACGATGTGGCCCTTGCTGCGCCACTCCTCGACCTCCTCGTTCGCCAGCACCGTGCCCAGGTCCGGCGACCAGTTCACCGGCGCTTCGTGCACGAAGGCCAGGCGCACCGCATCGATCTGCTCGCGCGTCCAGCCCTTCGCCTCCAGCTCCGCCACCGGCTCCGCCTTCCCCGCCTCTTCATCGAAGTACGACGAATACAGTTGCAGGAAGATCCACTGCGTCCAGCGCACGTAGCCCGGATCGGTCGTCGCGATCTCGCGGTCCCAATCGTAGCCGAAACCCAGCGACTTCAACTGCCGCTTGAAGGTCGCGATGTTCGCCGTCGTCGTGATCGCCGGGTGCTGCCCGGTCTTGATCGCATACTGCTCCGCCGGCAGGCCGAAGGAATCCCAGCCCATCGGGTGCAGCACGTTGAATCCCTGGCGGCGCTTCGCCCGGCCCATGATGTCCGTGGCGGTGTATCCTTCCGGGTGGCCCACATGCAGGCCCGAGCCGGAGGGATAGGGGAACATGTCTAGTACGTAGAACTTCGGCTTCGTGGCATCGAAGTCCGCATCACCCGGGTTCGGGGTGCGGAAGGTCTTCTCCGCGTCCCAGCGCGCCTGCCAAGCGGGCTCGAAAACGTCGAAGGGGAAGGACTTGCGTCGGTCGGACATGGTTCGATTTCAGGATACTCCCGCCACCGGCGGGGCGCGGAACTTCGCCGAACTCCCTAGATTTGAAAAGGAAAACCCCTCCGCCGCGGCTCGCGAGCAGACCATTGACACTCACCCTCCCCCGTCCTTCCCTCCCCTCATGAACATCGCGCTGATCTCCGCCTCATGGCACGTCGATCTCCTCGCCGGGGCCAGCGGCTCCTGCAAGAACGCGCTCGCCGGCCACGGCACCGCCGAGTTCACCGTCCCCGGCGCCCTCGAGATCCCGCTCTTCGCCCAGACCCTCGCCCGCAGCGGCAAGTACGATGCCATCATCGCCTTCGGCCTCATCGTCGATGGCGGCATCTACCGACACGAGTTCGTCGCCGATGCCGTCATCTCCGGCATGATGCGCGTCCAGCTCGATACCGGCGTCCCCATCTTCTCCTGCGTGCTCACCCCGCAGCACTTCGACGAAAGCGAGGAGCGCCTCGCCTACTTCCGCGACCACCTCGTCGTCAAAGGCGGCGAAGTCGGCAAGGCCTGCCTGAAAATGCTATCGGCGCTGAATACCATCAGCGCCGATTCGGGACCCTTCTCTACCGGGCCCTTCGCGAAGTCCTGATCACTTCGCCTTCGCTTTCGCCACCAGCTCGCCGATCGTCTTAATGTAGCCCTCGGTGCCGCCTTCCAGCTCGCCCAGGTCGCCGGAGATTTTCTTACCCTCCGCGTCCAGCAGCAGCACCGTCGGGAATCCGCCCATCAGGTACTCCTTCTTCAGCGCCTCGTTCTGCTTCTTCAGCTCGGGGCTCAGCTCCTTCTTCTTCGGCAGATCCACTTCCATCAGGATCACGTTTTTCGCCGCGAATTCCTTGAACTCCGGCTTCTGGAACACCGTCTTCTCCAGCTTGATGCACCAGCCGCACCAGTCGGAGCCGGTGATGTTGATCAGGATCGGCTTGCCCTCTGCCTTCGACTTGGCCTTCGCCGCTTCCCAATCGGTCATCCACCCCTCGCTCCCGGCGAAGGCGAAGGACATGCTGGCGGCGACAACGGCAAGGGAACGGAGAATCGTTTTCATCGCCCATTAGGACGCTCCGAAACCGGCTGATATTCCAAGGAAAAACCCCGCCCGGCACATCGCCGGACGGGGCCGGGCTGCCATGAACAGCACCGCTCTAGAAAACGTTCAGTCGAGCTCCTTCTTTTCCAGCTCCGCATCCAGATGCGCCAGGAAGGCATCCACCTTCATGAAGCCCGCCGGATTGAAGGTGGAGAACTGCTTCCCTTCCGGAGTCAGCAGCAGCACGGTCGGAAACCCCTCCACCTCGTACTTCTCGCGGATCGGCTCGTTCTTCTTGGCCAGCGCCTCATCGCTCTTCGGGAAATCCAGTTCCACTAGGATGAATTTCTCGGAGGCCTTGTCCGTGAATTCCTTCTTGGACAGCACCGCCTTCTTCACCGCGATGCACGGTGCGCACCAGTCCGATCCCGTGAATTCCACCAACACCGACTTCTTTTCCTTCTTCGCCTGCTCCAGAGCCTTCTCCAGATCAGTGCTCCAGCCTTCCGGCGTCTTGGCAAAGGCGGACCCCACGAGAGCGGAGCCGACGGCGAAAAAGGCGAGGTGCGTGATGGCTTTCATGACTTGCCTATAGGCGTAGCACGGTACCGGATTATTTCAAAATTCTTGGCCGTCAGCACCCGGCCAGCTACCCCATGGTCATGTCCGCCGATCTTCCTGTCCTCGTCATCGCCACCCGCAATGCCCACAAGACGCAGGAGATCCGCGAGATGATCGGCACCCGCTACATGGTGCTTGATGCCAATGATTTCCCCAATCTCCCGAGCGTCGAGGAAACCGGCACCACCTTCCTCGAAAACGCCACCCTCAAGGCCCAGGCCATCAGCCGGGAGGTGACGGGTTTGGTACTCTCGGACGATTCCGGCCTGGAGGTCGATGCCCTTCGCGGAGCTCCCGGCGTCTGGTCCAGCAGCTTCGGCGGCGAGGATGGAAATCACGCCAAGAACAATGCCCGCCTGATGCGCGAGCTGGAGGGACAAACCGAGCGCAGCGCCCGCTTCCGCTGCACCATGGTCCTCGCCGAGAATGGCCAAGTCCTCGCCGATTTCAGCGGCACCGTGGAGGGCCGCATCCTCGATGCCCCTTTCGGAGCCGGCGGTTTCGGTTACGACCCGCTCTTCGCCCCGGAAGGCCACGACCGCAGCTTCGCCGAACTCGGCCCGGAAGTGAAGAACGCCCTCAGCCACCGCGGCCGCACCCTAGCCCAAGTCGTCGCATGGCTGGAATCCGAGGAATAACCCGGAAACTACGCACGATGTTCCCGGGGCACAGGAACGGGCCCGTCCTGGCCATGGGCATCATTTGGACCGCACTCGGTTTGGTCCTTGTAGGAGCGGGGCTCGGGGCGATGTGGAGCGGGATCACCGGCGGTGGCTGGCAGAAGATCCCTTGCATTATCGAACGCTTCGAGATCGCCGCCAAGCCGGACACGGACGCGCACTTCGTTCCCGATCTCGCTTTCCGCTACGAATTCGCGGGCCGGAGCTACACCAGCCATCGCTTGTGGAGAGGGAAGCAGACCAAAGCAAGTTACGGAAGCCTCTCCGAGATCCGCCATACCTTCGCCTCAAACACGAACTCCGAGTGCCACGTCAATCCCCGCAAACCGGAGCAGGCCTGCTTGGTGAAAGAAGATCCCCGGAACATTTGGGGCGGCCTCGCTTTCGCGGTTTTCGCATGCTTCTTCACCGCGATCGGCTTGGCCATGATCTTCGAGAAGCCATCCTTGGTGCGACTCCGGAACCGCGGCTTCGCCAAGGGCGTCATCCCGGTCATCTTCGTCCAGATGTTCGGCACGGCAGGTCTCGGTTTGCTGGTAATGGCCATCGTCGGACGCGAGTCCCTTCCGCTGCTACTGGCACTACCCTGCCTCGCCTTCGGCATGGGCGGTTCTTGGGCATTGCTCAAGCGACACCGTAGGCGCCTGCGCCGCGCCCTCAAAGACCACCAGAGAAACCTCAGGCGAGCCCGCTCCTAAGGCTCTGACATCTCAAGGCTCTTCTTGCCTCTAACTTTTGCGCCTGTCTGCGCTTTCTCGCGGCTCAACAACAAAGTCAGCATTGGAATCCACCTCCCGATTTACAGCGGCGGAGATTTCCCGATCTGCTAGATCCACCCCATGTCCGCACCCACGGAAGACGGAACCCGGAATCACCGCCACGTGCGCTTCGTCGGCATCGGCTTCTGTGCCCTCGTCCTCATCATCTTCGGCCTATCTTTCAAGGAGGCTTGGAGCACCCTCACGGGGCAGTTCTGGCGCAGCACCCCCTGCATCATCGAGCGCTTCGAGATCGTGGCGGATCGCGGGACGACTCCTGCCTTCACTGCCGACCTCCTCTTCCACTACCAGTTCGATGGCATCCGCCACACCGGCACCAGGCTCTGGCCCGCCAAACAGGGCGATCGCGATTACCGCAGCTTGGCCGAAGTTCCGCGAGCCCCTCATCAATGCCGTGGCCAGCACGGCCGTCACCATCCCTCCCGGCACTGCCGCAGTTTGTTTCGTCAATCCCTCCGATCCTTCGCAAGCCGCCCTCGCCCGGCCCCCGGCACCGTGGGCCACCTTGCTCCCCTTCGCCCTTGCCTTCGGCTTCTTCCTCTTCATCGGGGTCTGCCTGCTGATCATCGGGTTTCGCAGGAACTCCGATAGGATCGTCCACTGGCTCATCGAGGCGGTCCTGCTCTTCTTTGCCACTGCGGGTCTGGCTCTCCTTGGCGTCGCTCTCCACTCCTTCCGCGAGTCAGCCAAAACCATCGCTTGGCGGGAGTCGCCCGGCACCGTGATCTGGAGCCGCACCGTCCGCATGGAAGGCAGCCGCAGGCCGCCCACCGTGCCCGATATCTTCTACCGCTATGAAGTCGGCGGTCGCGAGTATCGCTCGAATTGCTACTCGCCCGATCCCTCCGCCTTCACCGGCTCGCAAGCCACTCTGGCCTCAGAGCAGCACCCGCCCGGCAGCCAGCTCACGCTTCTTTACGATCCTGCCGCCCCTTGGCGATCCTTCGTCAAGCAAGGCGACGACATGGAGCTGCTTTTCACCCTTCTGTTAGGCATCGCCTTCCTCGGCTTACCGGTCGGCTGCCTCTTGCTGATCCGGAAACGACGCAGGCTCGCGCAGCGTCCCGCGGTCCCGCACAATCCTGGTCGCCGCCGCTCCATGCGGGATCGCTCCCGCGGACGCTGGTAGCCGACCCGCAGGATTTCCAGCGACACATAACTCTCCCGTCTGCTAGAACCCCACTGTGACAAGATCTGGCACCACGGTTCCGGGCAAGGGCTGCGGATTGATTGGCTTCGGCCTCTTCTGGACGCTCTTCAGCTCGATCTTCCTCATCGTCGGCGTCTGGCAGATCCGGGAGAGCTTCCGCGCCGGCTCATGGCAGCCGGTCCCCTGCACCATCGATCGCTTCGAAATCGTGGATGCCGATGGCGCCGAGGGCGGTTTCCGTGCCGATCTTGCCTATCGCTACGACTACGGTGGCCAGAGCTACACCGGCACCAAGCTCTGGACCGATCAGAAGAGCAGCAAGGCCTATCAGGAACTCGCCGAGATCCGTGAGCCCTTCCTCCAAGGACCGGAGGGCCGCCGCCCCTCTCCTGCCGGTGCCAGCGCGGAGTGTCGGGTGAATCCGGAGAATCCCGCCGAGTCCTACCTCCATCCGCAGGGCAGCCATGGCCAGTTGATCTTCGGTCTGATCTTCTCCGGTGTCGGCGGACTCTTCGTGCTGATCGGCTTGGCCATCCTCTTCAGCAGCCGGAAGGAGCGCGTTGTCTCCTACCCCACCACCACGGAGGCGCCCCCTGCCCTTGGTCTCGTTTTCTTCCTTATCTTCGGCCTTGCGGGTCTCGGCATTTTCGGCGGCCTGATCGTTCCGAAATTCCTGGAGTGGCTCGACATGCGCGGCTGGCAGGAAACCAGCGCGGAGGTTGTCCGCGGCCGTGTCCGGGAAAGCCGTGGTGACGATAGCACCACTTACGCCGTGGACCTGCTCTACCGCTACGAGGTCGGTGGCCACGAGTATCGCTCGAATCGTTATGATCTCATCGGCGGCAGCTCTTCCGGTCGCAAGGGCAAGGTGGAGGTGGTGAATGCCAATCCGCCGGGCACGAAGATTACCGTCTTCGTCGATCCGCAGAACCCTTGGCGCGCGGTGATCAATCGCAATCCCGGCTGGTGGGCTCTCTTCGCGCTCTTCCCCCTCCCCTTCATGGCTGTGGGTCTTGGCGGGCTCATCTGGTGTTTCCGGAAGGGTAGGAAACCCGCGGTCCGCTCGGAGGCGCGCCCGGGCCTTGCCGTGCGAGAGATCGGGAATCCCGCCATGGTCGCGGGCGAGTGGACCCGTTTCCGCACGGTGCCTCTCGCGGGCTTCATCTTCATCCTGATCTTCACGCTCTTCTGGAACGGCTTCATCACCTTCGGCTTCTTCGATACCAAGGGCAGCTTCTTCACCCTCTTCCTCATCCCCTTCATCCTCGTCGGCCTCGGGATGATCGCGCTCACCATCTACATGTTCATCGCCCTCTTCGGCCCGGTCTATGAACTCCAGATGAACGAAGCCGAACTCGCACGCGGCAGCAGCCACACCCTGCGCTGGCGGCGCGGCGGAGGCCGCGGCCAGCCGGCATCCTTCTGCCTGCTCCTCGTCGGGCGGGAGGAGGCCACCTACCGCAATGGCACCAACACCTCGACCGCGAAGCTCGTCTTCCACGAACAGGTCATCTTCGAGACCCGCACCCCGCAGGCGATGGACACCGGCCACGCCACTATCCTCATCCCGGCCGATGCCGTGCCCAGCTTCGCTGGCAGCCACAATCGGATCAGGTGGTTCCTCTGCCTGCGCGCGGAGATTCCCCGCCTGCCCGATGTGAAGGCGGAGCGTGAGATCACCGTAAGCTTCCCGAGAAAGGAGGAACTGCCATGAACTCGATCACTCTCGCCACGCGCGCCTACACTCCCTTTGCCACGGTCAGCGGCTCGGTCCGCTGGCGTCTTGATGAGGCCCCGAAGTCCCTTGAACTCCGCCTCTTCTGGTTCACCCGCGGCCGCGGCACCGAGGAAGCGCAGGCCGTCTCCACCATGGATCTCGGGAAAACCGCCAGTGGCGAACGCGCTTTCTCTTTCGACCTCCCCGGTAACCCGTGGTCCGTCGATGGCCGCTTGATCAGTATCGTCTGGGGCATCGAACTCGTGGACAAGAAAGAGGGCTCGCTGGCCGTGGAGGAGTTCGTCATGGGACCCGGAGGCCAGGCCACCGTGCTCTCCGCCGTCCAGTCGCCCCGCTCGGAAGGCAAGATGGGCAGCGGCCTCAAGAAATATTTCGGCATGAACCGATGATCGCTCGCGACAACCCCTTCGCCCCCTCACGGCTGGAGAAGGTCCTCGCCTTCGATCCCGCCCTGATCGGCACGACCTGGGAGAATCTCGATACCCTATGGCTGCAACACGGCCAGCGCGCCGCCATCACCGGCCACAAGGGCTCGGGGAAGACCTCGCTGCTCCAAGCGTGGGGCCTGCGCCTCGAAGCCGCCGGACGCCCCACCGCCCGCCTCTTCTTCAACCTCGAGCGCAATCGCCTCGATGCCTCCGACCGCGAGATCCTCCGCACCTGCACCTGCACCGGCAGAATCCTCCTCGTCGATGGTGACTGCCACCTCCCTTGGCTCCAGCGCCGCGAACTCCGCCGTGCCTCCCGGGCCGCCGCAGGCGTCCTCCTCGCCCGCCACCAGCCCGGCCCTTGGCCAGTGCTGATCCGCCTCCAACCGGACCTCCGGCTCGCCGAAACCCTGCTCCGCCGCGCCGCACCGCAATTTGCATCCCACCTCCAAGCCTCTCTCCATCAGAAGCTTGGAAACCACCGCGGCAACCTCCGCGAACTCTGGCTGGACTACTACGCGCAGCTTTCGGAAGCCTAGCCGCCTCTTCTCATTCGGCACCCCTCTGGGGTGCTATCCCCCGGTTTTTGGAGGGAGGAAGAAACATTTTGTAAAAATTTAAGAAATCTTTAAAGTCCGCACCGTGAAACGACTTTTACTCCTGCTCCCGCTGCTGCTCTTGGCCTCCGGCCTGAGCTCCTGCTCGCGCCAAGTGAAGGCCAAACACCCCGTTTCCTACAGCTTCAAGAGCGGCCGTACCGCCATGCTGAAAGACGGTCTCGCCTACGCCCCGAGGAACGCCCCGATGGCCGTGAAGCGCGCCATCGCCGCCGGCAATCGCCTCCAGAACAAGCCCTACAAGTGGGGCGGTGGCCACGCCAAGCACCTCGACAGCGGCTACGATTGCTCCGGCACCGTCTCCTACGTTCTCCGCGAGTCCGGCCTCATGAAGGGCTCCATGCCCAGCAAGGGCTACTTCAGCTACGGCAACAAGGGCGAGGGTGACTGGATCACCGTCTACGTCCGCAATGGCCACGTCTTCATGACCGTCGCCGGCCTGCGCCTCGATACCGGCGGCCCCGGCGGTCGCAGCGGCCCCCGCTGGAAGCCACAGACCCGTGCCGGTGCCGGCCACGTCATGCGCCACCCCTCCGGTCTCTGATTCTCCCGCGAGTCTGATTGGCCACTTCCCGAAACACCCAGCTCGATGGCTGGCGAGCGATCGCCGTCTTCGGCGTGATGTGGCAACACTGGGCCCCCGCCTCATGGCGCGGGCCTTTTCCTTTTGAGATCGGCCTCTACTTCTTCCTCACCTTCAGCGGCTTCCTGATCACCCGCGGCCTCCTTCGCGATCAGGCCAAGGGCGAATCCTCCTCCACCGCTTGGCGCGGCCCCGCCTACAAGGACTTCCTCAGCCGCCGCGCCATCCGCATCCTCCTCCCCGCCTACGTCGCCATGCTCTTCGCCTGGCTCGTCGCCGCGCCGGATATCCGCGCCCACCTGCTCTACTACCTCACCTACACGGTGAATTTCCACATGTCGCGGCTGACGGACTTCCCCTCCGGCACCGCCCACTACTGGACCCTCGCCATCCAAGTGCAGTTCTACCTGCTCTGGCCCCTCCCCATCTACGCCGCTCCGCGCAAGCACATGGCCAAGGTGCTGGTCGCCACCGCCTTGGTCGCTCCGCTTTCCCGCGCGATCCTCGTGAACTTCTTCCCGGAGATCCTCCGCCCCGGCGCCATCACCACAAGCGCCTTCGATTACTTCGGCGCGGGAGCCCTCCTCGCCCTCGCCATCGAGAACGGCATGAAGCCCGGCGACCGCCGCCTCACCATCGCCTCGTGGATCGCTCTCGTCCCCTACTTGGTCCTCTACCACTTCGACCGCATCGGGCATCCCCTCCCGGGCATCCGCCACTTCCAGCAGACCCTCGTCTCGGTCGTCTTCGCCGGCCTCATCTCCGTCACCCTCGCGGGCTTCCGCGGCCCCTTGGGCAAGCTTCTCGATCTCCCCTTCATCCAGCACGTCGGACGCCTCAGCTACGGCTTCTACCTCTTCCACACCCCCATGCCGCTCTTCCTCGGTTTCGTGCTGCCGTGGATCTGGATGTGGAATCTCCCCACCGCCCTGCAGCTCCTCTGCTTCTTCCTCGCCTCATGGGGCGCGGCCTGGCTCTGCTGGCGCTACCTCGAATCGCCTTTGGACCGATTCCGGCCCCAAAAGCGTGCGGCCTAGTCACTTTTTCCGGGCAAACGACAATTCCCTAGCCCCGCCTTTCCGGTCGTGGAGCATTCGCCGCGGCACCCCGTTCCCATGAAAGCGCTCGTCAAAGCCACTGCCGGCCCCGGACTCGAAATGATGGACGTCCCCATGCCCGAAGTCGGGCCCATGGACGTGCTCATCAAGATCAAGAAGACCTCGATCTGCGGCACCGACGTGCACATCTGGAAGTGGGACGCCTGGGCCCAGCGCACCATCCCGGTGCCCATGCACGTGGGCCACGAGTTCTGCGGCGTGGTCGAGTCCGTCGGCTCCGGCGTGACCGATATCGTCCCCGGTGAACTCGTTTCCGGAGAAGGCCACATCGTCTGCGGCCGCTGCCGCAACTGCCTCGCCGGCCGCCGCCACCTCTGCCCGGAAACCTTGGGCGTCGGCGTAAATCGCCCCGGTGCCTTCGCTGAATACCTCTCCATCCCCTACCGCAACGTCTACAAGGTCGATCCCTCGATCCCCGAGGAAGTGATCTCCTGCTTCGACCCCCTCGGCAACGCCGTCCACACCGCACTTTCCTGGGACCTCGTCGCGGAAGACGTCCTCATCACCGGTGCCGGCCCCATCGGCTGCATGGCCGCCGCGGTCTGCCGCTTCGCCGGTGCCCGCCATGTCGTCGTCACCGATGTGAATCCCTGGCGCCTCGAACTCGCCAAGAAGCTCGGCGCCACCCGCACCGTGAACGTCGCGGAAGAGTCCTTGGGCGATGCCATGAAATCCCTCGGCATGAAGGAAGGCTTCGACGTCGGACTCGAAATGTCCGGCCACCCCTCCGGCCTGAATGACATCCTCAACCACACCTCGAACGGCGCGAAGGTTTCCCTCCTCGGCATCTTCCCGGACAAGGTCGCCATCGATTGGGACAAGGTCATCTTCAAGGGCCTCGTCCTGAAAGGCATCTACGGCCGCGAGATGTTCGAGACCTGGTACAAGATGAGCAGCATGATCCGCGCGGGACTCGATATCTCGCCCGTCATCACCCACCGCTTCCCGATCGCCGACTTCAAGAAAGGCTTCGAGACCATGATGTCCGGCCAGTCCGGCAAGGTCGTGCTGGATTGGGAAGCTTGACCGCCGCTCAGTCCGAGTTCGGCCACGTCAGCACGGCAGAGCGGGGGTAGGGACCGAAACCCGGAAATTCCTCGTTTGAGCCCGATCCATCATCGAGCACCCCGACATGGATCCATGCTTCATAGGATTCCCGCAGTTTTGTCCGATCGACTTTAATAACACCATTCGGGCGGTGCTTGCAGAGAATCCCCTCGATGAAAGCGGCATCTTCTTCGTCGATCCCGCTGCTGGCCCCTGAGCCTTGGTGCTTGACGCCGGTGAAGTAGGCCACCAGCTCATCGGTCGGAGAGATCGGCCAATCATCATTGGAGAGCGGAACGAATATCCCTTCCATCTCCGGCTGCAAGCAGGCATGGCCACCGGCTTGGTTGGAATAGATCACTCCGCTTGGGAAATCGATGATCAAGCCAAGGCCGTCATGATTATAGAGGCGAACTTTGGGCTTCATGGGACCTCACACGCTGTTCCAAAGATAAAGCCCGCGCCCGCTCTCCTTCGCCACCTTCGCCACGCGCACCAGCTCTTCGATCACCGGCCGCAGATCTTCCGGATCGCATTCCAGCTCGTCCGTCTCCGCCCATTCTTCTGCCGCGGATTCGATCGCCGCATCGCCCAGCTTCACGGTCAGCTCCACGAAGCTGTCCGGAAAGCGGAAGATCATCTTCTCCCCCTTCTCGTCCTCCATCACGCTCTCGAAGGCGTCCATGTGACCCTCCTCCCACGGCTTCCCCTCCACGATCGCCCACAGCGTGGAGAACTCGATGTAGGTGAATCCCGTGAGCTCCGCCCGTTCGCTCTCGGGGAACTCCTTGCTCCCGTCATAGGCGAGGGCGTTCTCCGGCGTGGAGACGTAGATATCGGCAAGCACTGACATGCGCCCAGCCTGCCAAGCCGTCCCGCCCGCCTCAACCCGAATCGCGAATCACCACGCGCAACGGAAAAACCCCTGCCCGTATGCACCGGGCAGGGGTTGGCACGAATCCTTGGGGGGCAGGATGATTCTTGTTACTTGGCGGCGGAGGCCTTGAAGGTGCCTTTCAGGAAGGGCTCGCCTACGACGCCCTTGAACTCCTTCAGGATCTTGAACTGGCCGTCCGCACGGGTCTCGCCGATGTAGACGTTCTTCGTCACGTGGTGGTTCTTCTGGCTGGTTACGGTGCCGCCGGGGCCATCGAAGGAAATGCCCTTCTCAAGCTCGGCCACCACCTTGTCCACGTCGAAGGACTTGGCTTGCTCCACGGCCTTCTTCCAGAGGTAGACACCGTCGTAGCTGAGCACCATCGGCGAGCAGGTCACGCGGCCTTCCTTCACGATCCCCGGGGTGTCGGTCTTCTTCAGCCAAGCTTGGAAGCCATCAACGAACTTCTTGTTGGCGGGAGTGCGGATCGATTGGAAGTAGGTCCAGCAGCCGAGCTGACCCACGAGCTGCTTGGCCGGCAGACCGCGGAACTCGTCCTCGGAGATCGAGAAGCTCACCACCGGGCAGGTCTCGGCAGTCAGGCCGGCCGCGGCATACTCCTTGAAGAAAGGCACGTTGGTATCGCCGTTCAGCGTGTTGATCACGCAGGCCCCACCACCGGCGGCGAACTGTTTGATCTCGGAGACGATCTGCTGGTAATCGGTGTGACCGAAGGGAGTATACTTGCCCGCGGAAACGATCTCGTCGCCTTCCTTGCGGAAGCCACCGCCGATGTTCTCCAGCGGCACACCCTTGCTGCGCAGGTACTCCAGCAGCACCAGGTTCGTCGTCTGCGGGTACACGTAGTCGGAGCCCAGCAGGTAGAACTTCTTCTTACCTTCCGCCAGCATGTAGTCCACGGCGGGAGTCGCCTGCTGGTTCACCGCCTCCGCGGTGTACATGATGTTTGGGGACATCTCCTCGCCCTCGTATTGCACCGGGTAGAAGAGCAGGCCCTTCTTCTCTTCAAAGACCGGCAGAACCGACTTGCGGGAAACCGAAGTCCAGCAGCCGAAGGTCACGGCCACCTTGTCTTCTTCCAGCAGTTGCTTGGCCTTCTCGGCGAAGAGCGGCCAGTTCGAGGCACCGTCCACCACCACGGGTTCGATCTTCTTACCCATCACGCCACCGTTGGCGTTGATCTCGTCGAAGGTGTAGAGCAGCACGTCGCGCAGCGAGGTTTCGCTGATCGCCATGGTGCCGCTAAGGGAGTGGAGCACGCCGACCTTCACGGTCTCTTCGGCGCTGGCGGGTGTCGCGGCAAGGGTGGTGGAAAGCGCTGCCAGGGCCAGCAGGCGTTGGAAAGCGGAACGGTTCATAAAATTGGGGACAAAGTTGGGTTAGGTAGCGATTGCTTGGAGATGGTGGGGGGAAAGAAAGGGACCACCGGAGCGGCGAAAAGGCCCGTTCCCGAAGGGGCTTCCGGAACGGACCTCTCCGCAGCAACCGATTGATACCAAGGAAGGGGGAAACGCCTTAGAAGGCGCAGCCGATGCCGATGTTGGCGGTCAGGAAGTCGTTGTCCGGACGGCCTGCATCGGAGTTCGCGACCACGTCGCTGTCGGTGACGTAGTAGGTGAAGCCGCCGTGCACGTTCCACTCGCCGGCGCTATCGCCGAGGAAGGTCAGCGGCAGCGTGGCATTGATGCCGATCGAGCCGTAGCCGAAGCCGCTGTCCGTGCTGGCCGGGTGGAAGTCATCGTCCACGAAGTAGGCGATGTTCAGCGGGAAGGCGATCGAGACCGGACCGGCATCGATGGAGTGCGACACGCCGGCCACCACGATGGTGCCGTTGCTACCGCCGGAGGCACCGGGATCCACGCGATTGTGGATCGTGAGCGAGGGGCTCAGGAAGGTGTCGTAGGCGAACTTGAGGTCCACGATCTGCTCGTTGGCGCTGCCGTAGATCCAGTTCTGATAGAGAGCGGTCACGCTCAGGTCGCCCACCTTGTAGCCGAGGCCGGCCCACACGTCGATTTCCTGCAGCTTGCCGCCGATCGCGGAAGGCACCTTGCCGTTCACATCCCACCAAGTGCCGAGGATCAGCGAGAAGTTCGCAGGCAGACCCCAGGTCAGCTCGATCGCCGGGTTGAAGGTCGGGCCTTCCAGGTCGTTGCCGTCGCCCCACACGTCGAAGCCGTAGGAAACGAAGTGCGAATTCACATCCAAGCTCAGGGTGCCGGAGAAGTTGCTCTCTTCCTCGGTGATCGTCGGAGCCGGTGCCGTCGTGGTAGTCACGGGATCTCCGGCGAGGGAGACGGCGGTTCCGAGAATGCTCGCCACGAGGGCGGTCTTGAGGATGGAGGCTTTCACAGGTGTCTTCATGGTTGTCGGTATGGTTCTGACGGGAGGCTTGCCCGCAGAAGGGCACCGAGCATTCGGATGGCCAAGGGTTTGACCCATGGCCCGTGTATGACAGGAAACCGAATCCCACCTAACAGCCCTCTCCATGATGTGCATTCATGGATATCCAGAAATAGACATCATTTGGCATGTACCGTGCCTAAAAATGAATTCTGATTCAAACGAGTCCTTTGCTGATTCCACCCGCAAAACCCCCGGAATCGGTCAACCCCTCACAAATTCAATCGGCCCAATCTTGGCACGGCCCGTCCAGCCGCCTCATGGAGCACTCGCCGCAGCACGCCCAAGAGCTCCCTCGCTGCCAGACTATCCGCACACACCGCCCGGATCACCGCCACTCCTTCCTCCAGCGGACCATGGCCTAGGTAAACCTTCTCACCATTCAACTCATCCAAGCGCTCTCCCGGCCAAGCCGTTCCCAGGATGCCCGAGGTATAGACCGTGAGATAGTGCGACTCCGGAAAGCGCTGCTTCAAGGCCGCCAAACTCTGGGTCGCGGGATCCAGCGTATAGCGCTCTCGCGCCAGCAATCGCTCGCCCACCCGCAGATCCAGCTCCCAACGCAGGCTCTCATACTCGAACACCTCACCCCGCGCCACCCGCCCGGGCGCGATCCACTCGAAGAACAAAAGCCCTGCTCCCGGCGCGAGATCGATACTCGTCCGCTGGTGATACTTCGCACCCGCCTGCGGGATGAAGGGCTCCGGAATCCATTCCAAGAAAGCACCTTCTTCCACCGTCAGTTGCTGCGAACAAATCGCCGCTTCGCTACCCCGCGCCCGATAGACCCGCGAGGCTCCCGGCGTGCTCAGCACCACCGAGCTCCCGGCCCCGGCTTCCACCCGCAGGTCCAGCCGGTCCCCGTCGAAGAATCCTGCCGTGGGATTCACCAGATGCACCACCAGCGCACCGGACTCCTGGTGCGGCTTGCTCAGGTGAATCGGCGCCCGGAAGGACTGCCGCGAAATGTAAGTCGTGCCATCCGCTCTGCGCTCGCAACGCAGGTCGAGATGCCCGCGGATAGCCATGCCGGAAACTCCTTCGCTGCGCGGTTCCGGGTTCATCTTAGGCAGGGACCTTTCTCCGAAAAGTCAGGCGGGGAATGGCATGAACAAAGGATGCGATGCGGACTTGCCGGTCTGGCTACCAGCAGCCGGACCGTTCGCATCTGTCACGCATCATACAGGTTCAAAGGATTAGTCGAATTCAAAGACAGCATATGAAGGATCTCCGATGGAAATCTCTTCTTACGAGGCCAACACCTCCTCATCCGTGCAATCCGTCACATCCGTATAATCCGTGATCAATTCGCCCGAAGCCTCAGGTGAATTGCTCTTCAAGAACAAGTCCTTGGCGGCTTCAAGCCAGCAGCGCGGCCAGACGCTTGCAGACCTCTTCCACGTTCGCACGCGAGTTGAAGGCCGAAATACGGAACCAACCCTCGCCTGCCGCACCGAAACCCGCGCCCGGGGTGATCACCACCTGCGCTTCGTTCAGCATCTTGTCGAACATGTCCCAAGAGCCGAGACCCGCCGGGCAGCCGACCCAGACATAGGGAGCATTCTCACCGCCGAAGACCGGCAGCCCCGCCGCCTTCACGGCTTCGATCAGCAGCTTGGCATTGCCCATGTAGTGCTCGATCAGCGCCTTCACCTCGGCCTTGCCCTGCTCGGAGAAGACCGCCGCGGCACCCTTCTGCACCGGGTAGCTGGCCCCGTTGAACTTCGTGCTGTGGCGGCGGCTCCAGAGCTGGTGCAGCGGCACGCGATTGCCTTGGTCGTCTTTGCCCGTGACCGTCTTCGGGATCACGATGTAGGCGCAGCGCACGCCGGTGAAGCCACCGTTCTTGGAGAAGGAGCGGAACTCGATCGCCACGTCCTTCGCTCCTTCAATCTCGAAGATCGACTTCGGAATCGAAGCGTCCTGCACGAAAGCCTGATAGGCCGCATCGAAGAAGATGATCGTGTCGTTCTCCTTCGCATACTTCACCCAGGCCTCGAGCTGCGCGCGGGTCGCCACGGCACCGGTCGGATTATTCGGGAAGCAGAGGTAGACCAGATCCACGCGCTCCTTCGGCAGATCCGCCACGAAGCCGTTCTCGGCATTGCAGGGCAGATACACCAGACCGGCATAGGCACCCTTCTCGTCGGAATCACCGGTGTTGCCGGCCATCACGTTGGTGTCCACATACACCGGATAAACCGGATCCGTGATCGCGATCACGTTGCCCTTGCCAAAGATGTCCAGGATGTTGCCCGTGTCGCACTTCGAGCCATCCGAGATGAAGACCTCGTCCGCGGAAATGCCCAAGCCGGCGAACTCGTTGTCCACGATCGCCTGGCGTAGGAACTCGTAACCCTGCTCCGGACCGTAGCCCTTGAAGGTCTCGCGCACGCCCATCTCATCAATCGCCTCGTGCATCGCGGCGCGTACTGCTCCCGGCAGCGGCTCCGTCACATCGCCGATGCCGCAGCGGATGATCCGCGACGCCTTGTCCGGATTCGCATCCGAGAATGCTTTCACCCGTCGTGCGATTTCGGGGAACAGATAACCGGCTTTGAGCTTCAGGAAGTTCGAGTTGATCGAGGCCATTTCGCCGCGAGGTGTAGATCCCCCCCGCCATCGGAGCAAGGCCAAGCTCACCTCCAAAGTCCCAAAGAAGCGACAAGGAGACAGCCCAAGGCAAGAAGCATCGCGACGCAACCCTTGGTCACATCGCAAGGACATCGGTGCCCTGCAGAGCGCGAGGAGCTCGCAGGTTCCACCACCACCACGTCCGACGCCCCTCAAAAGCCCCTTTGGGCATGCGCGTCAGGTTAAGCCTTCGGCTTTTTCAGCACCGACTTCGCCGGTTTGACCCGTCTCAACACGAACGTGTTCCGGTCCTCCAGTACCCATTCCAGTTCTTCTCCTTTCTCAATCCCCGC